>NZ_JAHZQQ010000026.1 GCF_019930045.1 Streptococcus australis | reverse complement strand
TGACACACTTGAAAGCTTATTTGATTAACACTCCGCAACTTTACTTGAGTGTTTACACAAAATTATTGACAGAATCGCTTCCCAAGGCATTTTCATGCTGTATTTAGCATCAATTCATGAAAAAACATACCTAATTTTTATCATTTTTCACTTTCTGGGAAAAAAAACGATAAAACTATACATTATATATTTTTTTTGTTGACATAAAAAAGGCTAAGAATTTCTTCTTAGCCTTTTTTTTATAACTGATTTTCTCTCGGTTATGGTGCTAGATATCCTAGTTATTCTTCTGAGTTTGTATTCTCTTTAATAACCAATTCTCCATCTTCCATATCCGCTAATAAGTGTTTCGCATCGAGGTGATCCAAGTGGAAGTCTGTCACTTTGTCACGGATTTGTTGTTCAACCACCCGACGGAGTGGACGTACGCCCATGACTTCATCATAGCCTTCTTCGGTCATGTATTCTTTGGCCGCATCGCTCACTGTCAAGTCGATGTCTTTCTTAGCAAGAGTTTTGTTCACTTCTACTAACATCAAGTCAACAATCTTAGAAAGGTCTTCCTTGCTCAAGTGTGAGAATTCAATGACAGCGTTGAAACGGTTCAAGAATTCAGGACGGAAGAATGGTTTCAAACGATCCAAGAGTTCTGGTTTGTCCGCATCTTCTGTCAAGTTGGCTTCGTACCCAAAGCCAGCATTTGAAGTAGCGATGATTACGGTATTCTTGAAGTTGACGGTGTTTCCTTGACCGTCAGTCAAACGACCATCATCCAAGACTTGAAGAAGGAGGGTGATGACTTGAGGGTCAGCCTTTTCAATTTCGTCAAGAAGGACGATAGAGTATGGATTACGGCGAACACGTTCTGTCAAAGTATTGTTGTTGTCGTCGTAACCGACATAACCGGCAGTTGTACCGATCAATTTAGACACGGCTGTACGGTCGCTGTATTCTGACATGTCCAAACGGATGATGGCATCTTTAGTACCAAACATATCAAGGGCCAATTGTTTAGCCAACTCAGTCTTACCGACACCAGTAGGACCTACGAAGAGGAAGCTACCGATTGGGCGGTTTCCTTCGTCAAAGCCTGCACGGTTCCGACGGATCGCTTTGGCAACGGCTTCAACAGCCTTGTCTTGACCGATAACTTTGGTTTGCAAACGGTGACCCATATCTTTCAAGCGTTCGATATCAGTTGCACCCATTTGTGATACTGGAATACCAGTCATCCGTTCGACAGACTCTGCTACGTCATTGACAGTTGCAGTCACCTTGTGATCTTCTGTATGGTTTGCAATTTGTTTTTCCAATTCTTCGATCCGAATTTTTGCATTAAGGGCTGCTTCGTAATCTTCTTTAGCAGCTGCAGCTTCTTGTTTCGCTTTTTCTTCTTCAATTTCATGTTCCACAGCATGGACATCTGTCACTGGGTGTTGTGCTGCCAAGTGAGCAGCTGTCACATCGACCAAGTCGATGGCCTTATCCGGCAAGCTACGTTGTGGAATGTATTGAACAGAATAATCAACCGCTGCTTTCAAGACTTCATCTGGCAAGACAACATTGTGGTGTTGTTGATACAATTCACGGATTCCTTGGAGAATCTTGAAGGTATCTTCAGCAGATGGAGCATTGACCTTGACTTCGTTGAAACGACGTGCAAGAGCTGCATTTTTCAAGATAGTGTTGCGGTATTCATCTTGAGTCGTTGCCCCAATCACGGTCAATTCCCCACGTGAAAGAGCTGGTTTCAAGATATCCGCAAGACCTTTTGATCCTTGACCATCCCCTGTGCTACCAGCACCAAGGATTTGGTGGATTTCGTCAAAGAAGAGGATGACATTGCCCATGGCTTTGACTTCTTGGATCATATTTTGGATATTTTCTTCGAAGCTACCACGGTATTGTGTACCAGCTTCTAGACCAGAAATATCGATGGAGATGATTTCTTTGTTCTTGATGGCTGCTGGAACATCACCGTTCACGATAGCTTGGGCCAATCCTTCTACAACAGCTGTCTTACCAACACCCGCATCCCCTACAAGGACAGGGTTATTCTTGGTACGACGAGACAAGATTTCAGCTGTTTCTTGAATTTCTTTGTTGCGTCCGATGACCGGATCCAATTTTCCTTCACGGGCTTCTTCAGTCAAGTTGCGGCCGAGCTTCGCAAGGATCCCATCTTGTTTCATTCCTTTACCTTGCTGGTGTTGCACTTGCTCGCTTCCTTCATTTGGAAGTTGTCCAGTTTGACGGTAAATAGCGAATTCTTCCGGTGTCACTTCACGACCGTTGATCATATAGCGACGGCTTTCAGAACGAAAACCACCCATGTTTCCCATTAGTTGATTGAAAAGATCATCCATATTGTTAAAGTTGTTATTCATAGTTGTTACCTCTAGTTTACATAATTTTAATTTATTCTTGAAAATGAGTAGCCGATTTGGCTACTTTACGTTTTTTACATAATTTTATTTTACTTTTAAATGAATAGCCTCGAGGGCTAGGATCTTGTATTTCTTCTTTTATCAATTAGTTTTCTATATTTTGGAAATAGCATTTCACCATCTCCTTTCCACTATTGATCCTGTAAACTCTGGAGATTTCCCCAACCTCTTTTTGTTTACATAAATTATTATAAAGTAGACTGGATTTTTTGTCAACACTTTTTTACATAATTTTTTACATTTTTTTAAAAATTTTTTCCAGACTAAAAAACACACCCTTACTAGGTGTGTCTTTTATTAAATCATGTATTCGACACTGTAGGTTGCATCGGATAGAATCCGTGAAAGGAATTGTTTGGTTCGTTCTTCTTTTGGACTGTTGAAGAATTCATGCGGTTCGTTTTCTTCGATGATGTGTCCGCCATCCATAAAGATGACGTGGTTGGCCACATCACGCGCAAAGCCCATCTCATGCGTCACCACAACCATGGTCACTCCTTCTTGGGCCAGTTGCTTCATAACACCAAGTACATCCCCTACCAACTCTGGGTCTAGCGCTGAAGTTGGCTCGTCTAGCAAGATCACGTCTGGTTTCACTGCGATGGCACGCGCGATTCCGATCCGCTGCTGCTGGCCACCTGACAATTGAGAAGGATAGTAATCCTTATAAGCAAGAAGACCAACTTTTTCAAGGGCTGATTCTGCCCGTTGGATAGCCTCTTCTTTTGGAATCTTACGGGCTACAACCAGGCCTTCTAAGATATTTTCGAGCGCTGTTTTGTTAGCGAAGAGATTATAATGCTGGAAGACAAAGGCTGTCTTTTGCCGGATTTCTAGAATCTCTTTTTTGCTGAGTTTTGAGAGGTCATATTCTTTTCCACCTAAGGTTAGGTGGCCTGTATCTGCCTTTTCCAAGTGGTTAAGGCAGCGAAGGAAGGTTGTTTTTCCTGATCCAGATGGACCCAAAATAACGACGACATCCCCTTGGTTGACCTTGAGATTGACATCTACCAGGACTTGGTGGTCCTTAAATTTTTTCGATACGTGTTCTACTTCTAACATCTTCTTATTTCTCCTTCTTCTATGCGATCGTCAGGCGTTTTTCTAAGCGATTGAATCCCCACTGAATCACCCCACAAATGACAATATAAAGAATAAAAATCACTAAATAGGATTCAAAATATTGATAGCCATAAGAGGCTTCGACCTTGGCAATGGCAGTGATATCCTTGATGGTCATGACAAAGACAAGGGAGGTTCCTTTGACCAAGTTGATAACCAGGTTACACAGATTGGGCAGGGCCGCACGCAGGGCTTGGGGAAAAACAATGCGGATATAAGCTTGGCGGTTGGTCAAACCAATGGCTTGCGCTGCTTCTAGCTGGCCCTTATCCACCGTCAGAATAGCTGACCGGAGAATTTCAGCCAGACTTCCTGTTGTCATCAAGCTAAAAATGATAAAGGCATAGTAAATGGGATTGATCTCAAAGACATTAAAGTGACTGCCTATGCTCTTAAAAAAGCTATTTAAGAGACTGGGAAAGAGACTATAAAAGAAGAGAATCAAGAGAATCGGAGGCGTCGCGCGGATAAAAGCTAAGTAAACCACTGAGAAACTGCGAACCCCTTTGACCTTATAGATCTGGCCGAGTGCCAAAAAGAGGGCTGGAAAAAAACTCAAGAGAATCGATACGACCATGATCAGAAGGGTCACTGGAACACCACCCAAGGTGGCTAGAAATGTTTTACTAATAAAATTGAAATCCATAAGCTACCTTTCTGTTACACTGAGCCGTTTTTCAAGGAGTTGAGCGGAGAAGGAAATCACAAGGGCAATTGCCCAGTAGATCACTGCTACAGCTGTATACGTCTCAAGGGAATAATTCCCAAGATTGCGGCTGATCAAGTTGTTACCTGCTCCCATGATATCGATAAAGCCAATGGTATAAGCCAAAGCGGCATCACGCATGAGGTTCAAGATAGCAGTCGTCATATTTGGAAGAGCCACGCGAAAGGCTTGAGGAAGGACAATCCGCCAAATGGTTTGAGCTGGCGTCAAGCCAATACTCAAGCCCGCTTCCATCTGCCCCTTTGGAATGGCCAAATAGGCTGCCTTGAAGACCTCGGAGATCATTGCCGCAAAGAGAAGAAACATGGCAATCAGGACAAAGACAAACTTGGACCAGTGGTCAATGTCGATGCCCAACCACCAGTTCAAAAATTGGGGCAGTCCATAAAAGACCAAAAAGAGCAAGACAATTGGAGGGGTACAACGCAAGGTAAAGACATAGCCTTTTGCCAGACCTGCTCCCACCTTCTCTTCTGATACTTGTGCCCAAGTCAAAACCAAGCCAAATGCAGAACCAAGAAGCGTCGTTAACACCATCAAAGCTAGGGTCGCTGGCAGAGCTTGGACCAAGGTTGGAAGAAATGACCAGACCTTGGAAATGTCGTATGAGACCATGTTTCTTTTCCTTTCTGTATCTGTATAGAAATAAGGAAGCTGGGGCTATACGCACCCAGTTTCATCTTATTTTTCTTTATCTACATAACTGAAGACATCTTCACCGAAATATTTTTCGGATAGTTTAGCAAGCGTCCCATCTTCTTCCAATTCTTTGATGGCCTTGCTGTAGGCTTCCGCAAATTTTTCGTTTTTCTTATCCTTATGAATCAATGGGTAAGTTGGAATTCCTTTGTAGGCAAACCAGCTAAGTTTGTCTGCATATTGGTGGTAAGAACCATCTTTATCTGTGACAGCTTTTTCAAAGGAAAGTTTGATGTCAAAGAAGCCGTCGTAACGTCCTTCCAGAACCCAAGCATAGGCATCTGCGACTTTGAAAGATTCCGCAGCTGTTAATTCGATTGGTTGGTCCTTATGCTTTTCATTGTATTCTTTAATAACATTCCATTGGGCATTTTGTGGTGAAATTGGAACCAATTTTCCTTTTTCTTTAGCAAAGTCATCGATGTTCTTGTATTTATCCGCATCTTCTTTCCGTACGGTAAATCCAATGATACTTGCACCGATTGGTTCTTTTGGAATGATAAATTTCTTGGAACGTTCTTCGGTATACCAAGCTCCTTTGGTTCCGATATCGTATTTACCAGATTCTAGACCGATCAAGAGATCGTCGTCACTGGTTCCAGTGTACTCAAACTTGTAGTCTGGTAGTTTTTCGTCAATAGCTTTGAGCACAGCTACTTCATAGCCATCTGATTCCCCTTTTTCATCAACGAAATCGTACGGCACATAGTTTTGAGTATGGGCCACTTTCAAGGTTGTTACTTTATTAGATCCTGTTGATCCTTTACTTTCGTTTGCGTGGTTCAAGCTTCGACCAATAATCGTTGCACCTGCAAGGGCAAGAACAGCCACCCCACCAATAATCCATGTTTTTTTACTCATATTCTCTTTTCTCGCTTTCTATTTTCCTTATTCTGCTGCAGCTTCACGAACCCATTCGATTCGTTCTTCATCAATGTCACTTGGAATGGTACAATCGGCACCGATGACCAAGCCTGTGGTTCCTGTCTCTGCGATGATGCGTTTGGTTTCTGCTTGGATGGCAGCCTTGTCTCCTGTGTAGAGAAGACCAGTTTTGCCATTTTCAAAACCACCGAGAACCGTGCGTCCACCGAAGATTTCGCGTCCTTCTGCTAGGCTGATGCCTTCTGGTCCGACTGCCCAGTTAATGACTGGGGCTGGATAGTCTGTGAAGAGATGGATATCATTGCGAGCTCCTTCGTAGCCACAGATATGAAGAATATTTACGCCACCAGCTTCATTGGCTGCCTCTAAGACATGGAGTTCACTCGGCGCGATGACTTGTTTGTAAACTTCCTGACTGACACGCGCATCTTGGATGCTTTGAACACTGAGGTAGATCCCGTCTGCTCCAGCTTCTTTGATGATTCGTTGGCTCAAACTTGCGATATCTTGGCCAATGGTATCCAATACTTTTTTAAGAGTGGCTGCATCTTGATCGATAAAGTTGGCGATCAAGTCATCTCCACCTGACACTTCTCCGACCAACCATTTGAAGTAGGTCACTGGAGCAAAGATGTTGTAGATGGCTACAATGTCCTCTTCAAAACCGGCCCGGATTTTTTTCACAAGCTCTACCTGTTCTGTGATCCATGGATGATCTGCTCCGAGCGGTTCAATCCCTGCTAAGTCTGAGATGTTTTCAAGGCCTTTGTGAATGGCTGGGTTTGGATAAGCAAAGTAGCCATCGCTCATGAGTTTGACAAAGTCTGGTTTGACCTTGTGTAGGAAGTTTTTATGACCCTTCAGGTTTTTTTCGATAATTTCTGGATTGGAGAATCCTTTCAACCATTCATCTTCCCTTGTAAAATGATGCCAAAATCCAACTGGCACACGATCAACCGCTTCCCCTCTGAAAGCTTTTAAAACTAATTCTCTTTTTGTGGACATGTTCTTACCTCGTTCTGTTCTTTTCTTGCTAGTTATCTTAACACTTGGACTTTTATTTGACTAATATATATTTTTTATCAAGCCCTTCATCTTTTTTTATCACTGATCTTCTAGGAGCAGGACGCCCGCTAGATCAGACGGGCGAATGAGGGAGAGACTATGGGCTGGAATTTTCTCCAGTCTTTCCACATCCGGATCCTTTTTGCTTTCCTCTTGACTGCTAGCGGCAGCAACTTTTGCGAGTCCTAGGACTAGGAATAAAGCTACCAGCATCAAACACCAAATATTAATTTTTTTCATCTCCCTCTCCTTTCTTCTTACAATACAGCTGCTTGACGTACCCAATCTAAGCGTTCCAATTGGAAATCATCTGGCACGGTACAGTCTGCTCCAAGGATCAAACCGCGACTTCCAGCTTCTGCCACCAAGCGACGAGTTTCTTGCTCGATAGTTGCTCGTTCCCCTTGGTAAAGCAAGCCTTTCTTACCATTGACAAAGCCACCCAAGACGGCGCGATTGCCAAAGAGCTTGCGCCCTTCTGCTAAGCTGAGCCCTTCATGATGGGTCGCCCAGTTAATAACCTGAGCTGGGTAATCCTTGAAGAGTTCCACTTCATTGCTAGCTCCTTCAAAGCCACAGATATGAAGGATATTGATGCCACCCGCTTCATTGGCCGCTTCTAGGACAGCGATGCTGCTAGGCTCAATGATCTTGCGGTATTCTTCATCTGTCACGCGCTCATCTTGGATCTGCTGAGTTGAGAAGTAAATCCCTTCCACTCCTGCTTCTTGGATCAAGCGGCGACTAAGAATAGCGATATCTCCTGCAATGACATCAAGGACATGGACCAAGGTTTCTGGATCTTCCTTGATAAAGTCCGCAATCACTTGGTCTCCACGGGATTGATCCGTCCGAAACCAGCGTTTCAAATAAGAAATGGGCGAGAAGATGTTGTAGAAAGAAGCAATCTCTTCATGGAAATGAGAACGAATTTCCTTGACCACTTCAATTTGTTTTTCAATCCAAGGATGATGCTCCCCGATAGGCTGAATATCCTTCAATTCTTGGATCAATGTGACCTCTCTCGAATAAAGAGCACTCGGATAGCGGAAGAAACCATCGCTCATGATCTTGACAAAATCAGGTGAAATTTCTTCAACATAGTGTTGGTGTCCTTTGATACTTTTTTCAAGTACAGCCGGATTATCGAGACCCAATTCTTTTTCTTCTTGGGTCACATAATGGAGCCAAAATCCTACAGGGATTCGCTCTACTGCTTCGCCTCGAATGGCACGAAGAACCAATTCTTTTTTACTCATACCGTGAAACCTCCTCAATCTCTTCTCCAAAAGGAAGACTGATTGCTGCCCTTCTGAAATTTGTAACCATGATATCACCTCGAAAAGTAGCTGACTAATATATTTTCCCTATCAAGGCCTTAAAATTTCTTTATTGAGGCAGGTATCAAAAAAAGCGCAAGCCCTTGAAAATAAAGCCTTGCGCGCATTCTAATCTATTATTTTATTTTTGAAGAAAGGGACCTACTTTGAAAATTACTTGACCCCGTTATAAGAAACAACTATACCCCTCCTTTTCATTCTCCTAAAATATGGTATACTAAAGAAAAAGGAGGTGCCTATGTCTTCCATTCGTTTAATTGTCAGTGATATTGACGGAACTATTCTGGATCCGCAGCATCAGGTCGATTCCGCCCTTATCAAACTCATTCCCCAGCTCCAAGAAAAAAAGATTCCTTTTATCTTGGCATCGGCTCGTTCTCCTATCGGGATTGCTCCTATCGCAAGAAGATTGGGCGTCCATCAGGAACCGATCGCTTGCTACAATGGAGCTCTCATCGTCAAGGGAGAAGAGGTTCTATTTGAACACAGCCTGAACAAAGATGAGATTCGCACCTTCCTCCATCGTGTGGAAGAACTAGATCCCAGCATTTCGATTAATTGTTATAGTGGGTCAGACTGGTTTAACTCCAGAGAGGATCAGTGGACCCAAGTTGAGGCTTCGATTACTGGTGAGACGCCACAGATTCAGCCACTTTCTCAGACCCTCTCTGACGATGCTCTCCATCTACACAAATTGCTCTTGATCGGCGAGACTCAAAACATTCAAGAACTCTATCAAAAGCTGGATCCACAAGAATTTCCGCAGACTGCCTTTTACCTTTCAAAGGAAAACTACCTAGAAGTCACCGCCAAGTCCGTCTCAAAAAGAGATGCTGTCCTTGAACTGGCTGCTTATTACCAGGTCCCTTTGGAACAGGTCATGACCATCGGAGACCACTTCAACGACCTCCCCATGATTCGTCTGGCTGGACTTGGAGTTGCCATGGGAAATGCTCCTGAAGCTGTCCGGAAGGAAGCTCAAGTTGTCACTACCAGCAACCAAGAACACGGTGTAGCACAAGCTATCCAAGAGTATGTCTTACCACCATCAAACAAATAGCCCATGGAGCTCCTGCTTTCATGGGTTTTTATAACCCTTCTTTCATGGCAAAGTAAGCACGCACTTTTGGTGCGACTTGCGTTCCAAAAAGTTCAATAGCTCGAAGAACTTGATCATGTGGCATAGAACCAAGTGGTAGGTGCAACATAAAGCGGTCCAATCCTAAATCCTCAATCATACGGATCAACTTTTCTGCTACCTGGTCCGGATTTCCCACAAACATAGCGCCATTTGACCCCACTTGCTCAAGATATTGCTCATAACGCAATTCCTGCCAGTGCGGACGGTCTTTCGAAATCGCATCTACCACTTGCTTGGTCGGATGGAAATAATCTTTCACTGCCTGCTCGCCATCTTCAGTAATCCACCCCCAAGAATGGGCTCCCACTTTCAAGTCTTTGTCAGCATGACCCGCTTCGCTTCCAATCTCACGATAAGCTTGAATCAACTTTTTAAAATAGCGAGGATTGCCACCGATAATCGCATAGACAATCGGCAAACCAGCACGGGCAATCTTGATGGTTGATTCGACGTTCCCTCCCGTCGCTACCCACAAGGGCAATTTTTACTGAACTGGACGTGGATAGACTTCTTTTCCAGCAATGCTTTGGGTCAATTCTCCACGCCAGTTCACTTTGGTGCTTTCATTTGCCAACTGGAGCAGGTCCAACTTTTCATCAAAGAGAGCTTCATAGTCTTTCAAGTCATAACCAAACAGTGGGAAGGACTCGGTGAATGAGCCACGCCCAGCCATAATCTCTGCACGTCCATTTGAAAGGGCATCAATGGTCGCATATTGTTGGAACAAACGGATGGGATCCATACTCGAGAGGATGCTGACAGCACTGGTCAAACGAATCTTCTTGGTATTCACCGCACCAGCTGCAAGAACAATCTCTGGCGCCGATACCGCAAAGTCCTCCCGATGATGCTCCCCAATTCCGTACACATCCAAACCAACCTTGTCAGCCACCTCAATTTCTGCTACCAACTGACGGATTCGTTCATCATGATTGTATACTTGTCCAGTCCCATTTAAGGCTGTTGTTTCACCAAATGTTGAAATTCCTAATTCTACCATACTGATTTCCTCGTTTCATTATTAGTTATTTTGGAATTTTATCACTAATTAGTTATAATCGCAACGAATTTGCTTATTAAAAAAAGTCTAGATGAACTAGACTTTCTTAGATTATTCTACTGTTACGGATTTAGCAAGGTTCCGTGGCTTGTCTACATCGAGTCCACGGTGGAGGGTTGCAAAGTAAGCGATCAATTGGGTTGGTACCACCATTGAGATTGGTGAGAGGTAAGGGTGGACCGTTGTAAGAACAATATCATCGGTATCTTTGGCAACATTTTCCTCAGCGATAGTAAGGACCTTAGCTCCACGCGCTGCCACTTCTTGGATATTTCCGCGAGTGTGGTTGGCAAGAATTGGGTCAGACAAGAGGGCCAAAACAGGTGTTCCATCCTCAATCAAGGCAATGGTTCCGTGCTTGAGCTCTCCAGCCGCAAAACCTTCACATTGGATGTAAGAAATCTCTTTGAGCTTGAGACTGGCTTCCATGGCTACATAGTAATCTTGACCACGTCCGATGTAAAAGGCGTTGCGTGTTGTTTCAAGAAGATCACGAACCTTATTTTCAATCAGTTCTTTCTCTGAAAGGGTTGATTCGATAGACTGAGCTACGATAGACAATTCATGAACCAAGTCAAAAGCCTTGGCTTTTTCATTGCCATTTGCTTCACCGACTGCTTTTGCAAGGAAAGCAAGGGCTGCGATTTGGGCTGTATAAGCCTTAGTTGATGCTACGGCAATTTCAGGACCTGCATGAAGCAACATAGTATGGTTAGCTTCACGTGACAGAGTTGATCCTGGCACATTTGTCACTGTCAAGCTTGGAATCCCCATTTCATTTGCCTTAACCAAAACCTGACGGCTATCAGCTGTTTCACCAGATTGGCTGATAAAGATGAAGAGTGGTTTCTTGCTAAGTAGTGGCATACCATATCCCCACTCAGAGGAGATGCCCAGTTCAACTGGTGTATCAGTCAATTCTTCCAACATCTTCTTAGAAGCAAATCCTGCGTGGTAAGATGTTCCAGCTGCAAGGATGTAGATGCGGTCAGCGTCTTGAACAGCCTTGATGATGGCTGGGTCTACCACTACTTGACCAGCCTCATCTGTGTAGGCTTGAATGAGCTTACGCATCACCGTTGGTTGCTCATCAATTTCTTTGAGCATGTAGTAAGGGTAAGTTCCCTTACCGATATCTGACAAGTCAAGTTCAGCAGTGTAGCTAGCACGCTCACGGCTGTTGCCATCGTAGTCTTGCACTTCAACGCTATCAGCTTTCACAATTACCAACTCTTGGTCATGGATCTCCATATATTGGTTGGTTTCACGAATCATGGCCATAGCATCTGAGCAGACCATGTTATAGCCTTCTCCAAGACCAATCAAAAGTGGTGATTTGTTCTTGGCCACGTAGATGACATCTGGATTTTCAGAGTCAATCAAGGCAAAGGCATAAGATCCACGGATGATGTGAAGGGCTTTTTTGAAAGCTTCAAGTACTGACAAGCCCTCTTCTTCCGCAAATTTTCCAATCAAGTGCACTGCGATTTCAGTATCCGTTTGTCCCTTGAAGTGGTGTCCCGCAAGGTATTCTTCCTTGATTTCAAGGTAGTTTTCAATCACCCCATTGTGGACCAAGACAAAGCGTCCTGTCTCAGAGCGATGTGGGTGAGCATTGTCTTCTGTTGGTTTTCCGTGAGTGGCCCAACGAGTATGTCCAATCCCAGTTGTCCCCTCAACACCAGCTGTCTTGGCAGACAATTCTGCAATACGACCAACCGCCTTCACCAAATGGCTTTCAGCGCCACCTAGGACAAAAATCCCCGCAGAATCATAACCACGGTATTCGAGCTTTTCAAGCCCTTGAATCAAAATATCCGTTGCATTTGTATTTCCAACAACACCAACAATTCCACACATAGTTTTTACGACACAGACAAGCTGTGCTTTCTCCTTCTATAAAAATGAAAGAAAATAGGTATCCATACTTGAGTTCCCTTATTTTCTTAGCCAATTTATAAAATTGGTCTAGTCTGATTCGATAGAAAAATCATCAGCGGAGTCAGTATACAATGCTTTTTTCTGTTTGTCAACCTTTAAAATCCCAGAAATTGGTCTAGTTAAGGAAGGCATAAGAAAAAACCTATCAACATCTTGGTTGATAGGTTAGGATGATTGGCTTATTTTAAGATCGTCATTGATTCCAACTTATCTAAATTCCTATCCAATAATTGTATAAGCTTCACTTCATTTTTTTACCTTCTTAATCATAAAATGAACTCCTAGCAAAACAACTATCATAATAGAAATATAGGCAAACATGAACTGATTCGATAAATGTTCACCACTAGGATTCTGCAAGATTACACCATAAGACTCTTTGTAGTTCGTAATTACTGTAGACGGTGCATGATCGAAGACTTTACTAATTGCATCTTTCATTAAAATTTGTTTTAGTAGTGCATTCACCTGTGTCAAAGGGAACCAGGTCATGACCTGTTGCAAGCTTTCTCCTACAGAACCAATAGAAAGATAAACACCTGAAATGAATCCAATAAAGGTTCCAACAATTGTACTCAAAGTTGTAAATGCTGAACTGGTTCGAATAAAAGCTAAAATTGGAAGAATAATTGTTGCAGCTAGTACAGTTCCCATTGAGACAATTCCCAAAATAGATAAGTAGTCCGTCGTTGAAAAGTCAAGAAGAGAACTGAATCCATTGAAAATACCAATTGCAAAGATACAAGAGAACATGGTCATAATAATCCCAAATAAAATCGCAAAGATCGCATACGATAGTTCAATTTTAAAGTTAGAAACTGGGCTGACTTTAAAATCCTCGCTCAACTTCTTTTCTCTATCCGAAACCATTACTCCAAATGCACCAAGAGTACTGGTCATTGAGATAATGGTCGTTAAACCTGAGATTAGCCAATAATTGACCATCTGAATGGTATCCGTAGAGGCGGTATCACTATTCAAAGCCTCCTTGATGGCATCAATCTGAATTTGTCCTAAAAAGACTTGATAAACCAAGATTAAGATGATGACTGATAAGAAGGACATAGCGAAAGCTAATCGATCTCGTGTATAGACTTTCCGATTTCTAGAAATTAATTCAAGCATTCCCTTCTCCTCCTTTAGATTTTAGTAAGTTCAAATAAGCTGCTTCTAAATTTGAATATTCTACATTAAATGTTTCAATAATTGATTTTCCTTGATTTTCTGCAATAATTTCCATCATCTCTTCAACTGAAACATTCTTAAATACAACTTTTTCCTCAGAAAGAACTTGACACTTATTTACAAATTTAGATACAGATAACGATTTTACTGATTGACCAGGTTTTAAAGTGACATTCAAGTTAGTGGTTGAATGCTTTTCAATAAAATTAGCAATATCTCCTGAATAATACAGGTTCCCTTCAATTAAGACATTTAAGATATCACAAGCAGCCATCTCTTCTAAATAATGTGTAATAAGAACGACTGTCATATTATCTTTCTTATTCAACTGATTAATTGCATCCCATAAATCATGACGAGATTGTGGATCTAAACCAGTTGTTGGCTCATCTAGCAACAGCAAAGACGGTTGTGGCAATAAAGCTCTGGCAATATCTACTTTCCGTTTTTGGCCCCCTGATAAACTGCCATATTTTTTCTTTTTAAGAGTGGCAACATCCAAATAGGATTGCAAATCTGTAATACGCTTTTGTACTTGTGATTTTGATAATCCATACAAGGCTCCTCGAGAAATCAAGTTTTCCTCTACCGTTAAGTTATCATCTAAACGATTACTTTGAAATACAATACCGATATGTCGATAAAAATCTTTAGTTGATATTTTTTTCCATTTACGTCCCAAGAAATTTCTCCTGAACTTGGCTTAAAATTTTTAATTAATAAATTAAAAAGCGTTGTTTTTCCAGCTCCATTTGGTCCAAGGAGTCCATAAAATTTACCTTCCTCAAGAACTAAATCAATTCCTTTCAAAGCCTCAAAGGAACCATAGCTTTTCTTTACATTGTGTAATCTAATTTCCATTTTCTGACACCAAGATCCTTTTTTCTTTCCTTGTAATCTCAGTATACCTATTTTCTATCCTCTAACGTGAGGACATTCATGTCCTGTCTAATCATCAATTTCACCAAAAAAAGCTGGGACAAAAGTCCTAGCCTCTCAATTGTCTTTGGATTATCGAGCAAGACGCAGTGGTTGAGTGGGCTCTACTACGCTGATTTTATCAGCTTTTACAGCCCTACTCAACTGTGCGGAGGTGGAACGACGAAATCGAATTCTAACGAATTACCGATTTCTGTCCCACTCTCTCAATGTTCATTTTATATTTTTCAAGAACAACAGACGAAAGGATAAATACTTCTCTATACCTCAGTGTATGTTAGACCCTTTTTCTCAAGGTCCTCTTTCCATTCTTCTTGCATGTTTCTCTTCACTAAATTCTCAGATAATAAGTCTGCCATCAAGCATACTTTTTGATAATCATTTTTTGCTTTTTCTAGATCATCTTCTATAAATAAAGCAACTTTCCAATTTAAAGCATAAACAAAAATATTATCCTGAAAATCATGTCTCTTTGTCATAATATCATTTAAGGCTTTAACAATGTCAGGCAACATCTCATATATCCCATAATGGGCTAACACGCCTGCAGCTGAGATGAGCGTATTTTGTAGCATTTCCAACTCTGATAAGGGGAAATAATCTATCGCAAGTATAATCTTCTCCACTAAGTGTATAAATTCTTCTTGATCAAAGACTCCCAAAGCCAAAGAGAGCAAGCGTAATTTAATTATTTCCACATCGTTGAGACTTAACTCTTTTTTCTTCATGGCTTGCCCCAGATACTCATCTAATAAACCTTGATCAAAAGAAGGATTTTTGGATCCAATCATATCAACCGTAGCTTGGGCGACCTGGACAGACAGTTTTTCTTCCTCTGGTAGATTATCAAAATAGTTTTCGTAAATATCCTCAATAATTTCTTCATGCCGATGAAGACGATCTTGATCTCCATAATGGTATAAAGTTCGTAGTTGATATTTCAGGTTCAGATATTCTGCAGGCAATTCCAAACTAGTTTGATTTGTCAAAGCATCCAAAGAAACACCTAGTTGTTCAGCAATATACTTCGCTGTTGCAATCGTTGGCAAAGACTGACCCTTTTCAATTCGCTGGAGTTGGCGCGTCGTTAATAGGTCCTCAATACCACAGATTGCTTGTCTACTTAATCCCTTACTTTCACGTAGAGTTTGTACTTTTTGTCCTAGTTCTGTTTTAAAATCCATCATACAAGCTTCCTTTTCTTCTGATTTCATTATAGCACATATTGAAGTTGAAGGTTTTTTAACCTTTTCCAGCACTAAATGAAAAATCGGAAATGAAGAATGCCGTCAGAAACATCTGCATCTGATGGAGTTCCACACTTCCGAAAATAAAACTAGTCAGTCATTTACTGAAATGAACGGGCCTATCGTACTTAGATAACAGAATCCTCAAAAACTTACTCTTCAAATCCATTCTGCTGGCTCAATTCACGGAACCAATGACCGGATTTTTTCAGGCGTCTTTCTTGAGTGGCTAGGTCTAATTCGACAAGGCCGTAGCGGTTTTTATAGCCATTGAGCCAAGACCAGCAGTCGATAAAGGTCCACATAAGGTAGCCCTTACAGTTGGCCCCATCTTGGATAGCTCGGTGCAATTCACGCAGGTGGTCTTTGACGAAGTCAATCCGGTAGTCATCTTGGATTTCCCCGTTTTGGCGGAATTTTTCTTCCCCTTCAACTCCCATTCCATTCTCTGTTAGGAGCCACTCGATGTTGCCGTAATTTTCCTTGATATTTTGAGCAATATCATACAAGCCCTGCTCATAGATTTCCCAGCCTCTATGTGGATTGATCTTTCTTCCTGGCATGACATAGGGTTCGTAGAATTGTTCAACCAGCATAGGAGACTCTGGGTTTGGCGCATAACGAGGCGCAGAGACCCGCATTGGCTGGTAATAGTTGACCCCTAAGAAGTCAACTGTATGTTCTTTGATCAGCTCTAAGTCACTTGGATCCACTTCTGGCAAAAGAGCACGCTCCCGCAAAATCTCTACCAACTCTGGTGGGTAAGTCCCTAGCACAGACGGATCGAGAAAAGACTTGGCTTGGAAGAGTTCAGCGATCCGTGCCGCCTTGACATCTGCTGGATGCTGACTCCGAGGATAGGCTGGCGTCAAGTTCAAGACCACTCCGATTCGATAGTTTGGATCCACCTCATGACAGACCTGAACAGCAAGGCTACTTGCCAACTGAGTATGGTAGGCAACTTTGACCGCTGCAGCCGCATCTACCTTATGTGGGTAATGGGCATCATAAAAGTAACCAAACTCTACAGGAACAATGGGTTCATTAAAAGTGATCCACTGATCGACCAAGTCCCCATAGGTTTCAAAGCAGAAACGAGCATAGTCGCGATAGGCGTAGACCGTCTCCTTATTTTCCCAGCCATCTCCTTCTTCTTGCAAGGCAAAAGGAAGGTCAAAGTGATAAAGATTGACCATCAAATGAATGCCTTTGGACTTGATGCGTTCAAATACTTGGCGGTAAAAAGCCACTCCTACTGGATTGACTTCTCCACGTCCTTTAGGGAAAATCCGAGACCATTGGATAGAAGTCCGAAAAGCAGTATGCCCGGTCTCGACTAGAAGCTCAATGTCTTCTTCCCAATTTTCATAAAAGGTAGAAGTTAAACCGGGTCCTTCTTGGAAGCGAAAGCGATGAGGCTCTACCTGGTACCAGTAGTCCCAAAGGTTGTCCCCCTTGCCATCTCCGGCAAAGCGCCCTTCTGTCTGAGGACCAGATGTCGAAGTCCCCCATAAAAAATCTTGTGGAAAGTTGATCATGTGTTTATCCTCTCTCATTGTCTTCCTCTCTATTATACTCCCTTTCAGCTCTCTTCCTAGTGACTATTTTCAGTCATTTTTACGCAGATTATAGAAAAAACACGCTAGCTATCAGAAGACCCGATTTCTAACGTGTTTTGTTTTCATTATAGTTGATTAACGACATAGTCAAAGAGAGCCTTGTCTCCTTCACTTATCTGATAACGCAGTTCTGGATGCCACTGAACCCCGAGAAAGGCTGTCCCGTGGGATGATTGCACCGCTTCGATGATCTGATCTTCAGGGCTAACAGCAATCACTTCTAGATGAGGAGCTAGATCCTTGATCGCTTGATGGTGGTAGGAATTGATCTGACCAACTTCTCCGAACAAATCCCGCAAAACAGTCCCTTCAACTGTTTCGATTGAATGACTAGCTTCACTGGCAGGATTTTCTTGCCAGTGGTGGTCGATATCTTGGTAAAGTGTCCCGCCCATGGCTACATTGTAGAGCTGCATGCCTCGGCAAACCGTAAAGATAGGCTTCTTAGCAGCTACTGCTTCCTTGATCAAGGCCAACTCAAAAAGGTCACGCTCAAGCAAGTAATCATCACTGACAATTTCCTTTTCTGCTCCATAAAACTGAGGGGAGACATGCTGACCACCTGTGATGATCAGCTTGTCAATCAAGGAAATATAGTGCTCAGCCGTTGCTGGGTCTCCAATCGGAAGGATCAGAGGGATACCTCCTGCTTCTTGAACCCCCTGAACAAAGCCTGTCGGTGTATAACTGAGGTACATTCCATCCTCTTCTCGGAAAGGGCGCTGGTTTCCCGTAATCCCAATCACTGGTTTCTTCATCGCTCATTCTCCAATCTCTTCATAGCTAATATAGTTCCTTATTTTATCACACTCCAAAGGTGACTTTCAACTTTTTTCATAATTTTGAAAATAATAAGAGATTTTCTAGAATTTTTACGAATAATACAGGTGAAGAAACATTTTTCTTCAAAGAAAGGAGAAAATAGATGAACACAATTTCTATTCATTCTGATGACATCCTATCAGATCATGAACTAGCCTCTATTCAAGGTGGATTTATCCCAGCTGTCATTGCAGGAGTAGCTACATGGAAAATTGCTGCAACTGCTGTCAGTAGTATTGGACTCGTTTTTGCTGCTGGAGCAGGACTAGGGTATCTAGCTAACCGTCCATAGGTAAGAACGATGAAAAAAAGACGCATATTCCATATCATCACGATATCTACTTTACTTTTTTCTAGAATCTTTTTAGTAGTTCTACAAATATTACACGACCTTCACTATCTCACACTCCCATTTGAAACTTATGGAGTGAGTGATTTACTTTCTGGGATTCTTGTTATTTGGATCCTCATCATTGCATATCGGGGAATCAGAAAGGAGAAAAGCAATGAACAATTTACAACTTTTAACAACTGAAGAATTAGAAAACACCAAGGGCGGTGTTGCCCTAGCTGAAATCGTTGCGATTTCAGGAGTTGCAAACTTTTTTGTATCCGTCTTTAATGCGGGATATAAATTCGGAGCTGACTTAGCTCGACGTCATTAAGATAGAAAAACAGTTGAAATAATTTTCAACTGTTTTTTTATTGGTTATTTTACAACAATATTAACTAATTTATTTGGTACACTAATCACCTTCACAATATCTTTGCCGTCGATCTCGGCCTTGACTTTTTCGTCAGCTAGAGCGACTTCTTGCAATTCTTCGCGTGAAAGGTCTTTTGCGACCATGAGTTTAGCACGGACTTTACCTTTGATTTGAACGACGATTTCGATTTCGTCTTCAACCAATTTGCTTTCGTCCCATGTTGGCCAAGCTACGTAAGAGATAGACTCACCTGTTGCTGCCACTGTTTGCCAGAGTTCTTCTGCCAAGTGAGGCGCAAATGGGGCAATCAATTGGATAAAGCCTTTGGCATAATCCACATAGAGTTTGTCTTCCTTGTTGGCCGCGTTGACAAAGACCATGAGCTGGGCAATGGCTGTGTTGAACTTCATCGACTCGATTTGCTCTGTGACAGCTTTAACGGTTTCGTTATAAACCTTGTCAAGAGCACCATTGTTGTCCGCAACGATTTCCTTGGTTGTGATCAAACGGTACACACGATCGAGGAATTTACGGCTTCCTTCCAAGCCTTCTTCAGACCAAGCGATGGAAGCATCAAGTGGCCCCATGAACATTTCATAGACACGAAGGGTATCCGCACCATATTGTTCCACCACATCATCTGGATTAACCACGTTCTTGAGAGATTTAGACATCTTAGCTGGTGCTTGCTCCAACTCTTCCCCTGTTTCCACATGGAAGAAGGAGCCGTCACGTTTTTCAACCTTGTCAGTCGCTACAAGAGCACCACGGTGGTCACGGTAGCTTGTTCCCAAAATCATACCTTGGTTAAAGAGTTTTTGGAATGGTTCTTTGGTTGGAACAACACCGATATCATAGAGGAATTTATGCCAGAAACGAGCGTAAAGTAAGTGGAGAACGGCGTGTTCTGCACCACCCACGTAAATATCTACTGGTAGCCATTGTTTGAGGAGGTCCTCATCAGCCAATTTCTCTGTATTATGTGGATCAATGTAACGAAGGTAGTACCAGCTTGAACCAGCCCATTGTGGCATGGTGTTGGTTTCACGACGACCTTTGACACCATCTTCACGAGTCACTTCCAGCCAGTCGGTCAAGTTAGCCAATGGGCTTTCACCAGTACCTGAAGGGCGGATGTCCTTGGTGACTGGCAGTACAAGTGGCAATTCACTTTCTGGAACAGCTGTTGATGTCCCATCTTCCCAATGAATGATTGGGATTGGTTCACCCCAGTAACGTTGACGGCTAAAGAGCCAGTCGCGGAGACGGTAAGTCACCTTCTCTTGGCCACAGCCTTTTTCTTCCAACCAAGCCACAATTTTGGCAATCGCTTCTTCTTTGTTAAGACCGTTCAAGAAGTCTGAGTTGACGTGAAGGCCATCTTCTGTGTAGGCAGCTTCTGCTACGTTTCCACCTTCCAAGACTTCTACGATTGGTAGGCCGAATTGTTTAGCAAATTCCCAGTCACGCTCATCATGGGCAGGTACGGCCATAACAGCACCTGTACCGTAGCTAGCAAGAACATAGTCGGCAATCCAGATTGGGATTTCTTTGCCATTGACAGGGTTGATGGCATAAGCACCAGTCCAAACCCCTGTTTTTTCCTTGGCAAGGTCTGTACGAGCCAAGTCTGATTTAAGGCTAGCTTGGTGTTTGTAGTCAGCCACAGCTTGAGCCTGCTCTGGGCTTGTAATAGCGTCAACCAAGTCATGCTCAGGAGCCAAGACTGTGAAGGTCGCACCAAAAAGGGTATCAGGACGAGTCGTAAAGACGGTGAATTCCTTGTCTGTCCCTTTTACTTTGAAAGTTACGTTAGCACCAGTTGATTTCCCAATCCAGTTACGTTGCATATCCTTGATAGACTCTGGCCAGTCAAGCTCATCCAAGTCAGTCAGCAAGCGTTCCGCATAGGCAGTGATTTTGAGCATCCATTGGCGCATTGGTTTGCGGACAACTGGATAACCACCACGCTCAGAGGTTCCGTCAGGAAGGACTTCTTCGTTGGCGATAGCTGTTCCCAATTCTTCAACCCAGTTTACTGGCACTTCAGCTTCATAAGCCAAACCTTTTTCGTAAAGCTTCGTGAAAATCCATTGCGTCCACTTGTAGTAGTTCGGATCTGTCGTATTGACTTCACGGTCCCAGTCGTAAGAGAATCCAAGCGCATTGATTTGGCGTTTGAAGTTGGCGATGTTTTCCGCTGTGAATTCTGCTGGGTCATTCCCTGTATCCATAGCATATTGCTCAGCAGGCAAACCAAAGGCATCCCAGCCCATTGGGTGAAGGACGTTGTAGCCTTGGGCGCGTTTGAAACGGCTGAGGATATCCGTCGCTGTGTAGCCTTCTGGGTGTCCTACGTGAAGACCCGCTCCAGATGGGTAAGGGAACATGTCGAGTGCGTAAAACTTAGGTTTTGAGGCGTCTGTTCCTGTCTTAAAGGTGTGATGGTCAGCCCAGTATTTTTGCCACTTAGGCTCGATTTCTTTATGATTGTAAAAACTCATGCTGTCTCTCCAATTTTCGTGATGCTCCTATTATACCATTTTTAGGGGATTTTTAAAGGTTCTATCCACCAAAAAGAGGCTGGGACAAAAGTCCTAGCCTCTCAATTGTCTTTGGATTGTTGAGCAAGACGCAGTGGTTGAGTGGGCTCTACTAGGCTGATTTCATCAGCTTTTACAGCCCTACTCAACTTTGCGGAGGTGGGACGACGAAATCGAAGTCTAACGAATGACCGATTTCCGTCCCACTCTCTTCCCTGTTCAGTATACAATCGCTCTTAAAGCTCCTAGTCTTCTACGTGACTTTCTAGTTCTTTTTGAGCTTTCTTATTGGATTCTTCTTTTTCTTTCTTCCAGTTTTCACGCGCTTCATCGTACTCCTTGGTTGTCAAGACTTTGTCTTGCAATTCCAAGTACTTGTAGTTGAAGGTTTGACCCTTGTGTCCTGTCCAAGCAAAGGCAGCTGTGTATGGAACTGTCTTACGCACACCTGGAGAAGCTCCATCTGAATGAATTGGGATCAAGAGGGCACTATCTGTCAACCAAGCCTGAGCTTTAGCATATTTTTTATAGCGGTCATTGACATCTTTTGTTTCATTGTGCGCGTCTTCGATCAATTGATCGTATTCATCAAAACCAGCTTCTTTAGCAGCTGCGTTATTAGTACCAGCATCAAATCCGAAGTAAGAATTTGCATTTTCACCCGTCTTAGAGCTTGTGATGTCCAAGTAAGAAGATGGGTCGGTATAGTCTGGTCCCCAACCTAAGTTGTTATTCAAATCCCAGTCTTGTTGAGAGGCATTTTCAGCAAAGTAGGTCACTCGTTGAAGATCATCCTCAGAAATCATATTCAAGTCGATGACTACATTTTCTGCTCCTAGAGTGGATTCAATCGACTGTTTAAAGGATTGAGCTTGCTTGACTCCTTCTGTATAGGTTGATGAAACAGGGAGGTCCAAATGAATTGGAAATTCTACCCCTTGGGCTTGAAGGGCTTCTTTAGCTTTGGCAAACTCTTCCTTAGCCTTGGTTGGATTGTAAAGGGTATCTTTTCCATCTTCGACGGAGACACCTTTCCATTCATCACTGTATTCTTCTAGGTTTTTCTCTACAGTTTCCCCAAATTCCTTGCCATCGATTTGGACAAAGTTAGGAGGAGTAAAGGTATTCCGAATGACCTTGTCTGCAGATGCTTCCCCGTTGGCTTGCGCTACATAGGACCGGCGATTAAAGGCAAACATAATGGCTTGACGGAAGTCTTTATTTAAGATTGCTTTCTTGGTTGAGCTCTTTTGAACATCCGTAGTTTTAGTCGTAATCTCATAAGCTTGACGATCAATGTTGAAGGACAAGTTATAAGTAGAGGATCCTTGGTCACTGAAGACAATATCATCCTTGTGCTTCTTCTCTACACTCTTATAGTTGGAACCATTTGGGAAGACACGGGCAACGGTAAAGTCTCCGTTATCAAAACCACGGATCAAAGATTCTGAATCTTGTCCATCATAATAGGTCAGTTTCACCTTGGTGATCTTCACATTATCCGCATCCCAATAGGTTGGATTCTTTTCAAGCGTCACAACAGATTTAGATGTGATGGATTTGATCAAATAAGGACCACAATAAAGAATACTAGAAGGGTTCGTGCCTTGACCGTAGTCATCACCCTTAGAATCTAAGAATTCTTTATTGACTGGCATCAAAATGCCCATGGTCGTTTTTGAATTCCAGAAACTTTCTGGTTGGTTCAAGGTGAATTGAACCGTATAGTCATCAATGGCTTTGATACCAACCGTTGAGAAGTCTTTGGTTTTCCCTGAGACATAATCATCCAACCCTTTAATGGATTGTTGGACGAGATAGAGAGCAGAAGACTTCTTGTCCGCTGCGTGCTGAAGCCCCGTCACAAAATCTTGGGCCTTAACTTCTCCGAATTCTTCCCCTTCAGCGGTCACCCATTTAACCCCTTTACGAAGTTTATAGGTATAGGTCAGACCATCTTTTGAAACAGTCCAATCCTTCGCAAGAGATGGGATTAAGTTGCCGTATTTGTCAACTTCTAATAAGCCATCTACAGCATTTCCTGTAAATTCTGAGGTTGACTTCTTGTTAGAGAGTGAATAATCCAAAGTATCCGGATCTTGCGTATAGACATAACTAAAGATCTGGTTGTCCGAACTTGAAGATTTCCCTCCTTGTGAGCAGGCTACCAGTGCGCTTACAGACAAAAGTAGAGCGCCGGTGGCTAAGAGTAGCTTCCCTTTTTTCATATGGATCACCTCTGTAAAAAATTATTGCTATCATAATAAATTATAGCACTTTTTAGAAAAATGTAAACGCTTAACTATATAATATTTCAAAACTTAATGAAAATAATAGTTTTGATTCCATACAAAAAAGCAGTAGAGACTGCTTCTTTGATGATGGATAAAAGCTTCTGCCACTCCTTCCCCTTACTTAAACCCCACTGACCAGGAGGGATACGAGGGTAAGGAAGCTATTCCAAGAGGCATGCTGTAAGATGGACCAGTAAATCGATTTGGTATAACGTAAGACCGCACAAAATAGCAGGCCCGGTACCAAGTAGACGATAAAGCTCGGCAAATCCCAGCCATGCTGCCAGACATGCGAGAGGCTGAACAAGGAGGCCGAAACAAGCATATCTAGCTTATACTTCTGATAAGGTGCCAAAGCCGTCATGACCAAATCACGAAAAACTAGCTCTTCCACAATGGGAGCCAGCAAGCAGGCATAGACATAACGTATCAACACCAAGGCCCAGCCTGACAAACCACTAGATACTTCTGCAAGGGCTATGGAATTCTTAGTCGGTGGAAATACCGCAGCAGAAGAGATATCCCATAAAAAGTGAGCAAGAAAAACAAGCACAAAAACCGCAAAATAAGAAGCTTTAAAAGTAAATTTCCCGTACAAGTCCCAACGACGACTCTTTACCAAGAGTGTAACAGCTAACCCCCCAATCAATCCAATCAACAAGAGGAGCAAGCCATAATAAGAGTCATCCGATAGGTGGCCCACTAAATCCATTGGGAGCCCAACGTTAAAAAGCGCAAAATTGATGCAGAGAATCCCTAGTGTCGCCAGTTGAAACGGTCTGTCTGTCTTTCTCATCGCATTCACCTTTCTATCTTATTTTCTTTTTCGACTAAATGCTGGTCCAATTTGCATTAACCAGCCAAAACTGCCACCTGAAGGCGACATTCCTTGATTTCCCCAACCCGGGTAAATTCCAGGGGTTCCCCAACCACCGCCACCATACGTTAGTTCAGGGCTTCTGATTGGAGTAATCACCCCTCCTACTGTTTGTTCGAGTTCATTTGTCGTCAATTCTGTTTCTGTATGTAATTTCATTTTTTCTCCTATTCTTTCTATCTAGATTTCAAAACACCATTATCAAGAGCTTTACCATTTCTTAAATACGAGCGAGCGGTGGTCGCTTCACAAAGCCAGGACGACCGATCTCAATCTTATCTGGCTGACCTGGAACCACATTTGGGCGAGAACCACCTCCTCCTACAATCTGTGCCAATTCTTTTTGACTACATTCTGTCATTTCATTTCCTCCAATTTGTATTTGTAACGCTACCTCCTTAGTCTATCAAAGATTGGAACATTTTCCTTTTCATTCTTCTATACGGTTGCATTTTTCAGCTATGTGGGAGGGAAGACACTATCAGAATGGCAGAATCCTTAACAAGCACTTCAAAGTCTCTAACTCATAAATATAAGATTCTAAACAGTTAGTTCATTTGGATCCTAGCAAAAATGACACAGAAATCCTTGAAAAAGAGAGCTTATTTTATGATATAATACTGATAAATATTAATTCTAGGAGTAAGGTATGACTATTGAAGATAAAGATGCCGCATTAAAATTGAAAATCGGTAACAATATTCGAGGAGCTCGTCTGAACCAACATATGACTCAAGCAGATGTTTGTGGAGATGAATCTGAATTAACCATTCGTCAACTTGCTCGTATTGAAAACGGCCAAGTATTAGTATCTCTTTCTAAATTAATGTTTTTATCTCAGAGATTAAATTGTCCAATAGAGGACATCATAGATGTAGACAAAATAGAAATACCCAAGCGGTATCTGGAATTAAAAAATAAATTAGTACGAGCTCATAGTTATGGTGACGAAAAACGTATTGGCATTTTAGAAGAAATGTTTGATGAAATATATGAGAATTTTTATGATCATCTACCAGAAGAAGAACAACTACTAGTTGAAGTTTTACAAGTTCAATTAGATGTTTTTAGCAGTCGAGATGTTACGTATGGTTTGACATTGCTAGAGGAATATTTGCATCAAATTTTAAAGAAAAAAAAGTATAGTTATAATGATCTTCTAATAATCAATCTGTATTTCCTATGTTGTGCTATTGGCTTAGAAGATAATACTTATTTTGAAGAATTATCTAAAAAAGTTTTATTATATATTGATTATAGTGATAATGATCGTATCTATATACTTGAAAGAATATTGATAGGAATTTTAGTACAAGTAAAAACAGAGGATTACTTAATTTATACCAAAGTTTTACGCGAGATAACTGAGAGTACAAATAATTTTCAACATAAACCTGCTATATATGCTTTTGAAGCTAAATATTATTTGGAAGTAGAAAAAAATCATCATAAAGCAGAACAGTCCTATAATAAAGCCATTGAGTTTGCTAAGATGCTGAATGACCAGGTTCTAGTGAATAACTTGACCAAAGAGAAAGAACGAGATTTAGGTAGGAATGAATCAACTATATAAGCAAAGAGAAGTTTACGAACTTCTTTTTTTATTTTGTCTACTCGACTTATAAGTAAGCAGACTTGACTCTATCTATAACCCAGCCAATAGCTAACCTGACCTAGATGTCATGTTCTTTTTGTTTTCTTTGAACTACAATAGAAGCATCAAAAGAGAGCACACAAAGAAAGGAAAAATCTGATGACATTTGCTAACACATTAAATCTATTTTGTGATGGGATGATGTATCTATGAATAAAGATTTAACATACGAGATATCTTCTCATTTTATCGAACAAAAAAGGATTACCATCACAAACCAATCAAAAACAAGACGTCTCTGTAAGGTGATGGTCAATCATATACTTTTTAAAATTCTATTATTAGCTCCTAATGAAAAAGAGATATTGGTCTATGAAAAACCGGGAGGCATTGAAATAATTGAAATGACTGATTTAACAGAAAGCGAGGAAAACGAATGACTTCAATGGTTGTTGCAAAAAATATCGTGAAAACATTTGGCAGGAAGAGAGCCTTAAATTCTATTAACTTTGAGATTAGAGAGGGAGAGATTTTCGGATTTCTGGGACCATCCGGATCTGGAAAAACAACAATGATCAATATTCTTACTGGGCAACTACTACCAGACAGTGGAATTACTCAATTGTTAGGAAAAGATTCTCAGGATCTACATCCGACAGATTTAGAAAAAATTGGGATCGTTAGTGACCAAAGTGGATTCTATGAAAAACTATCCTTAGAAAAAAATCTCCTTCTATATGCAAAGCTTTATGGCGTTAATTTGAATAGAGTAGATGAGTTACTTGATAAGGTAGGACTGTTAGCTAGCAAAAAGATACTAGCAGAACAATTATCTACTGGAATGAAACAACGGATGTTACTGGCTCGCGCTTTAATCAATCAACCTAAAATTCTATTTTTGGATGAGCCAACAAGTGGTTTGGACCCAACAACTTCAAAATCGATTCATGAGTTGTTAGTTCAGTTAAAAGAAAGTGGGGCCACAATCTTTCTAACCACTCATGATATGAATGAAGCTACTTTATTATGTGATCATTTGGCCTTGTTAAATAAAGGAAAACTCATTGAACAAGGTAGCCCAGCAGATATCATTCAAAAATATAACACAAATAAACGGATAAAAGTTATTTATAAAAATCGCCAAGAAAGAATCTTTGATTTTTCAGAATTATCGACATTAGCTACAAATGATCTTATTTCTATCCACTCATGTGAGCCAACTTTGGAAGAAATCTTTATAAGATTAACGGGGGAAAAATTAAATGTTTAATCGAATGAAAGCATTGGTATGGTTAAGAAACCAAACTATTATCGCAAATAAAAATTTACTGGTACAAGTGTTGATGCCCTACGGATTACTAGTTCTCTATAAAAATTTCATGAATTTAGGGGAAGACAAAGGCCTTGACTTAATGTTCCTCTGCTTATCCACAGCAATTGCCATGTCTGTCGGCAGTACAGTTTCTACTATCATTGCTGAAGAAAAGGAAAAGAAGAATCTTAAAAGGTAGTGTACAATAAGTTGTGTAAACACAAAAAGGAATAAATCCTGTATAGTAGAGTTGCAACACATTTACTAG
>NZ_JAHZQQ010000025.1 GCF_019930045.1 Streptococcus australis | reverse complement strand
TTTAGCTTACAGAACTGCTTGTGAAGCTCTAGAGGATGAGTTCAAGTAAATGTTGCACTTATTCTTGCAATTTATCTTCGAAAAGAACTTAAGACCCCTTCCTCATAAGAGTTAGTGAAAATGAATATGAAAGTTTGTGTAATATTTCTAATCCTAATGAAATCAGTTGCATTTTAGGGGAAGAAAGTATATAATAATATTGTTGAAAGATGATTTGTAACCTATCAAGTTACTCTTTTCACATAAAAAATTTTTTGATTTTCATAAGGAGGAAATCACGAATGGTAGTTAAAGTTGGTATTAACGGTTTCGGTCGTATCGGTCGTCTTGCTTTCCGTCGTATCCAAAACGTAGAAGGTGTTGAAGTTACTCGCATCAACGACCTTACAGATCCAGTTATGCTTGCACACTTGTTGAAATATGACACAACTCAAGGTCGTTTCGATGGTACTGTGGAAGTTAAAGAAGGTGGATTCGAAGTTAACGGTAAATTCGTTAAAGTTTCTGCTGAACGTGATCCAGAACAAATCGACTGGGCTAACGACGGTGTAGAAATCGTTCTTGAAGCAACTGGTTTCTTTGCTAAGAAAGAAGCTGCTGAAAAACACTTGCACCCAGGTGGAGCTAAGAAAGTTGTTATCACTGCTCCTGGTGGAAATGACGTTAAAACAGTTGTATTTAACACTAACCACGACATTCTTGATGGTACTGAAACAGTTATCTCTGGTGCTTCATGTACTACAAACTGCTTGGCTCCAATGGCTAAAGCTCTTCAAGATAACTTCGGTGTTGTAGAAGGATTGATGACTACTATCCACGCTTACACTGGTGACCAAATGATCCTTGACGGACCACACCGTGGTGGTGACCTTCGTCGTGCTCGCGCTGGTGCAGCTAACATCGTTCCTAACTCAACTGGTGCTGCTAAAGCTATCGGTCTTGTAATCCCAGAATTGAACGGTAAATTGGACGGATCTGCACAACGTGTTCCAACTCCAACTGGATCAGTTACTGAATTGGTTGCAGTTCTTGAAAAGAACGTTACTGTTGATGAAGTAAATGCAGCTATGAAAGCAGCAGCTAACGAATCATACGGTTACACAGAAGATCCAATCGTATCTTCAGATATCGTAGGTATGGCTTACGGTTCATTGTTTGACGCAACTCAAACTAAAGTTCTTGACGTTGACGGTAAACAATTGGTTAAAGTTGTTTCATGGTATGACAACGAAATGTCTTACACTGCACAACTTGTTCGTACTCTTGAATACTTCGCAAAAATTGCTAAATAATTCATCTGTATGATGAGAGGAGGGTAACCTCCTCTTTTTTTGTACTTTTTTTAGTTCCTCCTCACCTTATTATAGGATTTGCTAAAATGAATTGACAGACCTCTCTTTAAAGGGGTAAACTAAATCTGAGTGAAGATTTCCAATTCAAAAAAATGTAAGCGATTGCACGCGAGTGAAGGAGGAGTGTTTTAGGAGATTGGAAATCAGTAAAATAAGATGGAGGTCAAGATGAAAGGTCATCAATTTGAAAAACAACAACGTTTTAGTATCCGAAAATTCAGTGTAGGAGTTTGTTCTGCATTGATTGGATTGGCATTTTTAGGAACGGGGGTAGTCTCAGCAGATGAGACGCATGCGACTAATGAACAACCCTTAGAAGCTTCCACAGCAAATACGGAAGATGTCAATCGTTTGATCAGAGAAGCGGGAGTCTACACTGCAGATGCTGCTTTGCCAACTGCAGAAACAGCAAAACCAGTTGAGGAGGCAACTCCAGCTACGACAGAGGCTGGTCCTGCTAGCACAGAAGCTAGCCCGACGACGACAGATACTCCAGTCGTTTCAGCGACGGAACAACCAAAAGTAGCTGCAGAAAAAGTGGAAGATTTACCAACCAATGAAGAAAAACAATTAAGACCGAAAGAGGTCAAGTTTGATACTTGGGATGATTTGTTGAAATGGGAACCTGGTAAACGAGTAGATGATGATTTGAACCGAGCAAGTGTTCCCCTAGCTAGCCGTTTTCAAGGGAAGCAAATCAACGAGCAAGCCAACCCAGATGCAAAGATCCAAGCCCTTTCTAACATGAACTCAAAGGCTAAGGATCATGCTTCCGTCGGTGGGGAAGAGTTTAAGGCTTATGCTTTTGACTACTGGCAATATTTGGATTCTATGGTCTTTTGGGAAGGACTTGTCCCTTCAGCAGACGTGATTGATGCTGCTCATAGAAATGGGGTGCCTATTTATGGAACTCTCTTCTACAACTGGTCAAGTAGCATCAAGGATCAAGAGCGCTTTGCAGAAACCTTGAAAGAAGATAGCGAAGGGTCAAAGACCTTCCCGATTGCCCGAAAATTAGTTGAACTAGCTAAGTATTACGGCTTTGATGGTTACTTTATCAACCAAGAAACAACAGGGAACCTAGTAGAGCCTTTGGGGCCAAAATTAAGAGATTTCCTTCTTTATACTAAGGAGTATGCGAAGAGCCTCAACTATCCGATCAAGTACTCTTGGTATGATGCCATGACTTATGAATATGGTCGCTACCACGAAAATGCACTGGGTGAGTACAACTACAATTTCATGCAACCTGAAAATGGAGAAAATCCAGTTGATACCTTCTTTGCCAACTTTAACTGGGGCAAATCAGAAGTCGATTATTCCATCAGCACAGCCAAATGGATTCAGCGCAATCCTTATGATGTTTTAGCAGGACTGGAGCTCCAAAAAGGGGGCTCTTATAAGACCAATGTGGACTGGAATGCGATTTTAGATGAACATGGCAAGTTGCGCCTTTCTCTTGGTCTTTATGCGCCAGATACCATTACGGGTCTAGGAAAAACGGGAGAAGGTTATCATACTCACGAAGATCTCTTCTGGACAGGCTTCCAAGGGGATCCGACTAAAGGGAAGCCAGCAGACCAATCTTGGTACGGCATGTCCAATCTAGTAGTGGATAAAACTCCAATTACAAGTGCTGATTTTAATACATCCTTTAATACAGGCCACGGCAAACATTGGTTCGTAGACGGCAAGATTTCTAAAGAAGGCGAATGGAACTACCGTTCTGTCTCTGGCTACCTTCCAACATGGCGTTGGTGGGTGGAGCATAGTGAAGATAGTACGCCATTGAAAGGGCGCTATGATTTTGATCAAGCCTACAATGGTGGGAACTCTTTAACCTTTGAAGGGGATTTGAAAGCTAATAGTAGCCAGAATGTCATGCTCTATTCGACCAAGATTCCTGTGTCAGAAACGACAAAATTAAGTGTCTCTCACAAGGGTGGAGTCGGTGCAGCTGCTTGGGTAGCAGCTGCTACAAAAGAAGACTACTCCGAATATGTATGGAAAGAATTGACGCCAAGCGCAGATTGGTCGACTCAAACCTTTGATTTGGGAGACCTAGCTGGCAAGACCATTTATGCGATTAAATTCTTCTTTGACCATGATGCAGATGTCAAAGACTACAAATTTAATCTCGGTCAGTTGTCGATTACGTCGAACCAAGAAAAACCAGCTGCGCCTTCTGAAGTAACCGTGAAAGGCAAACGCCTGCAAAATGCGCAAGAAGCAGAAGCAGTCCTAAACTTTAAGGGAGTTGCAGATGCAGATTACTATGAAGTCTATGAGAAAGATGGCGATAACTGGCGTCTCTTAACAGGTTCTTCTGCTACAACCGTCTATCTTCCAAAAGTTAGTCGTTCAGCAAGTGCTGAAGGGACCACCCAGGAACTCAAGGTAGTTGCTGTTGGGAAGAACGGTCAACGTTCAGATGCAGGTACTGTAGCCTTTGATTGGGGCATGACAGTATCAGATACCAGTCTTCCAAAAGCCCTAGCACCAAACGTGGTCATCGGAGCCAAAGTCATCGGTTCAAGTTTCCCAGATGCAGATGGTAGTGAAGGCATCGAGGGGATGTTGAATGGTACCATTACCAGTCTTTCGGATAAATGGTCTTCGGCTCAATTGAATGGAACTGTCGATATTCGCTTGACGCAACCTCGGACCATTGTTCGTTGGGTCATGGACCATGCAGGTGCTGGCGGAGAGTCTGTCGATGATGGCAAGATGAATACCCGTGACTTTGACCTTTACTACAAGGATGAAGCGGGTGAATGGAAGCTCGCTAAAGAAGTTCGTGGCAATAAAGCCCATGTGTCTGATATTACACTCGACCATCCGATCAAGGCCCAAGATTGGCGTCTTCATGTCATTACGGCAGATAACGGAACCCCATGGCAAGCCATCCGGATTTACAACTGGAAGATGTATGAAAGTCTGGATACTGAAACGGTCAACATCCCAATGAAAAATGCTGCAGCGCAAAACTTAGGCAATCATTTTGTCCAAGTCGGCTTCAAAGATGTTCCAGCCAACACCACACTAACTCTTTATGCTGATAAAGAAGCGACCAGTCCAATTGCGACCATGACAGCCGATCAAGCTGGAAATCTGATCTTTAAACCACTGGCTTTTGAATCAACCCCATCTCTTCTCTACTATCGTGCACAAGAACCTGGTAAAGATATCAGTAATGTTCTAGCGATAGAAGTTCCAAAAAATGATAAAGAAATTAGTGGAGTTCAATTAGAAGAAGGGTTAGCTAAGAAGGTTTACCGGGAAGGGGATGCTCTTTCCTTGAAAGGAGCAACAATCCGTGTTCATTATAAAGATGGCCAAGCAGATCAACTAGTCAACCTCACCAACTCAGGTGTAGAGATTCTTGGCTTTGACAGTAGCAAGCTTGGAGAACAACACCTAGAAGTTTCTTACCTTGGTCAGAAATTGGATAAGACTCTCACTGTTTTTGTGGTCAGTGCAGAAGAAGCAGGTGAAAAAGCAGTTGCTGGTCTTGAATTGACAGAAAAACCGAAGGTAGAATATATCGTCGGAGAAGCATTTGAAAAAGAAGGCGGACGCTTTACAGTCGTCTTTGAAGATGAAACGACTGAAACGCACGCCTTGAGCGATGAAGGGGTGGAAGTAACTGGCTTTGATGCAAGCAAGGAAGGCCGTCAAACCATCACCATCCATTACAAAGGAGCTAGCACAAGCTTTGATGTCCTCGTGAATCCAAAACCAGCTCTCAACGATGAATACCTTAAGCAAAAATTGGCTGAAGCTGAAGCTGCAAAAGCCAAAGTAGACTTTACATTTGCCACTCCTGAAGTCAAAGAAGCCTTGTTGGCTGGAATGGCTGCTTCTGAAAAAGTCTTGAAAGAGCATGATACCAGCACACAAGATCAAGTCAATGATCAGTTGAACCAATTGACCGCTCTCTTGAAAGCCTTGGATGGACAAGCTAATCTAGTCAAAGAGAAAGACGCTCTTTCTGCTCTGACAGAGGAAGCGACTGCTCTATTAGCAAGCAAGCCAAATCATCCTTCTGGTGATGCTTTACAGGCACTGGTTGAGAAAAATAAAGAGCTTTTAGCTTCTTCTGATTTGACTCCTGAAGCGCTTGGGACTGCAAAAACAGGTCTAGAGACCTTGATTGCACTCCTGAAAGAAGATAAGCCAGCTGTCTTTGTAGACCCTGAGACTGGAGTCGAAGTTCAATTCTCCAACTTAGAGCCAACCGTTGTCAAAGGACTAAAAGTCGCAAAAGTTGAAGCCAATCAGACAGAAAAAGAAGAACTGAAGGGACGAGAAGCGACTATCTTTGATATCGAGGGAGTCGATGCAAGTGGCCAAAATGTCGATACGCAGCACCCATCACTTGTGAAGATCCCTGTGGATAAGGATAAAGAAGTGGAACAAGTGCTCTATCTTCCTGAAGGACACGCTCCTCAATCCTTGGCATTTGAACGAGTGGGAGATGTGGTTATCTTTACCGCCCCTCACTTTACCCACTATGCGATTGTCTATAAGACACCAAGTCCAGTCCTACCAGATCAACCGATTCAGCCAGAGGAACCATCTAAACCGGATCAACCGATCCAGCCAAATCAGCCACTAGAGCCAAGTGAGAATCCTAAGAAACCAGTTCAGCCAAGTCCAACTGAGCAAAAGACTTTATCAGTAGGCCATGCGGGCCTCGTGGATCAAAAGATTGACCAATTAGTAAGTCAACATCAAGAACAGACGCAAGAAGAAGGGGAAAGTCAAGAGGTCAAAGAGGAAAGTCACCCAACTTCATCTGATAAGTTGCCAACAACAGCAAGTTTGGAAGCTACTTTTGCAGCTGAAGCTGTTCTTTTAGCAGCGCTTGGAGGCTTCCTCTTGGCTGGTAAGAAGAAAGAAGAGTAACTTTTTAAGAGTCATTATACTGACTGAAAAGGTCACGATGAATCGTAAACCTCCTTTGTAAAAAACAAGGGAGGTTTTATGATGCGGATTCTAATAGAGGAGGATCACCCTAGACTTGCTAATAAGAGGTAGAAATCCACTATTTTTCTACCTCTTTTACAGCTTTTGTGATATAATTATCATGTATTAAAAATAGAAGGAGTCATATCCAATGGCAAAATTGACTGTTAAAGACGTTGACTTGAAAGGGAAAAAAGTTCTCGTTCGTGTTGACTTCAACGTTCCTGTAAAAGATGGCGTGATCACAAACGACAACCGTATCACTGCTGCTCTTCCAACAATCAAGTACATCCTTGAGCAAGGTGGACGTGCAATCCTCTTCTCTCACCTTGGACGTGTAAAAGAAGAAGCAGACAAAGAAGGAAAATCACTTGCTCCTGTAGCTGCTGACTTGGCTGCTAAATTGGGTCAAGAAGTTACATTTATCCCAGGTGTTACTCGTGGTGCTGAATTGGAAGCAGCGATTAACGCTCTTGAAGATGGACAAGTTCTCTTGGTTGAAAACACTCGTTATGAAGATGTTGACGGCAAGAAAGAATCTAAAAACGATCCTGAACTTGGTAAATACTGGGCATCACTTGGAGATGGGATCTTCGTAAACGATGCATTCGGTACAGCTCACCGTGCGCACGCATCTAACGTTGGTATCTCAGCAAACGTTGAAAAAGCTGTTGCTGGATTCCTTCTTGAAAACGAAATTGCTTACATCCAAGAAGCAGTTGAAGCTCCAGAACGTCCATTCGTGGCGATTCTTGGTGGTTCAAAAGTTTCAGACAAAATCGGTGTTATCGAAAACTTGCTTGAAAAAGCTGATAAAGTCCTTATCGGTGGTGGGATGACTTACACATTCTACAAAGCGCAAGGGATCGAAATCGGTAACTCACTTGTAGAAGAAGACAAATTGGATGTCGCGAAAGCTCTTCTTGAAAAAGCAAACGGCAAATTGATCTTGCCAGTTGACTCAAAAGAAGCAAACGCATTTGCTGACTACACTGAAGTGAAAGACACTGAAGGTGAAGCAGTAGACCCAGGTTTCCTTGGTTTGGATATCGGTCCAAAATCTATCGCTAAATTTGATGAAGCATTGACTGGTGCGAAAACAGTTGTATGGAACGGACCAATGGGTGTATTTGAAAATCCTGACTTCCAAGCTGGTACAATCGGTGTGATGGACGCTATCGTGAAACAACCAGGTGTTAAATCAATCATCGGTGGTGGTGACTCAGCTGCCGCAGCGATCAACCTTGGTCGCGCAGACAAGTTCTCATGGATCTCTACTGGTGGTGGAGCTTCAATGGAGCTTCTCGAAGGTAAAGTTCTTCCAGGACTTGCAGCCTTGACTGAAAAATAAGACGGTTCCTCATGAACCATAGAAGAAGCACCGAAAGGTGCTTTTTTTTAGAATGTATACAAACGAATTTTTATATAAGATAAGTGATTCTGTATCGAAATAAAATGTGATCTCATTTTTGAAATTAATCAAGAAAAACCCGAAACTAAGTCATGGAACTTCCTGGATTGCTGAAATCATCCACTGGATAATTTCACCTAACCTCCGTACTCACCTAAGGAAAGTTTTTAAGATGACTTTGTAGAGTAGAAGGAAGCTAGTCGATCTTCATTTCCCTGCTTGAACCTTTCTGGAAATATGTTAGAATAAAAGAGATAGAAAGATAGGGGACAATGGATTACTTTAAACGACATAAATTTGACCGTTCCAAATTTCGATTGGGAATGCGAACCTTCAAAACAGGGATAGCCGTTTTTCTGGTTCTATTGATTTTTGGTATCTTTGGCTGGCGAGGCTTGCAGATTGGGGCACTGACAGCTGTCTTTAGTTTGAGAGAAGATTTTGATAAGAGTGTTCACTTCGGAGCTTCGCGCGTGATGGGTAACAGCATCGGTGGTTTTTATGCGCTGCTGTTCTTTATGATTAAGATCCTCTTCCACAATGCTTTTTGGGTAACCCTGATTTTTGTGCCCATTGCGACCATGTTAACCATTATGACCAATGTCGCCATGAACAACAAAGCTGGAATCATCGGTGGAGTTTCAGCCATGTTGATTATTACTCTATCGATTCCGACAGGAGAAACTTTCCTATATGTTTTTGCCCGCATCTTTGAAACCTTTATCGGAGTCTTCGTTGCGATTTTAGTCAATTCAGATGTGGATCGGATTCGAGACTTTATAAAAGAAAGAAAAAAAACCATGTGAGATTATGTGACATTTTAATCTTGACATCGGTTTTTTTTGCGTTATAATAGAATAGAAAGGGGGTCTTGTATGAAAGAAAAGGAATTAAGACGAACGTTAGCGGTCTTTCCGATCGGTAGTGTTATGAAATTGACGGATTTAACAGCTCGTCAGATTCGCTATTACGAAGATCAACAACTCATTACTCCGGATCGAACAGAAGGCAACCGTCGGATGTTTTCTCTTAACGATATGGATCGCCTGTTGGAAATCAAGGATTACCTGTCGGAAGGTCTCAATATCGCAGGAATTAAAAAACGGATTGCTGAGAAAGAAGCTAAACGTCAAGCAGCCAAGGTTGTCAGCGAGAAGGAAGTTCGAAAGGCTCTTCACCGCGACATTCTCCAGCAAAGTCGCTTTCATACGACCTCATCGTCATATGGTCAGTTACGCTGATCATTCTTTTTGCTTATTGCTTTATTCATAAGGAGACACACATGTCAATTACTGTTGAAGATATTCGCCGCGAAGTCAAAGAAAAAAATGTAACCTTTATTCGGTTGATGTTCTCAGATATCTTAGGGACCATGAAAAACGTTGAAATTCCAGCGACAGATGAACAGTTGGAAAAGGTCCTTTCAAACAAGGCTATGTTTGATGGATCTTCTATCGAAGGGTTTGTTCGGATTAATGAGTCAGATATGTACCTCTATCCAGACTTGGACTCCTGGACGGTTTTCCCATGGGGAGATGAGAACGGTAGTGTCGCAGGATTGATTTGTGATGTCTATACAACAGAAGGGGAACCTTTTGCAGGAGACCCACGTGGTAACCTCAAACGTGCCCTTCGTCACATGGAAGAAGTTGGCTTCAAATCTTTCAACCTTGGACCAGAACCAGAGTTCTTCCTCTTTAAGCTCGATGAAAATGGAGACCCAACTCTTGAGGTGAATGATAAGGGTGGCTATTTTGACCTGGCTCCAACAGACCTTGCCGACAACACTCGTCGTGAGATCGTTAATGTCTTGACTCAAATGGGATTTGAAGTAGAAGCCAGTCACCATGAAGTAGCTGTGGGTCAACATGAGATTGACTTTAAGTACGATGAAGTTCTTCGTGCCTGCGATAAGATTCAAATTTTTAAACTCGTTGTCAAGACCATTGCTCGTAAACATGGTTTGTATGCAACCTTTATGGCTAAGCCAAAATTTGGGATCGCTGGTTCCGGTATGCACTGTAATATGTCCTTGTTTGATGCGGAAGGAAACAACGCCTTCTTTGATCCTGAGGATCCACGTGGGATGCAGTTATCAGAAACAGCTTATCACTTCCTTGGTGGCTTGATTAAGCATGCCTACAACTACACTGCCATCATGAACCCAACGGTTAACTCTTACAAACGTTTGGTGCCAGGTTTTGAAGCTCCTGTATACATCGCTTGGGCAGGACGTAACCGTTCCCCATTGGTGCGCGTGCCTGCTACTCGTGGAATGGGAACTCGTTTGGAACTACGTTCTGTTGATCCAATGGCCAATCCGTATATTGCTATGGCTGTTCTTTTGGAAGTTGGTTTGCATGGGATTGAGAACAAAATTGAAGCACCCGCTCCGATCGAAGAAAATATTTACATCATGACAGCGGAAGAGCGTAAAGAAGCTGGAATCACTGACCTTCCATCTACCCTTCACAATGCTTTGAAAGCTTTGACGGAAGACGAAGTAGTTAAGGATGCTCTTGGTGAACATATCTATACCAGCTTCTTAGAAGCCAAACGCATCGAGTGGGCAAGCTATGCAACCTTTGTTTCACAATGGGAAATTGATAACTATTTGGACTTGTATTAAGCAAACCCATACAAAAATGAGCTAGGTTTGATGACCTGGCTCATTTTGCATATATAGAAAATGAGAGTGGGACAGAAATCGGTAATTCGTTAGAATTCGATTTCGTCGTCCCACCTCCGCACAGTTGAGTAGGGCTGTAAAAGCTGATGAAATCAGCGTAGTAGAGCCCATCAACCACTGCGTCTTGCTCGACAATCCAAAGACAATTGAGAGGCTAGGACTTTTGTCCCAGCCTCATTCTTTTTACTTAATTTTCTTCATCTGGTGTCAAGATCATCGGGATGATGATGGGTTCACGTTCCGTACTTTCGTAAAGGAAAGGACGGAGGGCGTTGACAATGGCACCGTGTACGGTTTGAATAGTGGCATCTTTGTTCTTCAAGGCGATTCGAATAGCATTGAAGAGGATGCGTTGACTTTCACGGATCAGGTCACCGGACTCTCTCATATAGATGAAGCCACGACTGAGAATATCTGGTCCAGCTAAAATCATTTTTGACTTGAAGTCAACTGTTGCAACAGCAAGCACGACACCGTCTTCGGACAGGTCTCGCCGGTCACGAAGGACAGCAGCACCGATTTCTCCGATTCGGTTTCCATCGACATAGATGTCTTGAGCATTAAAGCTTCCTGCGATACGAGCCGAGTTGGCTGTTAGGGCAAGGACATCTCCGTTACTCATGATGAAAATGTTATCCTTTTCTACTCCGCAATCACGCGCAAGTCCAGCGTGGATTTTCTGCATGCGGTACTCACCGTGGACAGGCATGAAGTATTTAGGCTTGATCAAACGCAACATGAGCTTTTGTTCTTGTTGGCCACCGTGTCCAGAGGTATGGATGTTGTTAATCTTACCGTGGATGACATCGACTCCTGCTTCAGAGATGATGTTGATCAGGCGGTTGACGCTAGTTGTGTTGCCAGGAATTGGACTAGAGGAGAAGATAACGGTATCACCCGGTTGCAATTGTACTTGGCGGTGGGTTCCATTAGCGATACGAGATAGTGCCGCCATTGGCTCCCCTTGGCTCCCTGTACACATAATGAGAATTTCGTTTGCCGGGTAGTCCTTGATCTCACTTGGTTCAATAATCGTTCCAGGTGGTACCTTGATATAGCCGAGCTCAATTCCGTTGACAATGGCTTTTTCCATCGAGCGTCCAAAGACAACAATCTTGCGGCCAGTTTTCACAGCGGCATCTGCAGCCTGTTGGAGACGGAAGATGTTGGATGCAAAGGAAGCGAAAATGATACGTCCATGAATGCCTTCAATAATCTTCATAATGGATTGGCCAACGACTTTTTCAGAGTTGGTAAAGGTTGGGACTTCCGCGTTGGTTGAGTCAGAAAGCAGACAGAGGACGCCTTCCTCCCCTAGAGCTGCCATCCGGTGAAGGTCGGCCGGCTCACCAACAGGTGTGAAGTCAAATTTAAAGTCTCCCGTGCAGACAATTTTTCCTTGAGGTGTGTGAAGAACGATCCCCAAAGGTTCTGGAATGGAGTGGGTCGTACGGAAGAAGGTCGCTTTAATATGCTTAAAGGTCAACTCCGTATTTTGGTTGATTTCATAGAGTTTGGCACCACGAAGGAGGCCATGCTCTTCCAATTTTCCACGAATAAGGGCTAGGGCCAAAGGTCCAGCATAGATTGGCACATTGGCTTGTTTCAAGAGGAAGGGAATTCCTCCGATATGGTCTTCGTGTCCGTGAGTAATCAAGACCCCTTTGACACGGTCGATATTTTCAACGATATAGGAATAGTCAGGAATCACGTAATCAATCCCTAACAAATCATCTTCAGGGAACTTAATACCAGCATCCACAATGATGATTTCGTCTTGGTATTCAATCCCATAGGTATTTTTACCGATTTCCCCAAGACCTCCAATGGCGAAAACACCAACTTCTTCAGGTTTTAAGGTATATGCCATGGATTAGAACTCCGTAATTTCAAATGCGCCAGACTCTTTTTCATATTCTAGATGTTGGTCTGACAAGAGGGTGATAAATTCGATGTTGTATGATGTATTTTCTTCAACGATGCGACGAGCTTCAATGCGTCCTTCCAACTCATTCTTAGCATCAATATCGAGATAGAGGGCATGAGTCGTTTCACGACGAGGGTTGCGTTCTTTTGTTTCTTGGTAGAAAACTTTGTAAATCATTTTCGTTTCGGTTCCTTTCGCTTATTCGGACTGTAGCAGAAAAGAAACAGCTAGTAGCTAGCTGAGACTTCTATTCTTACTTTCTGTTGTCCTGATTCGATACAATTATTATTCATTATACCATAAATAAGCCTTTAGGAAAAGAAGCAAGCAGGGTCTGATGGCAGAAGGAAGCGCTTTTTTAGAAGGAATAAGGAACAGAAAAGTGAGGAGAGAATTTCATAGGCCGGGAAAGCTTCCTCTACCGTTTGGCGTCTATTTGTAGTATAATATGAAACAGACAACGAGGAGAAAATATGAAAGTATTAGCATTCGACACCTCCAGTAAGGCCCTATCCGTTGCCCTTTTGGAGGAAGAAAACTTATTAGCAGAGTTGACGCTTACAATCAAGAAAAACCACAGTATTACCTTAATGCCTACCATTGAATTTTTGATGGCCAGCATTGATTGGAAACCGACGGATCTGGACCGCATCGTCGTAGCAGAAGGCCCAGGATCCTATACTGGCTTGCGGATTGCGGTAGCAACGGCTAAAACCCTGGCCCAAACCTTAAAGATCGATTTAGTAGGAGTCTCTAGTTTACTAGCCTTGGTGCCAGAAGAGATAGAAGGTCTGGCCATTCCAGTAATGGATGCACGGCGCAACCATGTCTACGCGGGCTTTTACCAAGAGGATCAGCTGGTCTACCCCGAGGCTCACCTCTCTTTTGAAGCGGTGTTAGAAAGAGCAAAGGGAGCTGAAAAGGTGACCTTCCTTGGGGAAGTGGAAGCCTTTCGTGAGCAGATACAAGAAGCCTTGCCACATGCTCAGATGGTAGAAACCCTACCGGATGCGGTACGGATCGGCCGATTAGGACTTAAAAAGGAAGCTGTCTCCGTTCATGGTTTTGTCCCCAACTACCTTAAGCGGGTAGAGGCTGAGGAAAACTGGCTCAAGGACCATCAAGAGTCCGGTCATTCCTACATCAAACGCCTATGATCCGAATTGAGAAGGAAGCGGGGCGACTAGATTTAGCCCCTCAGTTGGTAGAAATCTTAGACGATGTCTATGGACAAAGTCCTTGGACCTTGGAGCAAGTCCTAGCAGATCTTGGTCAATCTCAAAACTGGTATGCCTTTGCCTATAGTGGCGAAGAATTGGTCGGTTTCTTAGCCATACAAGAAAACCTCTATGAGCTAGAGGTCGTCCAAATTGCTGTTCGAAAAGAGTGGCAAGGTCGCGGGATTGCTGGTCAGCTACTAGAAAGCCTTCCTCAGGAGAAAGAGGTCTTTTTAGAGGTGAGAGAAGGAAACACTCCGGCTCGGACTCTCTATCAGAAGCAAGGATTTAAAGAAATTGGCTGCCGGAAAGGGTATTATCATGCCCCTTCCGAAGACGCTATTATAATGAAAAGGGAAGCAAATGAAGGATAGATATATTTTGGCATTTGAAACATCTTGTGATGAGACCAGTGTCGCCGTTTTAAAGAACGACACAGAGCTCTTGTCCAATGTCATTGCCAGCCAAATTGAAAGCCATAAACGCTTCGGGGGAGTGGTTCCAGAAGTCGCCAGTCGGCACCATGTCGAAGTCATTACAGCCTGTATCGAGGAAGCGCTAGAAGAAGCGGGAATTACAGAAGAAGAAGTCACAGCGGTTGCGGTGACCTATGGACCAGGTCTGGTTGGAGCTCTTTTGGTCGGCCTTGCTGCGGCCAAGGCCTTTGCTTGGGCGCATGGAATTCCTTTGATTCCTGTCAATCATATGGCAGGACACTTGATGGCTACTCAAAGCGTTGAGCCTTTAGAATTTCCGCTCTTGGCCTTGCTGGTCAGCGGAGGGCACACCGAGTTGGTCTACGTTTCGGAGGCGGGTGATTACAAGATTGTTGGGGAAACGCGTGATGATGCGGTTGGTGAGGCCTATGATAAGGTCGGCCGCGTCATGGGCTTGACCTATCCAGCCGGTCGCGAGATTGACGAGTTGGCGCATAAGGGTCAGGATGTCTACGATTTCCCACGCGCCATGATTAAGGAAGGCAATCTGGAGTTCTCATTCTCAGGTTTGAAGTCTGCCTTTATCAATCTCCACCACAATGCCGAGCAAAAAGGCGAGAGTCTGTCTAAGGAAGATCTATCGGCTTCCTTCCAAGCTGCGGTGATGGATATCTTGATGGCCAAGACAAAAAAAGCCCTAGAAAGATACCCGGTTAAAACCCTGGTGGTAGCTGGAGGAGTCGCGGCCAATCAAGGTCTTCGTGAACGCTTGGCTTCTGAGATCACAGATGTTAAGGTCATCATTCCTCCTCTGCGCCTCTGCGGTGACAATGCAGGGATGATTGCCTATGCCAGTGTCAGCGAATGGAATAAGGGAAATTTTGCTAGCTTAGATCTCAATGCCAAGCCAAGTCTGGCTTTTGCTCCGATAGAAGAGAACTTAGATTAGTTAAAAAACGAACATAAAGGACGGGAGGACGATTCCCGTCCTTTTTTTGTTATAATAGATAGCATCAAAAAAGAAAGGAAGAAAGAGTGGAGAAGAATTTTCAGCAGGGGGTCAGAGATGCTCTTCCGACAGCTCTAGGTTATATCAGTATTGGCTTAGCCTGTGGTGTGGTGGCATCGCCCTATCTCTCGCCTTTAGAAATGGGCTTGATGAGTCTCTTGGTTTACGCAGGAGCTTCTCAGTTTGCCATGATCTCTTTGATTGCGGTTCATTCGTCCATTATGAATATTACCTTAACCGTCTTTTTCATCAATTTGCGTAATATGCTTATGAGTCTCCATACCTCCCCCGATTTTAAGGAGGCTAGCCTGCTCCAGAATATTGGAATTGGTAGTTTGTTGACAGATGAAAGTTACGGGGTTTATTTAAGCGAAAAATTGAAAAATGACCGAATCACTGTTCCCTGGATGCATGGCAATAACGTGGTCGGTTATTTAGCCTGGGGCTCATCAACCATTTTGGGGACAGCGCTGGGTTCGCTCTTACCTAATCCTAGTGCCTTCGGCCTGGACTTTGCACTAGTTGCCATGTTTATTGGGATTTTTGCTGGTCAGTTTCAAGGGATGCGTTTGACGGAAAAGATGACAACCATGCTCCTTGTCTTAGGTGCAGTAGCTCTTAGCTTTTTCCTCTTGACCTTCTTTTTGACTCAATCATTAGCCGTTTTAGTAGCTACTTTAACAGGTTGTTTCGTGGGGGTGATGTGCGATGCGCGTGAATAGCTGGATTTTTTTGGTTATTTTGATGTCCGCAGTGGTCACCTGGATTCCACGTATTCTGCCCTTCGTTTTGGTCAAATACCGGGGTCTGCCAGATCCAGTTCTGCGTTTTCTAAAGTACCTTCCCATTGCCATCATTTTTGCCTTGATCCTTTCAAGTCTAGTAGAGGGGAAAGCGGGCCAGCTCCCTCAGGTTCGGTGGGTGGATCTGGTCGCAACCATTCCGACCATGATGGTAGCATTTCGCTACAAAAACCTAATGGGAACGGTTCTATTCGGGATTGTCTTGGTTGCCCTCTTCCGATTGCTAGTCGCCTGAATCTCCTGAATTTTTAGACAAATTACTATTTGTTGCAAATATTACAAAAATATTTCAAAAAAACTTGACATTGTGTAATATTGTAATATAATAGCTAATATAAATTTTAGTGAGGTATCATGATCATGAAAAAATGGACAAGTTTAGCACTTTTAGGATTAACTTCTGCAAGCCTACTCGTAGCCTGTGGTTCAAAAAAAGAAGAGAGCAACTCTTCTGCAAAAGAAACACAGACTTCAATGTCGTCTAGTCAGAAAAAAACAAATCAGTCTTCTAAAAAGAAGAACACAAAAACAACTGAAGCGAGTTCAGAAGAGGCAGTAAACTCAAGTCAAACTGCTACAGCATCTGGCACGACAAATGATGACAAGGCTTCTCCGGCTTCAACTCAAATGGTTCCAGAAGAGCTTATAGGGACTTGGACTGGAACAACTGAAATTGCCAAAGATGTCCAAATGACCGTTGCTGCGGACGGAACAGTCACTACGACAGCAAACTTTTATCAAGCTGATGTGAACCCAATTCGCACAGCGACAGCTAGAGCCAAGGCAGTCCAAGCTTCTGGTAATGTCTATTACTGGGAAACAGATGAACCTGGAGCTTTTGATGCTCTTCTTCCAGGTATTGCTGGACTTGGGGGAGCCAATGCTAAGGTAAAAGCCGGTTTCATTTTGGAAGAGGGTCATTATACACCAATTGTATTTGTAACAGGGCTTAATGAAGACTTTGACTACAGCAAATACAATGATTTCCGTGTTTCCCTTACAAAATAAAGAAAAATCCACGAATCCCAGAGGGTTCGTGGATTTTGTTTTAGATAAATTGTGTAATAAAGACAATGAGGATGACGATTGGAATCACAAAGCGAAGCAAGAAAATCCAGAGCTTGAAGAAGAAGCGTTTGGATTTCTCTTCTCCCACCTTGAGTTCTTCTTGGGCTAGGACTTGATCAAAGATATAGCCTGTAAATAAAGACAGGCAGAGAGCCCCAAAAGGCATAAGGAGGTTGGAAACCAAAAAGTCCATACAATCAAAGAAGGATTTTCCAAAGAGGGTCCATTTAGAGAGGATGCCATAGGAAAGGGCAGATGGAATCCCAAAGATAAAGGTCAGAAGGCCAATGATCTGACTCCATTTAGCCCGCTTTTTATTGTTTTGGTTGGTGACGTTCCCGACATTAATCTCTAACATGACGACAGATGAGGTAATGGTCGCAAAGAGAAAGAGAAGCAGGAAGAGCAGGTAGAAGAGGGTACCAAAAGGCATCTTGTCAAAGACTTGTGGAAGGACTACAAAGAGGAGGCCCGGTCCACTAGTAGAAGGGATTTGAAAGGCTGACATAGCTGGGAAGATCGCCAAGCCCGCCATGATGGAAACGGCAATATTCATGAAGACGACGGAAATCCCGGATTGGACCAGGTCAGTGTCCTTGTCCAAATAGGAAGCATAGGTCAACATGGCCGTTACCCCTAGGGAGAGGGCGAAAAACGATTGGCCCAAGGCATAGAGTAGACCTTGGCTGGTTATCTTGGAGAAGTTTGGCTTGAGGAAGTAGCTAACTCCCTCCCAAGCGCCAGGTAAGGTCAAGGAACGACCAATCATGACTAAGAAAATAATGAAGAGGAGAGGCATCATGAATTTTGAGGCCTTTTCAATCCCTTGTTCTACCCCCTTTGAAACAATCAAGACATTGAGGAAGATGAAGATGGCTTGGGCTCCTAGAGCCAACCAGGGATTTGAAATAATCTCCCCAAAGAGCTGGGTGTAGTCGTTAACTGAAAGAAGCTGGAATAACTCTCCCAAGGCGACCCCTAAATAAATCAGGATCCAGCCACCGATGACACTGTAGAAGGAGAGGAGGATGAACAGGGCAAAGGCACCGATCCAACCGATCCCATCATAAAGGCGACGGCCACCGAGTTTTCCAAAGGTCTTAATGGCAGAAACACCAGCTGCACGTCCTAGAGTAAATTCAGCCAGTAAGAGAGGGAAGCCGATAAGTAGAGTTGCTATCAAAAAAATAAGAAGGAAACTTCCGCCTCCATTAGCAGCGGTCATATAGGGAAACTTCCAAACAGCCCCAAGGCCAATTGCAGAACCTGCAGAGGCTAGGATGAAGCCAATTTTGGAACCCCATTGAGATTTTTCAGACATCTTTAAAACTCCGATCTATTTTTAAATAAGAAAAGGCTACTTGAGTTGTCAAATAGCCTTCTCTCAATGGCTCTTTAGGAGCCTTCTGTGTGATTGATAGACTTGATTATCCTATCATGATTTTTAAAGACTGTCAAGAAAGCGGTTTTCATGTTTTTATAGTTTTCTCAAAAAGTAAAAAATTTTCGCAAAAACACTTGACTCTAACCTAAGGGGAGGGGGTATACTATCATTGTAAGGAGCAAATCATGTACCAAATAAAAGAAGCTGCGCAGCTTTCAGGTGTCTCTGTCAAGACCCTGCACCACTATGACAAGATAGGACTCTTGGTCCCCTTAAAGTCGGAAAACGGCTATCGAACTTACAGTCAAGAGGATTTGGAACGCCTTCAGGTCATTCTTTACTACAAATATCTAGGGTTTTCTTTAGAGAAAATAGCAGAGCTATTAAAGGAAGAAAGAATAGATTTATTGCCCCATTTGACTAGGCAGTTGGACTATCTAACTCGAGAAAGGCAACATCTGGATACCTTGATTTCCACCTTGCAAAAAACGATTCAAGAACAAAAAGGAGAAAGAAAAATGACCATTGAGGAAAAATTCACTGGATTTAGCTATCAAGATCATCAAAAATACCAGAAAGAAGCGGTGGAGAAGTATGGCCAAGAAGTCATGGATCAAGCCCTCGAACGCCAAAAAGGTCGTGAAGATGAGTCTACGGCTGCCTTTAACCAAGTCTTTCAAACTTTAGCACAAAATCTTCAAGCTGGTTTACCTGCAACAGCAATTGAAAACCAAGAGCAAGCAGCCAAGCTCTTGCAAGCCATTCGTACTTATGGATTTGACTGCTCTATTGAAGTCTTCGGACATATCGGTAAAGGATACGTCTATAACCCTGAGTTCAAGGAAAATATTGATAAATTTGGACCTGGAACAGCCCAGTACACATCAGATGTGATTGCCCACTATGTTGAAAAACAGAGCAAATAATCGACGGAGGACTCTCCGCCGACTATTTGCTATTTTAAATCATAAAGCCAGTAGTCACCGTCTTTATAGTAGAAGAATTCACTGAGATCATCTTCCAAAAAAACACGAAGCATATCAGACATATCATTGGTTGCAAGTTTTAGATGAGATAGATTTTCAAATTCTTCCCACCAGACCTTTCCTTCGTCTGAAGACTGGAGCTCACCAGTAAAGTGTTCGGTCTTGTAAAAAAGGACGACATAACGGTAATCCTCATCATCGTACCAGTCCTTGATACCACAGAGTTGGGGTTTAGAAATGGTTAGACCCGTTTCTTCTCTCACTTCACGAATGACCGCAGCGACAAAGGATTCGCCACGTTCAACATGTCCGCCAGGAAAAGTAATGCCAGGCCAGTCAGGACTAACTCGATCTTGAACCAGAACCTTGTCCCCATTTTTAATCATGCACATGTTGACAAATTCAACTGACTCTCTTCTGTTCATTTTTCACAACCTTTGATATTTAATCATAATGCAGACTTCCGGCTACCCAACCAGTACAGAGGGCAGCTGTAATATTAAATCCTCCTGTATGGGCATTGATATCCAAGACCTCCCCAGCAAAATGAAGGCCAGGGACCAACTTACTTTCTAAGGTTTTGGGATTGATTTCCTTAAGGCTGACGCCACCTTTGGTTACAAAGGATTTGGCCAAGGACATCTTCCCTGTTACAGGGATTGGGAGTTCCTTTACTTTCTCTAGTACTACATCGATTTCTTTAGGAGAGAGTTGTTTCACCTTTTCGGGAAGATCCTGAGCAAAAAACTCAGCCAGGCGTTCTGGCAGATAGGCCTTCAGAACATTCTTTAAGGACTTCTCACGATTTTTCTCTAGGATTTCTGTGAGTTCTTCCTTAGAATAGTGAGGGACACTGTCCAGCGTAAGGATTTCTCCCCCCTTGACAAAACTTGACATGCGAAGGGCAGCCGGGCCAGACAAGCCAAAGTGGGTAAAGAGGAGGTCATGGGTAATGTGGTGTTTGCTATAGTGGAGGGTCACATCGTCTAAGGAAATCCCTTGAAGGGCCTTGTGGGGGAAATCTGTGAGAAGGGGGCTTTCAGCAGCTTCTAGATCCGTAATAGTGTGCTGGAAGTGACGGGCGATATCGTGGCCAAAGCCGGTAGAGCCCGTCGAAGGGTAGGACTTTCCACCAGTTGTCACAATCAAGCGGTCTGCCGTCCAAGTCTCATCTTTTGATTTGATGACAAATTGTCCGTCAATTATCTTCACAGAGGTCACCTCCACCTGGCAGCGGACTTGACCGCCGAGCTCGGCAATCTTATCTGTCAGAGCTTGAATAATCGTTTGGGAACGATCTGAAGCTGGAAAGACACGACCATGGTCTTCGACCTTGAGTTTGACCCCGTTTTCTGTGAAGAAGCGGACGATATCTTGGTTGTCAAATTGAGAAAAGACACTGTAAAGGAAGCGTCCGTTTCCTGGAATTCCTGCTAGGAGATCGTCTAGGCTTCCATTGTTGGTCACATTGCATCGACCTCCACCAGTCCCAGCTAGTTTTTTCCCTAGCTTGCGGTTCTTTTCCAACAGGAGGGTTGTTTGTCCGTAGAAGGAACTGGAAATAGTAGCCATCATGCCGGCAGGTCCTCCTCCAATGACAATGGTATCATAGTGGTTCATAAGGTCTCCTTTTTCTCGTCTCATTTCATTTCCAGTTCATTGTAACATAAAAAATGGACCCTGTCCCCAGGCTCCACTTTTGATAGTTTAATCGTCTTCGTCCGGATTTTGACGGAGGTGGATGGAATAACGCTTAGGTGGGTAAATTCCGATTTGAGGTCCCCAGCGCGGGAAGAGCTGGTTTGGTTTCTTACCAGCAGCATATTTGGCTTCTGCAGCCATTTCCCAGAGTTCTTCGTAAAGGTCTCCTAGTAAAAAATCGAGCTCTTCAAAATAGACTTCTGGCTTTCCATAGTCACTGATACTCCGCTCCATCAAGCCATAGACTTGTAATTTGTGGTCCATGAGCCTGCGTCCGTCCACCTTGTTTGAATGGACAATAATGCGTCCATAGGGATCATTTCTCCGAATACGTTCGAGTTCTTTATAGGCATTAATTCCAGAGTCTCCATGACAGGAAAAGAAGTAAATGTTTTTTAAGTCATAATCGATATAGGCGATATTCCCATTATAGACGAGCTTGACTGGTAGATTGCGGACCCGCTTTTTTTCCAAATAGTTATTAATATGCTCGACTAACAGCTGGGAGGGATAATTGTATTCAATCACATAGATCATAGTGTGCTTCCTTTTCAGTTGTTTAAATTGACCAACCAGTCTTTCCAGAGTATTCTGACTTTTAGTCATGACTAGTATATAGGTTTCTGAAGTAAAAAAGGGGAAAAAATCTATTTGGTCGCTTTTAGCACCTATTTGGTTCATTTTTCATGGATAAATAAGGAGATGTTCCTGAACGGGTACGAAGAAAATTCCTAAATAGTTCATTCAACTTTATGCAAGAGCGAATTCAATAAGGTTATTTAAAGATACTGGGGAAGGCAGATAAAATTGTTCTACGGCCAGGTAAATAATCAAGATTCTACCTTTTTCGGAGAAGAAAAACATGCTATAATAGAAGAGAACTGTCCATCTTTTTACTAGAAAATGGGCAGAAGTGGGCAGTAACCATTAAACAAGAGGTCTAGCCCCTTGATACGAAAGGAATCTAGAAAATATTATGATGAATATGCAAGACTTAATTTAAGATTCTTAAAGTCTTGTTATTTATCAAAATACTGGTATTAAGGGATTTCGCATCCGTTTAAATCAATAAATTATAGATGTGTTACAGTATATTGGACAGTAAATGGACAGTGACAGAGTGTTTGAAGGAGAGTAAAAGAGGCCAAAGTGCCTCTTTTATTATAAGAAATTGATACTTTTATTGTATAACTTGTTATTTTTTAGTTTTATCATAAATTCATACTTTAATAACAGTCTCTATCCTTTAGGTGAAAATACCGATTTTATGGTATAATAAGGATAACTCTATATAAGGAGGTGTGCTATGACTCTTGATGTAAATAAAGAAGAATTAACAATTTTAGGGATTCCCTTTGATAACTTTTCGGATTTTGATACTGTCTGGTATGCTATTGGGTCATCAATGATTGAAAATTATGAACCTACTGTTCAAGATGTGATTGATTTAAAAACTTATGTTATCAACAGACGAAAGGAATTGAATATTGGTTAAAAATCAATACGAAGGATATGAGTACATTGACCCCAATCATCAATATACCTATCCAAATTCTACAGTCTTAATCAACAAACAAAATGTTACAAATATTGAAGAAGCCTATCGGAATGAGCATTTATTCGTTACTAGAAGGCTTGCAGACTTACGCTTGAAAGTCATTGAAGTCTACTCCATTAGTGATATTTTAGCCATTCATAAATATTTATTTCAAGATGTCTATGCTTGGGCGGGACAATTTCGCAAGGTGAATATCTCAAAAAATGGGAATCCTTTTATGTCAATACAATCTTTCAGTACTGCCCAAGCTTATATAAACCGCCTTATTCATACCTATTATCAAACTGCTAATTCAAAAGATGAGATTATTAAACAATTAGCAAAAATTCTTGATAATCTTAATTATTTCCATCCCTTTCGAGAAGGAAATGGACGAACTCAACGAGAAGTTATTCGTTCCTTAGCACTATCAAAAGGATATTCTGCACAAATACGAGTGGAACAAGATGATGAAGTTTACAACCTTTATATGGACGGAACTGTCTATGGAGACTTAGGGAAGCTAGAAGAATTATTTGGTAAAATATTAAAAGAAATATAGATTGTAATACTTGATAATTACAGAGGTGAAATAGGGGTTTACTACACGTCAATAGACGTTAAAAACCTTGATTTAAAGCGATTTTTGAAATTCTAAATTTCACTACATTGCAATAGAAATCAACCGAATCACTACCTTTTTTGAAATAAAAATAATGATTCGGATATTTAAAAGAAGAGGAACTTTAGTGTGAAGCTCCTCTTTTTGTTATTTGTTCTTTTACTTATAAATTGTAATACCTGTTTTGAACACCTCATATTTGAATGAATTTCAATATATGCTTAATATCAATGTTTCCACATGTTTTTAAGAAAGAAATATTTCATCTAATTTGAATAACTTTCAATTGAATGGTGTAGCTAATTATCGAAATATTCTTTGAAACAGGGTTTAAAATATTCAATACTCCTAATGGGCTAAAAGATAATAACAAGTTATTTTAGTCTAATAAACTTCTTGAAATCAGTTCTCCTAAACCACTAACAAAATGATCAAACAAGAATTTAGATTTAGAAACTTTTCAAACTTTAAGAAGCACGCTTTCATGTCCCCGACATCAAAAAAGAAAGGACAAACATATCCTTCCTCGTTGTTAAAATTTTCGTCCCGCACTACAGTTAACAAACATATTAAGATTAGTAGTGAGGAAGTTTCCGACTGGAGAGAGTACTCACTACTTTATCTTATCATGAAAATAATTCAATTTTTTCTTAGTTCAATGACTTGATCGTATCGACTTTCATTATCAATATGGTGAGCGATTTCTAACACCATCATCGGTAGTGAGAAAATCAAGTCTCGAACCATCTGGCTATTTTCTACGTCAAGAGCTGCAGTTACCTCATCTGCTAATAAAATATCCTTTTTACGAAGAAGGAAGCGAGCTAGTTCAATCCGGACTCGTTGTCCGCCTGAAATATTTTCTCCGTTATTAGTGATTACAAAATCAAGTCCATCAGTTAGTTCATGGTCGAGTTTGACCTGTCTCAAAACAGTCTCCAATTCTTGATCTGAAAACTCTTGTCCCAAACTAAGATTGTAGCGAACAGTATCATTAAAGAGGAAAGGATGCTGACTGATGATACCTACCTGACGAATAAAATAACTTGTTTTTGCTCCATCCCTTGTCCGACAAGTAATCGTCCCATCATCCGCCTTTTCTTCCCCTGTGATCATTCGAAAGAGGGTTGATTTCCCACAGCCACTTGGACCTTTGATGAGGACTTTTTCCCCTTGTTGAATGGCTAGATTAAGATCGCGTATAATCTCTCTACCGTTATAAGATTTACTTAAATGAGAAATTTCTAGTTCTTCTACTTGTGAGATCGAATGATTGTCCGATTCACTATCATCTGCTCGATTTAAAATTCCGAAAATCTTTTCTGCCGTTGTTTTGGCTCCTTGTACTTCAACCACATCATACATGATATTTTGTATAGGACCTACCAGTTGACCAGCGGCAATATACATTGCAACCAGACTAGCCACTGAAACATGATGACCATGCATGGCAAGGAAGAACCCCAATACCAAGGGGAGTACTTGGCTAAGAAAGACCATGAAACCATTACAAAAGAAAACAATATTATGGGTAAAAGCAAACTTTTGAATGGCTCGTTGATAACGAAGATTGATATTCCAGACGCGCTGAGAATTTTCAGGCAAGGCTTGATTCATCCGCAAGGTTTGAGCCCCTCGAATACTATCAGAGATTTGGTTATGAACGGCTGTTCTTCCCTGAGACATTTCATCCCCTGAATTCTTTAGCTTATTATTCATTAAGAATTGTGGAATGGGACGTAAGATCGTGAAGAAAACAAAGATAGAACCCAATAAAACATTTTGGGCAATGATATAGATCGCCGTAATCAGCGCTCCAAATCCCCAACATGAAATAGTCATATAGCGTTCAAAAAAGTTATCTCCTAAAAATTCCATATCCTGTGTCAGCATGGTAATCTTTTCATCTTCACTATATTCCCTGTCTTCCATTAACTTATGAAACAATGCCGTTCGGATATTCATGTGAATTTCACGTCGAAAGACATTATTTGCATGATTACAAAATAACATTAGACTATACAAAGCGAAATAGACAGAAAAACCAAAGAGAGCAAATTTCCAAATAGAGGAATAGGTAAGGTTATTTTGATCTATAGATAATGCTTTGGCAACAACCAAAGGTTGACCTAATGCGAGACCCCCATTTGCCAGTGCCCCAATAATGGTTAGGTATTTTGTTTTTTTATCAAGATATTTAAAGATATTAATCATAAATCTCTCCTAGAAAATAGAACCCTATGATTGAGAAATATCAGATGTAATCATTAAATCTTATTACATATTATTCTTTGTGATATATTTTACATGCTCATTATACATCTAAAAATAAGTCTGGTCAATGAATATTCAAAAGTTTAGAAAAGTTTAAACTTTTAATGATATTCTGAGTTTTCCCCCGTAAGTATTCATCTCATCCATCATAATAAAAAGTTACTGTTGGAAACATATTGGAGATTAGAAACTATGGTATACTAGTGATAATAAATAGTTATCGGTAGGAGAATGTCATGAAGTTTATCAATCGTAAAGAAGAGCTCCGTAATTTACAAAAAGATTACACTAATAATTTGAATCGTGGATTGAATCAAGTTTATATCATTAAAGCTGATTCAGGCGTAGGGAAATCCGAATTTATTAAAGAAATATCTAAGAAACTAAACTTATCTTTTATAGAAGTTTTTCCATTAGATGATAGCAATGATTTTTCAACATTTAAAAGATTTGTTATAGAATTGGATAAAATCAGTAGCGAGTATGGTTATGATGATTTTAAAGAATTTTACACAAAAAAAATGACTAGTGATAAAGCTATTAAAATATTGCTGAAAATTTCAGCAATATTTGGTAAAGCATTTATTGGAACATTTTTTAAAGATAATAATATTGGACTAGAAGTGTCAGAGATTGACTTACCTTCATTGATAGAAGAACCTACTCAATATGAGACATTTGTGCTAAAAGCTCAAGTGGAAAATCTCTTTGAATATGCTAATTATGTTCTAAAACAGAGAAAATTATCTATTTTGTATTCACAAGCCTCTCAGATTGATCGTTCTTCTTTGGATTTATTTAATAAATTAATAGTTACTTCTCAACAATGCCTGTTTATTTTTGAATGTGACGATAACAGAGTGGAGCAGTATTTGAAAAATAGTAGTAAATTTTTTCTTAAAACATATCACTTAAATCGACTTTCTAATGAACATATTCTTCATTACATCCAACAATTAACTGAAGAATTAGAATTGCATTATGAGCAAATTGATTTTACAATTTTACATGATAGTATTGAAAAAGGAGATTTAGCAGAAATCTCCACAATTTTAAAGGATTTTGATGATAGAGTACGGTTGGATCGGACAGTAAAATTACAGACGATTAAACAAATTGTTGAAGAATTATCAGACAAACAAACAGCCCTTTTAATCTTACTTTCCTTAACAAAGAATAGGTTAGCTCAAGTTGATTTGATGGAAATTTTATCCCAACTATACGGGGAGTTTGATTCGGAAAATATTGATTTTCTAGTAAATAAAGATTTACTAGAACGAAATCACTCTTCCTTATCAATCCCTAATTTTATAGATATGGTTGTTAGCCCTACAACATTTTCCCCTAAGTTAAGACTAGCTCTAAGCTCTCTTTTGGTTAAATATATTAACCAAAAGTTATATGAAACCAATAATGCTGAATATCTTGATATTTTAGTTGACCATTATTTACTTCACCGCCAATTTTTACAACTCAAATCTATTTTCCCTAAAATTCGAGAGAGATTGATAAGAATTGATTCACAAGAAGGGCGTGTAGCCTATTTTGAAAAATTCAATCTGATACAGCATGATGTAAAAACAATTGATGAAGATTTTATACTGACACTTGTAAAAATTGCCTATGATGCTAATTTGTATCAACAATCCCTATCTTTTATTAATTTTATCTCTCACAATATTGATAAGGTTGTTTTTGGCAAAGCATTATTACTAAATCGATGTGAAAAATTTGATGCTTCTATTAACTATATTGAAAAAAATATAGTTAAGCTAGATAAAAACTCATCACAATACTTCCAGCTTTCTTTAGTTTTAATAATGAACTTAGTACAACTTGAAAGACGAGAAGAAGCAAAACGTATTTTCGAGGAATTAAGTACGCAACACACTCATCCACTATATCCCTACTTAATCAGATTATCTAATGTTTTTTATAGCCAATTTTCTGACCGTATAAAAATTGTTCAGTCAATTACGGAGAGAATTTTTAAGGAACAAGATTCTGAATTTTCAGGACTTCATGCTATCTATCTAGCTTACTTATATGCTGTAGAAAGAGATGTTTCTCGTGCCGAACAATCTTTAATAACCGCTCGAGACTATTTCGGTGAATCACTTGTATATAATCATATGATTCTTCATAACGAGGCTACAATAAAATTTTATAGTGGAGATATTGATGAATCAATACCGGAGTTACTTAATAGCGCAAAAATCACCGCATATGATGAATATGACCGATTTGCCATTTACAATAATTTAGTTGTTTATTATTTCTTAAAGGATAGAGCAGGTAGTCTTGAATGTCAGTCAATTGTTGTTGAATTGGAGGAACTCATCTCAAAGACATCTTTTAAGCGTTTTTTGGATAAGATTTACTACAATCTCTATCATTATTATCAAAAAATGTATAACCTCGAAAAAATGGAAGAATACAAAAATAAAATAGAGGAAGATATTATTAAGAATGATTACGAAATGAAGTTAATGTATGAAACTTCGTGGAAACTACCCCTTAATTTAAATGATGAGTAAAGAGTGTTTGCATCATTTCATCGTAGGTATAGCCATTTATGTTGAATGTTTTAGGTACAACAGATTTTGGATACAACCCAGGATTAGCATTGATCTCTATTAGATAAAATTCTGCATTTTTTATTCGGCCATCTACTCGTATCAATTTATTTGGAGACAAGTTCTTATAAAGTTGCTTTAAGTTGATAATATCTTTATCGCTTAAATAGCAACTTTTTTCGATTTCTATACCGATTTTTTGTTTAATCTCTGAAGTATAAGCCTGATACTTGAATTCATTAGATTCTGGAAAAATAAGTTCAACTTCTTCAAAGAATAACTCTCCTTCATTTTCTAAAATAGTAACAGCTACTTCTCTCCCTTCAATGTATTCCTCTACTAGGATTCTGTCAATAATTTTGTGTAAACACTCAAGTAAAGTTGCGGAGTGTTAATCAAATAAGCTTTCAAGTGTGTCA
>NZ_JAHZQQ010000024.1 GCF_019930045.1 Streptococcus australis | reverse complement strand
TTAGCTTACAGAACTGCTTGTGAAGCTCTAGAGGATGAGTTCAAGTAAATGTTGCACTTATTCTTGCAATTTATCATCTACAAAAATGATCAACAAAATAAGTGGTTAATATAGAAAAAATTGGACAAAATGTTTGTTTCTTATTGAAAATGTTCACTATTATAGTATAATGAAAGCAGAAATAGGAAAGTAGGACGTCATATGAAAGAGAGTAGACATGTAGCAATCTTACAAGAGTTGGATAAAAATGAAGTGGTCTCTGTTAAGGATCTAAGCGATCTCCTGGGTGTAACCGATATGACAATTCGCCGGGATTTGATGGACTTAGAAGAACAAGGCTTGTTGGTACGTGTACATGGAGGGGCCCATCGAAAAATCAAGGATAGTCTAACAGAAGTCTCCCATACAGAAAAGAACATGTTGAACGTGGAAGAGAAAAGGGAGATTGCTCAAAAATGTGCGGCTTTGATAGATGAAGGTGATACAATTTTTATTGGCGCAGGGACCACTACAGATTTTATTGGCGATTATCTTGATGGGAAACATGTCAGTATTGTCACCAATTCCTTGCCGATTTTTGAAAAATTAAAAGATCAACCCAATTATGACATTATCCTGGTGGGAGGTCGATATAGGGTCAAGACACAGACCTTTGTAGGACAGTTTGCAAATAAGCTCTTAAAGGAAATTAAGGTTTCGAAAGCTTTCATTGGAGTAAATGGGATTGATGGTCATACAGCAATGACTGCAAACGAAGAAGAAGGAAATGGTAATAAAATTATTCTTAACAATGCCATTGAAAAGTATGTAGTAGCAGATAACAGTAAGTTTGATAGCTATTCTTTCTATGCTTTTTACCGTCTAGATGATTTAGATGCGGTGATTACCGATCATTCTATCTCTAAAAAAGTACGAGAAAAATACAATTCTTATACAAAAATTTTGTAAAAATTAGAAAAGAAACAGCTAAACGGCCAGGATTCAAGCAGATTCTGGCCGTTTTTTATCCTTTAACTTTAATAGGATAGGTGCTACAAATAAATCTATAAAAAATAAACAAAAAAGAACAAAAAATTACATATTGCAATTGACAGCGCATTCATATAGTGATATACTTATCATGTAATTAAAAGATATTTAAAAAGTGGAAGGGGTGAAAAAATGGGATTAAATCAACTGTTTAATCAGGAATTAGTCTTTTGCCTAGATGTTGCGAATCAAGAAGAATTGTTTGACCAGGTTGCAACTTTATTGGAAGAACGTCAGATTGTGACAGATTCTTATCGAGCTGCATTAAAAGAAAGAGAGAAATCGTTCCCTACTGGTTTGGATATGGAATTTCTAGGAAAGGATTTGCCGAATGTGGCCATTCCTCATACGGATATCGTCCATAACCTGACAGAGAATATTGTAGTTGTTCGATTAAAAAATCCGGTAACCTTCCACAATATGATCGCACCTGATAAAGAAGTAGAAGTTTCACTTTTATTCTTCATCATTAACAATTCTAGTTCCAGCCAAACAAACATTTTGGCGCACTTGATGGATTTCTTTACGACAAACGGAAATCTTGAAAACATGTCGAAATTGGAAAATGAAGAAGACTTATATCGCTATATTACAGACGCGATTGCTTAATAGTAACAAATAAATATATTTATAATGGAGGTCATTCAAATGATTAAAATTTTAGCTGCCTGTGGTGCAGGGGTTAACTCAAGCCACCAAATCAAAAGCGCTCTAGAAGAAGAGCTGTCAAACCGTGGATATGATGTCCAATGTGATGCGGTAATGGTAAAAGATGTGAATGAAGACTTGATTAAAGGCTATGATATCTTTACACCAATCGCTGCAACAGATTTAGGCTTTGATCCTGGTATTCCAGTAGTTGAAGCTGGTCCAATCTTGTTCCGTATTCCTGCGATGAGCGCTCCGGTATATGACAATATCGAAGCAGCAATTAAAGAACATGGTTTAAGCTAATTTGTTCATCTTTGTTTTGTAAGCGGTTCCTATGTTGGGGGTTGCTGACATTCTTAATTCTGTAAAATATAAAAATATAAATCGGGAGGATTTATTATGAATGGCATTATCGATTTTGCCAATAAGTTTTTCAAACCCATTCTAGATATGGGCGCACCGATCATCATGTTGATCGTCTTGACTTTATTGGCTCTCTTGTTTGGAGTGAAATTCTCCAAAGCGCTTGAAGGTGGTATTAAACTTGCCATCGCCCTTACAGGTATCGGTGCAATCATCGGTATGTTGAATGGAGCTTTCTCAGCGTCTCTTGCAAAATTCGTTGAGAATACTGGTATTCAATTGAATATCACAGACGTTGGTTGGGCGCCTCTTGCGACTATCACTTGGGGGTCTGCCTGGACACTTTACTTCTTGCTAGTTATGTTGGTTGTCAACGTTGTTATGCTTGCAATGAAGAAAACAGATACACTTGACGTTGATATCTTTGATATCTGGCACTTGTCTATCACAGGTCTTTTGATTAAGTGGTATGCTGATAAGAATGGTGTTAGCGCAGGAGTTTCCCTCTTCGTTGCAACTCTTGCAGTAGTCCTTGTAGGGATTATGAAGATCATCAACTCAGACTTGATGAAACCAACATTTGATGACTTGTTGAATGCACCTAGCTCTTCACCAATGACATCAACTCACATGAACTACATGATGAACCCAATCATCATGGTTTTGGATAAAATCTTTGACAAATTCTTCCCAGGTCTTGATAAATACGACTTCGACGCAGCTAAATTGAACAAGAAGATCGGTTTCTGGGGATCTAAATTCTTTATCGGTTTCCTTCTTGGTATTGTCATCGGTATCATGGGTACTCCACAACCAGTTGCTGATGTAGCTGATGCTAAAACTTGGGAATTGGTTATTAAAGGTTGGTTGAGCCTTGGTTTGACTGCCGGTGTCTGCTTGGAATTGTTCTCATTGATCGGTTCTTGGTTCATCGCAGCGGTAGAACCATTGTCACAAGGTATTACAAACGTTGCTACTAAACGTCTTCAAGGACGTAAATTCAATATCGGTTTGGACTGGCCATTTATCGCTGGTCGTGCTGAAATCTGGGCTTGTGCTAACGTACTTGCACCAATCATGTTGATCGAAGCAGTGCTTCTTTCTAATGTCGGAAATGGTATCTTGCCACTTGCAGGGATCATCGCTATGGGTGTGACTCCAGCCTTGTTGGTTGTAACACGTGGTAAATTAATCCGTATGATCGTGTTTGGAACACTCTTGTTGCCACTCTTCCTTCTTTCAGGAACTCTTATCGCACCATTTGCGACAGTATTGGCGAAAAGTGTAAATGCCTTCCCAGAAGGAGTTGACAAAGCTCAATTGATCACTCACTCAACTCTTGAAGGACCAGTTGAAAAACTTCTTGGTTGGACTATTGGTAACGCAACTACAGGAGACATCAAAGCTATTGTTGGTGTTGTTGCCTTCTTAGCATTCTACGTTGGAATCTTTGCATGGTACAGAAAACAAATGATCAAACGTAACGAAGCATACGCAGCAAATGCAAAATAATCCGCTCCTAACTATGTAACTTGATAAAACTAGGGTATCAATTTCCAGATATGGAGGGAGGTAGCCTAGTTTTTTCTCTAAAATAACATGCTAAGGAGTGAAATATGAGGATAGCTTTAAAAAATAATGATCTGGAAGTTTGTTTCAAGGAGTTAGGTGGTGAGCTGGCCTCTATCAAAGATCAGGATGGTATCGAGTATCTTTGGCAGGGTGATGCTCAGTATTGGAGTGGTCAAGCCCCAGTTCTCTTTCCTATCTGTGGTTCGGTTCGAAATGATACGACCTTGTATCGCCCTCAAGGTGTTGGAAAGATCCCTCGCCACGGGCTAGTTCGCAAGAAAAATTTTGAGCTGGTAGAGCAAACAGAAGATCAGGTGACTTTTGGGATAGAAGATACGGAAGAGATGTATCAGCAATATCCCTATCATTTCAGATTAGAAATTTCCTATCAATTGCTAGGTAAGAAGATTCAAGTTACCTATCGGGTTTACCATCTTGGTGAAGAAGGAGTCATGCCGTTTATTGTTGGTGGCCATCCAGGATTTAATTGTCCGTTAATGGCGGATGAAGGATTTGAAGATTACTACCTGGAATTCGAACAAGAAGAGACTTGTAGTATTCCAAAATCCTATCCAGAGACAGGCTTGCTAAACGTCTTTGATCGGACACCTTTCTTACAGCAAGAGAAAATTCTAAATCTCGATTACGATCTCTTCCAAAAGGATGCCATCACCTTAGATTGCTTACAATCAAGAAGGGTGACTCTCCGCTCTAAAAAGCACGAGAAGGGGGTAAGTCTGCATTTTCCAGATTTTTCAAACTTGATTATCTGGACAACGCCAAATAAAGGGTCATTTATCGCATTAGAACCTTGGTCTGGTTTATCCACTTCCCTTGAAGAGAGTGATTATTTGGAATATAAAAAGCAAGTTCGACTTTTGCCAGCAGGTCAAGTAGCAGAACTTAGTTTTGAAATCGAAATTTTATAGAAAATAATGTTGTTGAATATAGAAGTTTCTGTATTTGATTGAAAAATGAATAAAAAGAAGGAGTATGATATGTCAGTTATTATTGGTGCGGATGCAGCAGGTATCCGCTTAAAAGAAGTAGTCAAAGAATATTTGGAAGCAGAAGGTTTCCAAGTGGTGGATGTGACAGAAGAAGGGCAAGACTTTGTGGATGTGACCTTGGCTGTTGCAAAGGAAGTCAAACAAGCAGAAGACAATCTTGGTATTGTTATTGATGCTTATGGAGCTGGCCCATTCATTGTCGCTACTAAAATTAAAGGAATGGTTGCGGCAGAAGTTTCAGATGAGCGTTCTGCCTACATGACTCGTGGCCACAACAATTCTCGCATGATCACCATGGGTGCTCAAATCGTGGGTGACCAATTGGCCAAAAATATCGCCAAAGGTTTTGTAAACGGTAAGTATGACGGCGGTCGCCACCAAATCCGTGTCGATATGCTCAACAAGATGTGCTAAGGGGAGGAGTAAAGGAATGAAAATTGCAATTGGATGTGACCATATTGTCACAAATGAAAAAATGGCTGTTTCTGAATTTTTGAAATCAAAAGGTTATGAAGTCCTTGACTTCGGAACCTATGACCACGCGCGTACCCACTACCCAATTTTTGGGAAAAAAGTTGGAGAAGCAGTCGCTAGTGGTCAAGCAGACCTTGGAGTTTGTATCTGTGGAACAGGCGTTGGGATTAACAACGCTGTTAACAAGGTTCCTGGAATCCGCTCTGCCTTGGTTCGCGATATGACAACGGCTCTTTATGCGAAAGAAGAACTCAATGCCAACGTGATTGGTTTTGGTGGTAAAGTAACCGGTGAGTTGCTCATGTGTGATATCATTGAAGCATTCATCCATGCAGAATACAAACCAAGTGAAGAAAACAAGAAATTGATTGCCAAGATTCAACATTTGGAAATCCATAATGATCACCAAGAAGATGCAGACTTCTTTACAGAATTCCTTGAAAAATGGGATCGTGGTGAATACCACGACTAAGAGGTGAGGATATGATCTTAACTGTCACCTTGAATCCTTCCATTGATATTTCTTATCCCTTGGAAGAATTAAAGTTGGATACTGTGAATCGTGTGTCGGAAGTTTCTAAGACGGCTGGTGGGAAAGGGTTAAATGTCACCCGTGTCCTAGCTGAGAGCGGTGAAACAGTTGGAGCAACAGGTTTTGTTGGGGGGACCAATGGTCAATTCATCAAGACCCATCTTCCACGAGATGTCCAATCCTTCTTCTATGATATCCTGGGAGATACGCGGAACTGTATCGCCATCTTGCATGAAGGAAATCAAACAGAAATCTTAGAAGCGGGTCCAGAAATTATCCGGACGGAAGCTTTAGGCTTCCTTCATCATTTCAAACTCCTCATGCCGACAGCGGATGTGATTGCTATTTCGGGAAGTCTTCCTACAGGACTACCAGTGGACTATTATGCGAGCCTAATTGAGATTGCAAGAGAATCAGGACGCAAGGTTGTACTTGATTCATCAGGCAAATCTTTAGAAGCGGTCCTTCACTCACCATTCAAACCAACGGTGATTAAACCCAATCGCGAAGAATTATCTCAACTCTTAGGACGGGATGTTTCAGCTGATTTTGAGGACTTGAAAGAAGTTTTGAAAGACCCACTGTTTGAAGGAATCGAATGGATTATCGTCTCCTTAGGTGGAGATGGTGCCTTTGCCAAACATGGAGACAGCTTCTATAAGGTCGATATTCCAAAAATTGAAGTGGTCAATCCAGTGGGATCTGGAGATTCAACTGTGGCTGGGATTTCTGCTGCCCTCAGTAGCGGAAAAGATGACGTGGCTCTCTTGACCCATGCTATGGTCCTAGGGATGCTAAATGCCCAAGAAAAGATGACAGGGCATGTCAATATGGCCCACTACGATGATTTGTATCAGAATATAATTGTAAAAGAGGTATAAGATGGTATTAACAGAACAAAAACGCAACTATTTAGAAAAATTGAGCACCAAAGAGTGTGTGATCTCAGCCTTGGCCTTTGACCAACGTGGTGCCTTGAAACGCCTTATGGCTCAGTACCAAGACACAGAACCAACCGTGGCGCAAATGGAAGAATTGAAGGTCCTAGTAGCTGAAGAATTGACACCATTCGCATCTTCTATGCTCTTGGATCCTGAGTATGGACTTCCAGCAACTAAGGTCTTGGATGCAGAAGCAGGTCTCTTGTTGGCTTATGAAAAAACAGGCTACGACACTTCTAGCACCAAGCGTCTGCCAGACTGCCTTAACCTTTGGTCAGCCAAACGCATCAAAGAACAAGGTGCAGATGCAGTGAAATTCTTGCTCTACTATGATGTCGATAGTGCTGATGAACTCAACCAAGAAAAACAAGCCTACATCGAACGTATCGGTTCAGAATGTGTGGCAGAAGAAATTCCATTCTTCCTTGAAATCTTGGCTTACGATGAAAAAATCGCTGATGCAGGTTCTGTCGAATACGCTAAAGTGAAACCTCGCAAAGTCATCGAAGCGATGAAAGTCTTCTCAGACCCACGCTTCAACATTGATGTCTTGAAGGTAGAAGTTCCAGTCAATGTTAAATACGTTGAAGGTTTTGGCGATGGTGAAATCGTTCATAGCCGTGAAGAAGCTGCAGCCTTCTTTAAAGAACAAGAAGCAGCAACCAAGCTTCCATACATCTACTTGAGTGCAGGTGTCTCTGCTAAACTCTTCCAAGAAACTTTAGTCTTTGCGCATGAAGCAGGCGCGAACTTTAACGGAGTCCTTTGTGGTCGTGCAACTTGGGCTGGATCTGTAGAGGCCTACATCAAGAATGGCGAAGCAGCAGCTCGTGAATGGCTCCGTACCGAAGGTCGTCGCAACATTGAAGAGCTCAACCAAGTCTTAGACCAAGTCGCAACTTCTTGGAAAGAGCGTATTTAATTTTCTTAGTTCCTAACGTATCAAATAGTCTTTCTAGAAAAATCTAGAAGGACTATTTTTTTGTTTCTATGCAGGAGTAGTTCCGTCATTCATCAAAAATTGGTTCCCAATGTTCATAAATCTGATTAAGCTTTCATTCACTATTCAAATGGCTTCTGATTTGTAAGGATTTATGTGATAATTTCATATTGCAATCGAAAAAAAGAGTATTTTACAGTATAATGGACTTATTAGAATGAAGGAGTTGGCGTATGGAAAGGATCGTATATAGAGAAGCAAGGCTAGATGAGTACAAGCTAATTGGAAAAGTCTGCGCTGATGCTTTTATGAATTATCCATTTTTAACCGTCATTAAAGAAGATTTAAAAAAGCCTGAATACTTTCCGGCCTTTATTGAGCTATTGCATACCTTGTTAGTCAAGCTCTACATCAAAGGGGAAACGTGCTTAGTTGCTGAACGAGATGGAGAAATTATAGCTGTAGGACTCTTGCAACAAAAAGATTTCTCAATGGTCTCTTACCTACTAAATGGAATTTTTAAGTTATTCCGTTACATTAGCCCTTGGAAATTGATGAAATATCTGGACCTGGTGGAGCGTTCGGAGCAACATTTGAAAAAATCCGGAAACTTCGACTGGTATTTAATGATGTTAGCTGTAAGCCCAACTGTTCAGGGCCAAGGGGTTGGTAGTCATTTTCTCCAAAACGGGATTGAACCTTACGTAAAGGCCAAAGGTTGTAAGCGTCTAGGCTTGATTACTAGTACGCAACAAAATGTCTTCTTCTATGAAAAAAATGAATTCGTCCTTTTAGATTCTATGGTGCTAGATTATGGAAACCAAACCATTGGGAATTGGGCATTTTTAAAAACAATTAATGACGAATCTTAGATGATTAAAAAAAGGAGCTCTTGGGAGCTCCTTTTAGTATGCAAACAATTATTTAGTTTTTTTATGTTCTGAATCCAGCTTGGTTTGTTGATGCTTGATATAGGTCAGTTTTTCCTCTCGGCTCTTCCGTTTAAAGAGTGCCTCGGCTGACATAGCAGCTCTTTTGTCGGGGAAAGACTCCTGGTAGATCAAGGTCACAGGAAGTCTGGGACGGGTATATTTGGCGCCTTTGCCAGCATTGTGGGTTTTGATACGGCGCTCGATATCGGTGGTGTAGCCAGTATAGAGGGTCCCATCCGCACACTGGACTACATACATATAAGCTTTAGTTTCCATAATAAATCTCATGAATCTCCGGCGTATAGCTTCCATCTTCTTCATGGATGAATAGTGGGGGCAGAATTTTTAGACCATCCCGCGATCCATCTTTAATGGCCTCAATGAGGAGCATGTTGGCATCTTTATGGACCTTGGGATAGACAAATTGAATCCGTTTAGGAGCAAGATTGTAGCGTTTCATGGTTTCAATAATATCTAAGAAGCGATCTGGACGATGCACCATGACGAGTCGGCCATTGGACTTGAGAGTCCGTTGGGCCACTTGACAAATTTGGTCCAAATTGGTGGTGATCTCATGACGGGCTAGCAAATAATGAGGGCTCTCATTTAAATTGGAATGCTCGTCCACTTTAAAGTAGGGAGGGTTACAGAGAATAAGGTCGATTTTACTACCAGGGAAATGGTGGGGCAAATTTTTTAAATCATCGGTAATCATGGACATGCGGTCGGAGAGGCCATTCAATTGGATGGAACGCTCTGCCATGTCTGCTAGTCTTTCTTGTATCTCCACTCCAACGATGGTTGCTTTGGTGCGCGTGCTAGCAAAGAGTCCGACAGCACCATTGCCAGCACAAAGGTCTACAATCAGACCACGGTTGGGCAACTTAGGAAAACGCGACAAAAGGACACTATCAATAGAATAGCTAAAAACTTCTCTGTTTTGAATGATTTTCACATCACTGGAAAATAGTTGGTTGACGCGTTCGCCGTCTTTTAATTCGATATCGTTCATGGCTCTATTATAGCATGAAAAGAGGGCGGGGAAAAGCGTAGAAAGGGATAAGAAAAAATAAGAGGCTGGGACAAAAGTCCTAGCCTCTCAATTATTTTTGGATTGTTAAGCAAGGCGCAGTGGTTGAGTGGGCTCTACTACGCTGATTTCATCAGCTTTTACAGCTCTACTCAACTGTGCGGAGGTGGGACGACGAAATCGAATTCTAACGAATTACCGATTTCTGTCCCACTCTCTTATCCAAGAGTTATTTAATCAAATTCATATTTTTGATAAATGGTCGCCAAGATGAAGATTCCCGTAAAGAGGGCCATCAAGGCAAGGTAGACTGGGAAGGTCACAGCTGTCAATGTTCCGATTTCAATCAGACCTTTCAAGTAAAAGGCAGAGAGATAGAAGCCGCAGACAGAAAAGATAATTAAGAGACCTCGCCAGATATTGAGTGGCAAGCAAGCCCGAATAACGGACAAGAAGCCAATAGATCCTAACAAGTAGTAGGAAAGGGTAGACATGTCCAGGCTAGACCAGCCATGATGAGCTCCCCATAAACGAACAAATAAGACGCTAAAGACAACCATCAAGGCATTTGGTAAGGCCAGATGCAAGGAGCGTTTGAGGAAGTGTTTTTCCACTGGCTTAATGTTTCGTTCAAAGGTCAAGACAAATGGAGGGAATCCTTCGACAAACTGATCAATCAGCGTAATCTGAATCGGAATAAATGGGAAAATCAACAAGTAGTTGATGTCAAAGAAAAGGGCACTTGCGATACAGATAATGGCCAGAATGAAGGAGTAGATCGTCTTAATAAAGAAGATAGGAGCGATTCGTCCAATGTTGTTGACGACCCGACGACCTTCAAAGAGAATTTCTGGAACATCATTGAAGTCTGAGTTTAACAAGACGAGATTGGCAATTTGACGAGTTGCAGGATCTCCTTCGGCCATCACGATGGAACAGTCAGCTTCTCGTAAGGCTAGGATATCATTGACCCCGTCCCCTGTCATGGCAGTGGTACGACCAGCAGCCTTGAGGGTTTGAATCAAGAGTTTCTTTTGATGAGGAGAAACCCGTCCAAAAATGGCTGTACTTTCAGCTAGGTCCACCAACTCATCGTCCTCAATCTTAGAACAGTCAATATAACTTTCGTAGCTTTCAAAACCAGCTTCCTTAGCAATGTAAGAAACAGTAACTGGATTATCACCAGAGATGATTTTGAGATCCACATCCTGGGAGCGAAGATAATCCAAGGTTTCGGCAGCCCCTTCACGGATTGGATCGAGGATTTCAATGACGGCGATCGCTTCTACATCACTTGGCAAAGTCAAATCATGCATATCGATGGCTTCCACACTGCGAGCTAAGATCAAGACCCGTGATCCATGGGCTTGGGCTTCCAATACCGCTGGAGGATTTTCTTTGAGGAGCATTTCTGGGGCCCCTAAATAAACGGTTCCCAAGTTGGTTAGAGTCATGGCACCCCATTTTCGATCACTTGAAAATGGAATGATTGATTCTGCTGTATAAGCGTGTTCTAACTCGCCATATGCTTTGCGGATAGCTTGGGCAGTTGGGTTGTTATCCTCAGAATTTTGCATATAGGCAGCGAGAATAACTTCGATAGTTTCTTCAGAAAAGTGTTCAGATAGCGAGTGAATGCCTTTGACAGTCATTTTTCCTTGGGTGATGGTTCCCGTCTTATCCAAACAAAGAGTATCCACACGAGCCAGGGTTTCCACAGAGTACATCTCTTGAACCAAGACCTTGCGCATTCCTAACTTGATTACAGCTGTTAAGAGAGAGGTTACTGTCAGAAGGGCAATTCCTTTTGGCAACATGCCCAGGAGGGCAGTGGAAGAGGTAATCACAGAATCTTTCATTGGAAGCAGTTTAATCAAAAAGGCTTCACAGAAAAGGGCAATTCCAAATGGGATAATAATCTTTCCAGTAAAACTAGAGATTTTAGCCAGATTATAGAGAATGCGGGAGTTGATGGGTTTGAGAGTTTTCGCTTCTACCATTAATTTATTGGCGTAGTTATTGGCCCCCACCCGTTTGACACGGGCGTAGACCTGGCCACTCGCTAAGAAGCTACCGGATAGAAGTTCATCTCCCTCTTCCTTGAGAACCAAGTCACTTTCTCCCGTCAGCATGGCTTCGTTGGCTTCAGCAACTCCCTTTTGAACGAGGGCATCACTCGGAATTTGGTCCCCAGCAGATAGCTTAATCAGGTCACCAAGGACAATTTCTTCTGGATCAATGGTCTCTTCTTCTCCAGCTCGGATGACAGTGACGAGCTCCTTACTCATCAAATTCAATTTATCAATCATCCGTTTAGCGCGGAGCTCTGTGGCGATTCCGGATAAGGCATTAAAGCAGATGACTGCAAAAAAGACCAGGTTGCTCCAGGCTTGTACCGCAACCAAAGCGAGGGCGATCACAAAGTTCAAAGCATTAAACAAGGTGAAGACATTGCGCTTGATGATTTGCCAGGTACTGGTACTGGTATTCGCTTTAAATTCGTTGGTTTGGCCACGCTGTATTTTTTTGCGGACCTCTTCATGGGTTAATCCCTTTAATTCATTCATTTCCATAAAAACATCATATCATTTTTTTAAGAAAAAGACTAGATGCAGTCGATTCGTTGACTCGGTAACTTTTTGAAAAGATTTGCGGGGAACAGAAGGATAAGGTATAATGGATAAACAAGAGAATTATCAAAGGAGAAAGCATGTTTTATACCTATTTACGTGGCTTAGTGACCTTTATTTTATGGGTTCTGAATGGAAATGCTCATTACCATCATAAGGAACTGATTCCGAGTCAAGAAGAAAATTACATTCTCGTAGCTCCTCATCGAACTTGGTGGGATCCTGTCTACATGGCCTTTGCGACCAAGCCCAAGCAATTTGTCTTTATGGCTAAGAAAGAACTCTTTACCAATCGGATTTTTGGTTGGTGGATTCGCATGTGCGGGGCTTTCCCAATTGACCGTGAAAATCCAGGTGCCGCTGCGATTAAATACCCAGTGAATATGCTCAAAAAAAGCAAGCGTTCCTTGATTATGTTTCCAAGTGGAAGTCGCCATTCACAGGATGTTAAGGGTGGAGTTGCTGTGATTGCTAAGATGGCTAAGGTACGCATTATGCCTGTTACTTATACGGGTCCAATGACCCTGAAAGGCTTAGCCACTTGTGAACGGGTTGACATGAACTTTGGGCATCCCATTGATATTTCTGATATTGCAAAGATGAACGATGAGGGCGTGGAAGAAGTTGCAAGACGTATCCAGGCTGAGTTTGATCGCTTAGATGCGGAATCTCAATCACTTCGCAATGATCGTAAACCTTTTATCCTCATCCGTTTGTTGAAGTTTTTACTCCTGCCATTTGTCTTGGTAGTCGTTCTACTGACCCTCTTGTTTAGTTATATCGCAAGTTTCGTTTGGGATCCAGACAAGCATCGAAAGGACTAATGAGTTTTCTTGAGAACAAGAAAGTCAAAAATCATGTGATTTTTGACTTTCTTTTTTTTTATTTCTTCGATTTTTTACGAATAATAAAAATAAAAGGGGTATTTATGGAGACGTGGATTGAGAAGATCAAGGAATATAAACTATTTTTAGGCTTGGCTGCTGTGGGCTTGGTAATTGGAGGACTATTTCTCTTTTGGCCTAAGCAGCCCCCACAAGCACCGGAAACTGTCATTTCCCAGTTAGAAATGGTGGATCAGGAGACGTCTCCTAAGGAAGACACAAGCCTCTCTTCCAGCTCTCAGCAGAGGAGTGAGGAAAAGATGGAGCCCTCTCAAGAAAAAATCATGGTGGATGTGAAGGGAGCTGTCAGACAAGCGGGGGTTTATGAGCTTCCAGTGGGGAGCCGGGTCTATGACGCAGTGCAAAAAGCAGGAGGGATGACAGACGAAGCTAACAGCCAATCCGTCAACTTGGCGCAAAAATTGGAGGATGAGTCCATCGTCTATGTTGCTAAGAATGGAGAGGAGATAGCGCCTGTTGCATCCGCATCTGCTGGAACGACAGGTGGCGAAAAGCAGTCAAAAGATGGGAAAGTCAATCTCAATACGGCAACAGAAGCAGAACTACAGACGATTTCTGGGATAGGTCAAAAGCGAGCACAAGATATTATTACTTATCGAGAGGAAAAAGGGAGATTTCAGTCTGTTGATGAATTGAAAAATGTTTCTGGGATTGGCCAAAAGACGCTAGAAAAGTTAAAAGAGCATGTTACAGTGGATTAGAAGTTTCAACATTCATCCATTTCATCTCACCCTGCCGGTTTTAGCTCTCTATTATTGGATGTACACGGGACACTGGCTTGCTTCGATCTTCTTTCTGGCCTTCTTCATCTTGTTTAGGAGACGCTACGATGGCAAACGATTTCTGTGCCTCATAGGGTTTCTTTCCCTCTTTGCCCTTTGTTTTGCTTTCCGGATCGAACAGGGAAAACAAGAGTCAAGCGATCATAGGGTCCCAAGGGTCATTCAGCTTTTACCGGATACCATCAAGGTGAATGGAGATGCTTTATCCTTTCGTGCGAAGTCAGGTAGCCGTACTTTTCAGGTTTTCTACCAGCTTCAGTCAGAGGAAGAACAAGCCTATTTTAAACACCTGGATCATGGGCTAGAATTACGGATCAAAGGGGAGTTAGAGATCCCGACAAAACAGCGTAATTTTATGGGTTTTGATTACCAGGCTTATCTGAAAACACAAGGGATTTATCACCTTTTAAAAATCAGTCACATCCTTGAAAAGAGACCTGCTGAGCCTAAAGATTTCATAGGGTTGCTGTCTAGTTGGAGGCGAAGGGCCCTTGTATGGGTTCACCAGCATTTCCCCCAGCCCATGAGTCACTACATGACGGGCTTGCTTTTTGGTTTTTTAGATGTGGAGTTTGAAGAAATGAGCCAGCTGTATTCGAACTTGGGAATTATCCATCTATTTGCCTTGTCGGGCATGCAGGTTGCCTTCTTCTTAGATGTCTTTCGACGCTTCTTTCTCCGCTTGGGATTGGAGCAGGAAAAGGTTGCCTATCTGCTCTATCCGTTTTCACTTCTTTATGCTGGGATGACAGGTTTTTCGGTTTCGGTCGTTCGAAGCCTCTTACAGAAACTCCTAGCCCAGGCTGGTCTCAAAGGAATGGAGAATATGGGAGTCACTCTCCTCTTGTTAGTCCTTCTCTTACCTGCCTCTTTATTGACTGCTGGAGGTCTCTTATCTTGCGCCTACGCCTTTATATTGACCTTAACCTCTTCCGAGGAGGAGAAGGAGGGAATCCGAAAAGTCATCAAGGAGAGTCTAGTGTTAACACTAGGGGTTCTTCCTTTTCTCATTTTTTTCTTTGGAGAATACCAACCCTGGTCCCTTCCTCTAACCTTTATTTTTTCTCTCTTATTTGATCTTCTGTTGTTGCCAGGATTGAGTGTTGTCTTTCTCCTTTCTTTTCTTTATCCCTTGACCTTCTGGAATCCTTTCTTCGTCTGGATGGAAAAAAGTATGGAGTATCTAGCGAGCTTCACTAGTCAATCCTTGGTTTTTGGACAGCCAAGCATTTATTATTTTATCTTGCTCTTGTGCTTGCTAGCTTGCCTCTATGAGATGCGAAAGGTTAAGAAGTGGAGATACCTGTTCCTACTCTTAGTATGCTCTGTATTTGCTATCGTGAAGCATCCTTTAGAAAATGAGATTACCATCATTGATATTGGTCAAGGTGATAGTATTTTGTTGCGAGATTGGCGAGGGAAAACCATTTTAATTGATACAGGAGGAAAAGTGGACTTTGGCCAAAAGGAGGCATGGAAGAAGCGAAGGTCTACTAGCAATGCAGAACGGACCCTGCTCCCTTATCTCAAAAGCAGGGGGATTGACCAGATTGATCATATGATTCTCACGCATACTGACACAGATCATATGGGAGATTTGGAAGTGCTTGCGACTAAGGTTAGGATAAAGGAAATAAATATTTCCAAGGGAAGCTTAAAAAAAGACTCTTTTGTCCATCTGCTCAAACGGTTGAACTTACCGGTAAAAACGTTGGAGGCTGGTGATCAACTGTCGATTTTTGATGGGCGTGCAGAAGTCCTCTATCCGGTAGAAGTAGGAGATGGGAGTAATAACGATTCCATTGTTCTTTATGGCCGTTTTTATGGTTGGTCCTTCCTTTTTACAGGAGATTTAGAAGAAGAAGGGGAAAAGACCTTGTTAGCCCGCTATTCTCAACTGCGCGTAGATGTCCTAAAAGCAGGCCACCATGGTTCTAAGGGATCTTCTCATCCTGCCTTCTTAGAGAAAATCCAAGCAAAAATTGCCTTGATATCTGCAGGCGAAAAAAATCGTTACCAGCATCCTCATCAGGAAACCTTAGAGCGCTTCAAAGAGTTACAAATGCCTGTTTTTCGTACAGATCAGCAAGGAGCGATTCGTTTTAGAGGGTGGAATCAGTGGAAGATTGAAACCGTTCGATAGGAGCTGTTTGATTTCTAGCTTGAAAATTGCTATGATAAAGTCAAGGAAATGAGGTTACAAGTATGAAATCATTACAGTTATTTTGGACGCAATATGCTGATTTTTCAAGAAGATCAGATAGAAAAGAATTTTGGATCAGCCAAGTCTGGCATTTATTATTTACCAGTCCTTTTTGGATTTACCAATTGGTCTTATTCTTTTCAAATTCGAAATCAGAGGAAGATGTGATTCCCTTGACCGGGATGGACGTTTCAGCTTGGTTCAGCATCTTTTTTCTCCTTTATCTCTATCTTATTTTTGTTCCCCAGCAAGCAGTAGTCGTTCGGCGATTGAGAGATGCAGGTCTTCATTGGTCTTTGATTTTCCTATTTCTAGGTCCTATCTTACTCTACCTTTTATCTCCTATTTCCATTTTTCTAGTCTTAGCTCTTGCGGGTTTGCTTTGTTTGGCATGTCTCTTGGTCCTTCCAAGTGCTAGGCTTGCACAACCGGACCAGATTGCTTCTCCAGTATTTACTTCGACGAGTCCCGTGGTCTCTTCACCAAGTATGCCATCCCATTTGATGGATCCCAACAGTTTTTCAGCTATTCCCCAGATTGTTTCGGCTCCACCAACTCCACTAGAGAAAGCACCGCTTGAAAAGAAAATGGAATCGGAACAGACCCAGCATCAGTTTAGAGAGTGGAATGAGGTACCTTCAGAACATGCAGGCTTTACAAACAATTAAAAAGATCAGTGCTGAGAACCTTCCTCCTATCCTAGTTTTATCAGGAGATGACATCGGTCAGTTTGAGTGGATGAAAGAGCAACTTTTAAAGAAAGTAGGCTACGATTCATCTGATTTGAACTACTCCTATTTTGACATGAAGGAAACAGCATATGCAGAAGTTGAGCTTGACTTGGTCAGCCTTCCATTTTTTGCGGATGAAAAAATAGTGATTTTGGATCATTTTGTCGATGTGACGACCGCAAAAAAAAGATACCTGTCAGATGATGAATTGCAGTCCTTTGGAGATTACTTAGCGGCGCCTTTAGAAACGACTCGCTTGATTGTCATTGCGGAAGGAAAACTGGATAGCAAGCGAAGGATTGTCAAGCTTTTAAAACGGGATGCCCAGTTGCTGGATGCAACTGAATTAAAAGAGCAGGAGTTGCGTGCCCATTTCACGGAAGAGGTCAAGTCTCTAGGGCTAGCGATTGATTCACAAGCCTTCGACCAACTTTTGATTAAATCGGGCTTTGATTTTAGTGAGATTCAGAAAAACTTGGAGTTTCTTAAAACGTACAAAGGAGCTTCTAGCATCACCATCTCAGATATTGAGAAGGCTATTCCGAAGACACTACAGGATAATCTGTTTGATCTGATTCAGATGATCCTAAAGAAACAAATTGATTCCGCCCGCAGTTTGGTCAAGGACCTTCGGTTACAAGGAGAGGATGAAATCAAGCTTCTGGCCATCTTGTTGAGTCAGTTCCGCATCTATACACAGGTCAAGCTGTTGAAGCAAGAGGGACGAACAGAACCCCAAATCGTTTCAGACCTATCAGAGTTGACCGGTCGGAAAGTGAACCCCTACCAAGTCAAATTTGCCCTAAGGGATAGTAGAGGGATATCTCTATCTTATTTGGAACAGGCGATTTGTCTTTTGATTGATACCGACTTCCAAATGAAATCGGGAACCTATGAGAAAGACTATCTATTTGATTTAGCTTTACTAAAGCTGGCCAACCCATCTGTGTAAGCAGAATAGTTGAATAAATTAGATGATTGCGTTATCATTTTTATATACATAAAGAAATAGAGGTATTTTCCATGGCAATTATTTTACCAGATCTTCCGTACGCATACGATGCATTGGAACCATACATTGATGCTGAAACCATGCACTTGCACCATGACAAACACCACCAAACTTACGTTAACAATGCAAATGCAGCTCTTGAAAAACACCCTGAAATTGGTGAAGACCTTGAAGCTTTGCTTGCTGACGTAGAATCTATCCCAGCTGATATCCGTCAAGCGCTTATCAACAATGGTGGTGGACACTTGAACCACGCTCTTTTCTGGGAATTGATGACTCCTGAACAGACAGCTCCTTCAGCAGAACTTGCAGCAGCAATCGATGAAACTTTTGGTTCATTTGAAGAATTCCAAGCAGCCTTCACTGCAGCGGCTACAACACGCTTTGGTTCTGGATGGGCTTGGTTGGTTGTTAACAAAGAAGGGAAGCTTGAAGTGACTTCAACAGCAAACCAAGACACACCAATCTCAGAAGGGAAGAAACCAATCTTGGGCTTGGACGTTTGGGAACATGCCTACTACGTGAAATACCGCAACGTTCGTCCTGACTACATCAAAGCTTTCTTCTCAGTGATTAACTGGAATAAAGTAGACGAGCTTTACGCAGCAGCTAAATAAGCTTTCATAATAAAAAAAGTTTGAATCAAGAGGCCACTTAACGGGTGACTTCGATTCAGGCTTTTTATTTTTAAATTGGTCAACATAGACTAAAAGGATTCTCCCGTTTTGGAAGGGATATTTCTTGCGTTTATACCTGAAAATGATACACTAGAAGAGTATGTGAAAGTGAGGAGAAAGGCTTCCTACATAAGGAAGAAGCCTTGTCACTTTTTCTGAAAAAACTGTGCTTTAACAAAAGGGAGAATGAAAATGACAAGTATTACGATTACAAAAGGAGCAGTGGATACGCCACTTTATCTTAAAATGCTCAATCGCCACGGTTTAATTGCAGGGGCTACTGGTACAGGGAAAACCGTAACCCTAAAAGTCATCACTGAAAAATTAAGTCAGCAAGGGATTCCGGTGTTTCTAGCAGACATTAAGGGAGATCTTTCAGGTCTTGCAAAAGCTGGACAATGGACGCCAAAGATGGAAGAGCGCTATAAGCTATTAGGTATTACAGATCCTTTTGAACCTCAAGCTTTTCCAGTTCGCTTATGGGATGTCTTTGGTCAAGCAGGCCATCCAGTCCGTGCAACGATTGAAGGAATGGGCTCTCTTTTGCTAGCTCGCTTGTTGGACCTCAACGAAACGCAAACAGGGATTTTGGCCATTGTCTTTAAATTGGCCAAAGAAAAAAATTGGCCTTTGATTGATCTGAAGGATTTACAGAGTCTTTTGAAGGAAGTCTATGACCATGCCTCAGATTATTCAGCTCAATACGGCAATATCAGTAAACAATCAGTAGGAGCTATTCAACGAAGCTTGTTAGTGCTAGAGCAAGAGGGAGCAGATCAATTCTTCGGAGAGCCAGCCTTGGATCTTCAAGATTTTATGCAATTGGATAACAGTGGACGAGGTTACATTAACATTCTATCAGCGACTCGTCTCTTCAACTCCCCTAAACTCTATTCAACCTTCCTGATCTGGATGTTATCTCGTCTGTTCGAAACCTTGCCAGAAGTTGGAGATCTAGAAAAACCGAAATTTGTCTTCTTCTTTGATGAAGTCCACCTCTTGTTTAATGATGCGAGCAAGCTCTTCCTTGAAAAAGTTGAGCAAGTCGTTCGCCTCATCCGGTCTAAAGGAGTGGGGATCTACTTTATTACACAGAATCCTCAAGATCTTCCTGAATCTGTATTGGCCCAGCTTGGTAACCGTGTCCAACATGCCTTACGTGCCTATACGCCAAAAGAAATGAAAGCTATCAAAGTTGCTGCTCAAAGTTTCCGACCAAACCCAGAGTTTGATACGGAAACTGTCTTGACGGAGTTGGGAACAGGGGAAGCTCTAGTTTCCTTCCTAAATGAAAAGGGGCAACCAAGTGTGGTGGAACGTTCTTATATTTTGTCTCCACAATCGAGTTTTGATTTGTTAAACGAGAGTGAACAGTTGGCCTTGATTACCAGCTCTCCTTTCCATCAAAAATATGCTGTTCGAGTAGACAATGAATCAGCTTATGAAAAATTGACTGATAAATCTGCTAGAGAAGAGAAGGAAAAGGAGCGGGAAGAGGAAGAAAAGACCAGAGTTGCAGAGGAGAAGGCTAGTCAAAAACGGAGTCCAGGTCGTCCGCGTAAATCTAGTTTAGAAAAGGCCAAAGATTCCTTTATCAGTTCCTTGTTCCGTACCATTGCGCGTGAAGTGGCAAAACTAATCATGGGATCCTTTAAGCGGAAATAAGACAGTCAAAAGGGATGGATTCTTAGAATATGAAAAAGGATTGACCTGGAAATCGCTAAAAAATTTCTTCTAGAAGAAATCGTTTTCTGAACTGGAAATACCTTGTTATTTTAAAGAGAATCTTTTATAATTAACTTCATATGAAAAAAATATTTAATGTTCGATCGATCATGATTGTGTTGGGGATTTTATTATGTATAGGAGGAGTTGGAGCTTTAACTTACCTCCATCTTTATCAGGCTCCTGCCTCGCCTCTTGCTCAAGAGGGAACGACGGCTCAAGCAGTGGACTCCAAGCAAGAGAAGCAAGCCCTCCAACCTCCTCGTGTCAAAACTCCTGAGGAGAAACAAGCTGTCATGGATCAAGATCGTGAAACCATGGAAAATTTGGGTCTTGTCTATGATTATGCCAATAAAGGCTTGGTAGAAGTTGTACAAGACTATATGACTGAATATGGTATTGATCCTTCCCAAATTACCTTTACCTACAAAAATCCTGCGACAGGCCAACAGTTTTCAATGAATGAGTTACAGCCGATGACAGCTGGAAGTACCTATAAACTGCCCCTCAATATGTTGGTCGTGGATGAAGTCGATGCAGGGAAGTTAAACTTAACGGATGAATTTGATATTACCAATACTTACTACGAGTACCTTGGAGAGCACGATAATTATGTAGCTGCCTTTGGTGGCGCTATGACGATTCCAGATATGCAGCGTTATTCTCTTGTCTACTCAGAAAATACGCCGGCATATGCCTTGGCCGACCGCTTTGGTGGTATGGACAATGTCTATGAGAAGTATAAAAAATATGGAAAATCCCGGGCAGAAATAAAAACCATTAGTCCTGAAAACAAAACGACTTCTGATTACTATATTCAAGTCTTAGACTATCTTTGGAATCACAAAGAAAAGTATGCGACCTTGCTAGAATTGATCGGAGAGTCCTTCCCGAATGAATACTACAAACGGTATTTACCAGATTTAGTCATTCAGCAAAAACCTGGTTATGTAGCAGAAGCCCTGAATGTCGAAGCCATCGTTTACGAACAAACACCCTACCTCATCTCGATTTTTACAGCTGGTCTAGGGGGAACTACTCCAGAAAGTACGGAGATCAGTGGCTACGGTCTTCATTTACTTGGTCAACTCTGCTATGTGATTAATGAATGGCACCGTGTAAATGTCAACTAACGATTTAGAACCTTTCCCAAAAACGTTTTGGGAAGGTTTTTTCTTAGCAAAGATAAGTTTCATGGTTAAAATCTTGGTGACATTCTTTGAGGTCAGTGAATAAATATGATATAATAACTAAAGAACCCAAAGAAAGAATAGAAATGATTACAAAAGAAGATTATCAGTTGATTCGCTCCCATCCAGCTTTCTCTGCGATTCCAGTTGAAAAATTTGATAAATTAGCTGTAGAAATTCATTATAGAGAAATCCCAAAGGGACAGATCCTATTTTTTGCCGGTGATAAGCGCGATCGAATTTTTTTAGTGGTAAAAGGCTATGTTCGTATTGAGGAGTTTGACTCTTCAGATACCTTCTCGTATATGGATTACATCAAAGAAGGAGCCGTCTTCCCATACGGTGGTATGTTTACAGATTCCAATTATCACTATACAGCCACTTCCATGACAACCGTTAAATACTTCAGTATTCCTGTTCAGCTTTATGAGGAAATTGTCCAGTCCAGTATGGAACAAGTTCTCTTTATAACGAGAAAACTTTCAAAAATATTGGAATTTCAGGAGTTGCGACTTCGCAATGTGGTTGCAGCCAGTGCCAGTGATCGTGTGATCCAATCCTTAGCTCTACTCTGTAAGGATTATCAAAAGTCTGGGCCAACTATTCCTTTTCCAATGAGTATGAAGGAGTTGGCTAGATTAGCTGCGACGACGAGAGAAACCGTCAATCAAGTGTTAAAGAAGCTCCTAGAAGAGGAGAGAATCGAGTACAAGCATAAGAAATTAACTTTTCTTGATCTTCCATTCTTTTTAGATAGTTTTGAAGAAGCCTAGTAGGGCTTCTTTTATTTTCTGTCAAAAACGTTAAAAAGTTTCAAAAATCAAATAAAAAAATATTTACTCGCAAAAAGAATATATTTAGCAAAATATTCAAAGAAAGAGGTTCATTTTTCATAAAATAAGGGTAATATTTAAAAAAGTGTCAGATTCTTGGCATTCGTAATGGAAGATTGCCTGTGAAAGCGGTACCAATTGGTGATAAAATAAAACCTGTAAACGGGATTAGCTAAGCTAAACCGCAAGAAAAAGGAGGACTATAGATGTCTACACACCCAATTCATGTTTTCTCAGAAATTGGAAAACTGAAAAAAGTTTGTTTGCACCGTCCAGGTAAAGAGTTGGAAAACTTGATGCCTGACTATCTTGAACGTCTTCTTTTTGATGATATTCCTTTCTTGGAAGACGCTCAAAAAGAACACGACGCATTTGCTGAAGCACTTCGTAACGAAGGTATCGAAGTACTTTATCTTGAACAGTTAGCTGCTGAGTCATTGACTTCTCCAGAAATTCGCGATCAGTTCATCGAAGAATACCTTGAAGAAGCGAACATTCGTGGACGCCAAACAAAAATTGCGATCCGTGAATTGCTTCACAGCATTGAAGACAACCAAGAATTGGTTGAAAAAACAATGGCAGGGGTTCAAAAAGCTGAACTTCCAGAAATTCCTGAAGAAGCAAAAGGATTGACAGACCTTGTTGAATCTGACTATCCATTTGCTATCGACCCAATGCCAAACTTGTACTTCACACGTGACCCATTTGCGACAATTGGTAATGCAGTATCATTGAACCACATGTACGCAGATACACGTAACCGTGAAACTTTGTATGGTAAATACATCTTCAAATACCACCCAGTTTACGGTGGAAAAGTTGAACTTGTCTACAACCGTGAAGAAGATACTCGTATCGAAGGTGGAGATGAGTTGGTACTTTCTAAAGATGTATTAGCAGTTGGTATCTCACAACGTACTGATGCTGCATCAATCGAAAAATTGTTGGTAAACATCTTCAAGAAGAACGTTGGCTTCAAGAAAGTATTGGCCTTTGAATTTGCTAACAACCGTAAATTCATGCACTTGGATACAGTATTCACAATGGTGGACTACGATAAATTCACAATCCACCCAGAAATTCAAGGTAACCTTCGCGTCTTCTCTGTAACTTATGAAAACGAACAATTGAAGATCGTTGAAGAAAAAGGTGATTTGGCTGAATTGCTTGCTGAAAACCTTGGTGTTGAAAAAGTTACATTGATTCCATGTGGAGATGGCAACGTCGTTGCTGCTGCGCGTGAACAATGGAACGACGGATCAAATACTCTTACAATCGCACCAGGTGTGGTAGTAGTATACGACCGTAACACTGTTACCAACAAGAAATTAGAAGAATACGGACTTCGTTTGATCAAGATCCGCGGAAGTGAATTGGTTCGCGGTCGTGGTGGACCTCGTTGTATGTCAATGCCATTCGAACGTGAAGAAATCTAATCATCCTTCTACAGGTTAGACGGGCTCAGTGTCTAAACTGAGCCCTCTAAACTGATTGACAGGATCTTATCATGCATAATTAAAGGAGATAATTAATGACAACTTCAGTATTCCAAGGACGTAGCTTTTTAGCAGAAAAAGACTTTACACGTGCAGAGTTAGAATACCTTATCGGACTTTCAGCTCACTTGAAAGACCTTAAAAAACGCAACATCCAACACCACTACCTAGCTGGTAAAAACATTGCGCTTTTGTTTGAAAAAACTTCAACTCGTACTCGTGCAGCCTTCACTACTGCAGCCATCGACCTTGGTGCTCACCCAGAATACCTTGGTGCAAACGACATCCAACTTGGTAAAAAAGAATCTACAGAAGATACTGCAAAAGTTCTTGGACGTATGTTTGATGGTATTGAATTCCGTGGTTTCAGCCAACGTATGGTTGAAGAATTGGCTGAATTCTCAGGTGTTCCAGTATGGAATGGTTTGACTGACGAATGGCACCCAACTCAAATGCTTGCTGACTACTTGACTGTTCAAGAAAACTTTGGACGTTTGGAAGGTTTGACACTTGTGTACTGTGGTGACGGACGTAACAACGTTGCAAACAGCCTTCTTGTAACAGGTGCTATCCTTGGTGTGAACGTACACATCTTCTCACCAAAAGAACTCTTCCCAGAACAAGAAATTGTTGAATTGGCAGAAGGATTCGCAAAAGAAAGTGGCGCTCATATCTTGATCACTGAAGATGCTGACGAAGCTGTGAAAGGTGCAGATGTACTTTACACTGACGTTTGGGTATCTATGGGTGAAGAAGACAAATTTGCAGAACGCGTTGCCCTTTTGAAACCTTACCAAGTAAACATGGAATTGGTTAAGAAAGCTGATAACGAAGACTTGATCTTCTTGCACTGCTTGCCAGCTTTCCACGACACAAACACTGTTTATGGTAAAGATGTTGCTGAAAAATTCGGCGTAGAAGAAATGGAAGTTACTGACGAAGTGTTCCGCAGCAAATATGCTCGTCACTTTGACCAAGCTGAAAACCGTATGCACACAATCAAAGCGGTGATGGCAGCTACTCTTGGTAACTTGTACATTCCAAAAGTTTAAGACTTTATAACCGTATACCAACAGCTATAGGGGCTGGACTGCTAGCTTTAGTCCTGCCCCTATTTTTTATAGAAAGGGAAAACCTATGTCAAGAAAAATCGTCGTTGCTTTGGGAGGAAACGCCATCCTTTCATCTGATCCTTCTGCAAAAGCTCAACAAGAAGCACTTGTAGAAACAGCAAAACACTTAGTAAAATTAATCAAAAATGGGGATGACTTGATCATCACTCACGGAAATGGTCCTCAAGTAGGAAACCTTTTGCTCCAACATTTGGCAGCTGATTCTGAAAAGAACCCAGCTTTCCCATTGGATTCATTGGTTGCAATGACAGAAGGAAGCATTGGTTTCTGGCTTCAAAACGCTCTTCAAAATGCTCTTCTTGAAGAAGGAATTGAAAAAGATGTGGCTTCAGTTGTGACACAAGTCGTTGTCGATAAGAACGACCCAGCCTTTGTCAACCTCAGCAAACCAATCGGTCCTTTCTACTCAGAAGAAGAAGCAAAAGCAGAAGCTGAAAAATCAGGAGCAACCTTCAAAGAAGATGCTGGTCGTGGCTGGCGTAAAGTTGTTGCTTCACCAAAACCAGTGGACATCAAAGAAATCAATACCATCCGTACCTTGTTGAACGACGGACAAGTCGTTGTTGCTGCTGGTGGTGGCGGTATCCCAGTTGTGAAAGAAGCAAATGGTAGCTTGACTGGTGTTGAAGCTGTTATCGACAAAGACTTTGCATCACAACGTTTGGCTGAGTTAGTAGAAGCGGACCTCTTCATCGTTTTGACTGGTGTAGACTATGTCTTTGTGAACTACAACAAACCAGACCAAGAAAAATTGGAACATGTCAATGTCGCTCAATTGGAAGAGTACATCAAACAAGATCAATTTGCGCCAGGAAGCATGCTTCCTAAAGTAGAAGCTGCCATCGCCTTTGTAAACGGTCGTCCAGAAGGAAAAGCAGTCATCACTTCACTTGAAAACCTTGGCGCTTTGATTGAGTCTGAAAGTGGAACGATTATCGTAAAAGACTAATTCATATACATGAGTGAGGGGAGTGAACCCCATATTTACAGGAGTTTGTACAAAGTTCCTCCCCTCGTTTTTTCTAAAAAAGTTTAGGAAAAACTAGTTTTTTAATCTTAAATATGATAAAATAAACATATAGGTAAGCGCTTTCTAAAAGTTTAACCTTTTGAAAGACTCACTCAAACTTTGTTGCGTTAGGAGGATAAACAAATGAGTGAAAAAGCGAAAAAAGGGTTTAAGATGCCTTCATCTTACACCGTATTGTTAATCATCATTGCGTTTATGGCAGTGATGACTTGGATTATCCCAGCAGGGGCTTTTGTCGATGGTGTGTATAAATCACAACCTCAAAACCCTCAAGGTATCTGGGATGTATTGATGGCACCGATTCGTGCTATGCTAGGAACTACTCCTGAAGAAGGATCTTTGATTAAAGGAACTAGTGCAGCGATCGACGTAGCCTTCTTCATCTTGATGGTTGGTGGTTTCCTTGGTGTAGTCAATGAAACTGGTATGCTAGACACTGGTATTGCTTCTATCGTGAAGAAATACAAGGGTCGCGAAAAAATGTTGATTTTGGTGCTTATGCCTTTGTTTGCCCTTGGTGGTACAACTTATGGTATGGGTGAAGAAACCATGGCCTTCTATCCTCTCCTTGTGCCAGTTATGATGGCCGTTGGATTTGATAGCTTGACTGGGGTAGCCATTATCTTGCTCGGTTCACAGATTGGATGTTTGGCATCTACCTTGAACCCATTTGCGACAGGTATCGCATCTTCAACTGCAGGTGTTGGTCTTGGTGAAGGGATTATCCTTCGTTTGATCTTCTGGGTTGCCTTGACTGGTCTTAGCACTTGGTTTGTATACAAGTATGCAGATAAGATCCAAAAAGACCCAACTAAATCCCTCACTTATGCAACTCGTGAAGAAGATATGAAATTCTTCAATGTTGGTGAAGATGAAGAAAATGTTAATTCAACTCTTACTAAGAAACAAAAACAAGTCTTTGTACTCTTTGTTTTGACCTTTGTCTTGATGGTCTTGAGTTTCATTCCTTGGGAAGATCTCCATGTTACTATTTTTAGTAACTTTAACACATGGTTAACAGGCCTTCCAGTAGTTGGTAAGATTGTTGGTAGCTCAACTGCAGCCCTAGGTACTTGGTACTTCCCAGAAGGAGCAATGCTCTTCGCCTTTATGGGTATCTTGATTGGTATTGTCTACGGATTGAAAGAAGAACAAATTATTTCTTCATTTATGGCTGGTGCAGCTGACTTGCTCAGCGTAGCCTTGATCGTAGCGATTGCACGTGGTATCCAAGTTATCATGAACAATGGTATGATTACAGATACGATCCTTAACTGGGGTAAACAAGGACTCAGTGGTCTATCTTCTCAAGTCTTCATCGTCTTGACTTATATCTTCTACTTGCCAATGTCATTCTTGATCCCATCTTCATCTGGTCTTGCCAGTGCGACAATGGGTATCATGGCTCCATTGGGAGAATTCGTCAATGTACGTCCTAGCTTGATTATCACTGCCTACCAATCTGCATCTGGTGTCTTGAACTTGATCGCACCAACTTCTGGTATCGTAATGGGAGCTCTTGCTCTTGGACGTATCAACATTGCAACTTGGTGGAAATTCATGGCAAAACTTGTTGTTGCTGTTATTGTAATCACCATTGCCCTCCTTCTTCTCGGAACTTTCGTTCCATTCCTATAAGAAGTAAAGAGGTGATTCCATGAAAATTGAGATTACAAATCAAGTCAAAGATGACTTTCTAGCTTCATTAAAGACTCTGATTTCTTATCCTTCGGTTTTAAACGAAGGTGAAAATGGAACACCGTTTGGACAAGCTATCCAAGATGTCCTTGTGAAAACGTTAGAAATTGCTCAAGAAATGGGCTTTCAAACCTATCTAGATCCTGAAGGATACTATGGATATGCAGAGATCGGTCAGGGGGAAGAACTCCTGGCCGTTCTTTGTCACTTGGATGTTGTTCCAGCCGGTGATTTAGAAGATTGGCAGACGCCACCTTTTGAGGCGACTCTGAAAGATGGATGGTTGATTGGACGTGGAGTGCAAGATGATAAGGGACCATCGCTTGCGGCGCTTTACGCAGTTAAGAGTCTGCTTGACCAAGGAGTTGTCTTTACCAAACGGATCCGCTTTATATTTGGTACGGACGAGGAAACTCTCTGGCGCTGTATGAACCGCTACAATCAGCTAGAAGAAAAAGCAGATCTTGGTTTTGCTCCAGATTCGTCTTTCCCATTAACCTATGCTGAAAAAGGCTTGCTTCAAGTGAAGCTCCATGGACCAGGTTGGGAGGATCGTCCCTTACAAGCTGGTCGTGCCCTTAATGTGGTGCCAGATAAGGCAACTTATAAGGGGCAACGCTTAGAGGAACTCTTACCAGTCATCGAGCAAAGTGGTGTGAAGTATACAGAAGAAGCAGGAGCAGTAACCGTTCTAGGTCTGTCTAAACACTCCAAGGATGCGGCTGAGGGTGTCAATGCCATTGTAGGCTTAGCTGAAAGTCTTTCCTTGATCCAGCCTCATCCAGCCCTTCTCTTTATCGCAGATGCCGTTGGGGAAGATGCGACAGGAGCAGCTCTCTTTGGTGAAATCAAAGATGAACCAAGTGGTGCTCTTTCCTTCAATATTGCAACCCTCTCCATTGATGAACAGCAATCTGAAATCGGGATTGATATTCGGATTCCTGTCTTAGCGGATAAGGAGGCCTTGGTAAAACGTTTAAGTGAGGTGGCAGCTAGCTATCGACTTCAGTATGAAGAGTTTGATTATGTAGCTCCACTATACGTTCCATTAGACAGTCCATTGGTGAGTACTCTGATGGCGGTCTACCAAGAGGAAACGGGGGATCAGACCCCAGCTATGTCCTCAGGGGGAGCGACCTTTGCGCGAACCATGGGAAATTGTGTGGCTTATGGGGCCCTCTTCCCTGACGCTCTCCAAACAGAGCACCAGGCGAATGAACGAGCTAAACTGGATGATTTATATCGTGCAATGGAAATCTATGCAGAGACCATTCGACGATTAGCAGCCAAGGAAGCTTAATAGAGATTAGAAAAAAGAGGCTGGGACAAAAGTCCTAGCCTCTCAATTATTTTTGGATTGTCGAGAAAGACGCAGTGGTTGAGTGGGCTCTACTACGCTGATTTCATCAGCTTTTACAGCCCTACTCAACTGTGCGGAGGTGGGACGACGAAATCGAATTCTAACGAATTACCGATTTCTGTCCCACTCTCTTTCTTTTATTTGCTAAAGAAGAAGGGAGGGGTGAATTCTTTCAATTTTTCAAAGCAGTCCAAGGCCCCCTGATTGTCTTCACAAATGATAAGGCAGACGTCATCTCCGCAGACGGTTGCGACAATTTGCGACAATTCAAGGGCATCTAAGATGGCTCCGAAGGACTGGGCCAAACCAGGTAGGGTTTTAACGACTACTTGGTTTTGGACGGGACGAAGCATGACGAGGGCATCCTCCATATAAAAACGCAGTCGGTTTTCCCAACGAGATGGGGCAATGCTATTGATGGCATAGTAAGAGCTATCCCCTTCGTTAATTTTTACCAGATTCAAGGATTTGACATCTCTTGAGAGAGTGGACTGGGTCACGATGATGCCGTTCGCTTCCAGGCTGTCCTGCAATTCTTGTTGGGTTCGAATTTTCTTTTCTGAAATAATAGACCGGATCAGGCGGTGGCGACTTTCAATCTTATTCATAAGGGGCTCTCCTTATTTGATAAACATAGCATCTCCAAAGCTAAAGAAACGGTAGCCTTGGTCGATAGCGTGCTGATAAGCATCCAGAGTGAGTTCTCGACCTGCGAAGGCAGAAACGAGCATGACTAAGGTTGATTTTGGTAAGTGGAAGTTGGTTGAAAAGGCGTCGACAACCTGCCACTGATAGCCTGGTTTGATAAAGATATTGGTCCAACCAGAGTCGGCTTGTAACTCTCCATTAAACTTGTTCCCAATTGTTTCTAAAGTTCGGATAGAAGTGGTCCCAACGGCAACGATGCGGTGTCCACTTGCTTTGACTTGTCGAAGAGTTTGGGCGGCTTCTTCAGAGAGTTGATAAAATTCAGAATGCATCTCATGTTGGTCGAGATCATCGACGGATACAGGACGGAAAGTACCCAGTCCGACATGAAGGGTGAGATAAACCAAGTGAATCCCTTTGTCTTCGATCCTCTGTAAGAGCTCAGGTGTGAAATGGAGGCCAGCAGTAGGAGCTGCGGCAGATCCATTTTCTTTGGCATAGACTGTCTGGTAACGTTCCTGATCTTCTAATTTTTCATGGATGTAAGGTGGTAGGGGCATTTCTCCTAAACTTTCCAAGACTTCAAGGAAAATTCCTTGGTAAGAAAACTCTACGATACATCCACCGTGTTCCAGCTTTTTGATTAGGGTCGCTTGAAGACGTCCATCGCCAAAGCTGACGATCCCCCCCTCTTTGAGACGTTTGGCAGGTTTAGCAAGAACCTCCCATTGATCGCCCTCAATATTTTTTAAGAGAAGAAGCTCCACATGACCTCCTGTGTCTGGTTTGACCCCATGGAGACGAGCTGGAAGGACACGGGTATTGTTCATGACCAAAGCATCCCCTGGTTCTAATTCATTGATAATGGCGTCAAAATGCTGGTCTTCCATCTGACCTGTTTGTCGATTGAGAATCAGTAGTTTTGAGGCATCGCGTTTCTCTAATGGGGTTTGCGCAATTAACTCCTCGGGGAGGTGAAAATCAAAGTCATTCGTGTTCATGTTCTCTCCTTGTATCTAAATTCTTCTATTTCTTACATTTAACCTTCCCCATTATATCATGAAATAAGAGTGAAACAAAGGAAATCACTAGCCGAATTTTAAAGGGATGAAGGTAAAAAATCCTTTTCTAACATCAAGAAAGCGCTTGACAAAAATTGGTCTATACCATATAATGAATATAAGAAATAAGCGGAGGATTTATCATGAAAGTTATTGAAGTAGCTAATCAAATCGAAGGGGGACAGGTTGCTTTTGACCTGCTAAAAGAAAAGTTAGAGCAGGGTGCCAAAACTCTGGGGCTTGCGACTGGAAGCAGTCCACTTGAGTTTTATAAATTGATTCGGGAGAGTGATTTGGATTTCTCAGACATGGTCAGTGTCAACTTGGATGAGTATGTCGGCTTGACGGGAGAAGATCCTCAATCCTATCGTTACTTTATGCAGGAAAATTTATTCAATGAGAAACCGTTTAAAGTTAGCTATCTTCCAAAAGGAAACGAAGATACTGCAGAAGAAGAAACAGCTCATTACAATGAAATTTTGGCCCAACATCCAGTAGATCTGCAAATTCTAGGGATCGGTCGCAACGGCCACATTGGTTTTAACGAACCAGGCACGCCATTTGACAGCCAAACGCATTTGGTCCATTTGGATCAATCAACGATTGAAGCCAACTCTCGCTTCTTTGAAAAAATTGAAGATGTTCCAACCCAAGCCATCTCCATGGGGATTGCGAACATTCTTGCTGCCAAGTCTATCATTCTCTTTGCCTATGGAGAATCAAAAGCAGAAGCGATTGCAGGAATGGTCAATGGTCCAAAAACAGAGAGTTTACCAGCGAGTGCCCTTCAAGGTCATCCAGATGTTGTGATTATTGCAGACCAAGCAGCCTTGAGCTTACTGTAACCAGTTGAAAAAAAGAGACCTATCTGAAATATCCTGAAAGATAGGTTTTTTTATAGAGCCCTGTTGTAAAATGAAGTGCAACACAAAAGACACGTTCATCTGATATACTAGAATTGCGAAAAACAGCATAAAG
>NZ_JAHZQQ010000023.1 GCF_019930045.1 Streptococcus australis | reverse complement strand
CTGACACACTTGAAAGCTTATTTGATTAACACTCCGCAACTTTACTTGAGTGTTTACACAAAATTATTGACAGAATCTTCTAAGATGGTCAAGGTAGTCAAATTATCATTCAGATTGTTATTCAGAATATTATTGTAAGAGCTAGACAATTGCTGCAAGACCTGAGAGTTCAACTCCGTCATATATACCAACTGTCTGGCCTCAATCATGGCATCATCAAATTGTTCTTTTTCCACATCATCAAATTGGCGGTAGATTAGGTGAGCCTTGATATGTTCCAGAAGCATGCGATTTTGCTTGGCAGCGGATGCTAGATAGACCATACCAGTTTCCACGTCAGAAAGAGCATAAAGGTTCTTACTAGTTGTCGTTTTTCGTAAGAGACGAGTAATCTCATCCTTGTGCTTATCTAGACGCTCAATAATCGGATAATAAGCATTACTAATCATCTCAAGCCCCGCAAACAAGAGTTTAAAGGTGGATAAACTTTCATGAGCATCAACATAGCGTTCCATTTGTGCAATAATATAGGCGTTGTCTCGGTTACTAATAGTTACAAGACGTGGCCCTTGGACAATGAAAGTCATCGGAATGGTTTCGTAATATTCCTTTTCCTTTTCCATATCCAATACATTATAGATAAAAGTCACAGTTCCATTTTCACGGTTATAATCCATATGGGCACGTTCATTTTTATCCAATGCATATTCAATGGTTTCTTGATCAATACCATACTTTTGGTACAACTGGGAGGTTTCCGCAATCAAGTCAGAATCAATATTAATCCAACTCCGACCATCTCCTAACTTTTTTTCAACGAACATTTCGTTTCCTCTTTACCTTATCTACCAGTACTCCTACCGATCACCCGAAATCGCTAGATGAGTCCTGTCCTCATTCACTGATCAACGCAATACAGCTGCTGCCAAGGCCTGCTGGATCTCGATAACACTATTATCACTCTTAAATTGAAGTGTTTCTGATGGCTCTACAGCTGATGAGACCCAAATTTTTAATTCAGCATCCAAATCAAAATGACCAGATGTTTCTACTGAAAAACGCGAAATAGAACGATAAGGAAGAGATTTATAAGATGTTTTCTTCCCTGTCATTCCTTGCTTGTCCACCAAAATCAGACGGTACTCCGTAAAGACAATCAAGTCACGAATCAAACTAAAAGCCAGAGTTACTTGCTCACCTGGAACCAGGATATCCCCTAAATCTTTTTCAACCTTATCGACGTCTTTTTGAGAAGCATTGCCCATCAAACCTGCAAAAATACCCATGATTTTTTCCTCCACAACTTGTGCATTTTCTATCTTAATAACTATACCATATTTTTTACGAGTTAAAAAGTTGCGGGAACGTTTTTTTGATAGTATAATGAGAGAGTCACAAGAGGAGCAATTGCTGAGATTGGCTAGCTTGGATGCCAGAGGTGTTCGTTGCTGGCCTAAACTCTTACCACCTGATCAGGTTAGGACCTGCGTAGGGATGTGTCTCAAAACAGAATGAAATAGAAAACTTCTATGACAACGTTTTGATGTGGCAACAAATGAGCCAATCAAAACGATTGGTATAGGAGGTTTTTTTATGTCGAAAACTACGATTCGACCAATGATTGAGGTTGCTCTTTTAGCGACCATTGCTTATATTTTGGATTTGGTTACTCAACCCATGTCCTTAGGTCCTTGGATTTCTCTATCTTTTAAGATGGTTCCCATCTTTCTCCTCAGTTTCCGCTGGGGCGTTAAGGCTGGTGCCATGGGTGGATTCATCTGGGGTTTGCTGCAAGTCGTAACTGGGGAAGCAGCTGGTGGTTGGTTGACTCCAATCCAAGGTTTCTTAGAGTACTTTGTAGCCTTTAGCTTGATTGGACTGAGTGGAATTGTCAAACCTACGCTTGACAAGGCTATCAGAGATAAGAAACGAGTTCAGACACTCACTTATATTACTGTTGGAGTCGTCTTAGGAGGGTTCGCACGTTACACAATTCACTACATTGCAGGGGTTATCTTCTGGGGAAGCTACGCACCGGCAGGCCAAAGTGCCTACCTCTACTCTCTAATTGTAAATAGCTCCTCCTTCTTAGGCGAGACTATTGCCAGTTTGATTGTCTTCTTTATACTACAAGAATTTTTGGGAAGACTCCTTATTACAGAACAATAAAAAGCCAGCTCGCTTGAGCTGGTTTTTTCGATTTATATATTCTATTCAGCAAAGTGAACCAAGAGACTAGTTAGCTAGCCCACAAAATAGTGGCTAGTGTCCAACAATTAGGGACTTTAGTTCCAATTGTTGGTGCTGAGTTACATCTTTTCCTCTAGTTCAACATCTGGATACTTGTCCGCAAACCAACGGAGGGCAAAGTCGTTTTCAAAGAGGAAGACAGGTTGGTCAAAGCGGTCCTTCGCCAAGATGTTTCGGCTTGAAGACATGCGCTCATCTAAGTCCTCTGGTTTGATCCAGCGAACAGTCTTTTTACCCATTGGACTCATAACGACTTCTGCATTGTACTCATTTTCCATCCGGTGTTTAAAGACCTCAAACTGCAATTGACCAACAGCTCCAAGCATGTATTCACCCGTTTGGTAGTTGGTATAAAGCTGAATAGCTCCTTCTTGCACCAATTGCTCGATTCCCTTATGGAAGGACTTTTGCTTCATGACATTCTTGGCAGATACCTTCATGAAGATTTCAGGTGTAAAGGTTGGCAGTGGTTCAAATTCAAACTTATTTTTCCCAACTGTCAGAGTATCCCCGACCTGATACGTACCGGTATCGTAGACCCCGATGATGTCGCCTGCTACGGCATTGGTGACATTTTCACGGCTCTCCGCCATAAACTGGGTGACATTAGATAGCTTAGCCCCCTTACCGGTACGAGGGAGGTTGACACTCATCCCACGTTCAAATTCACCAGATACGATCCGCACAAAGGCAATCCGGTCACGGTGACGAGGATCCATGTTGGCTTGGATTTTAAAGACAAAGCCTGAGAAATCCTTGTCATAAGGATCGACAATTTCACCATCTGTCTTTTTGTGGCCGTGTGGCTCCGGAGCAAACTTGAGGAAGGTTTCCAAGAAAGTCTGCACCCCAAAGTTAGTAAGAGCTGAACCAAAGAAGACAGGAGTCAATTCACCCGCAAGGATGGCTTCTTCTGAAAAGTCATTTCCAGCTTCTTGCAAGAGTTCGATATCATCTTTTACTTGCTCATAGAAGGGGTTGTTGACAAAGAGCTTGTCTCCATCTTCTAGACTAGCAAAGCGTTCATCCCCTTTGTAGAGTTCCAAACGTTGGTTATAGAGGTCATAGAGTCCCTCAAAGGCCTTCCCCATCCCGATTGGCCAGTTCATTGGATAACTCGCAATTCCTAATACTTCTTCCAATTCTTGCAAGAGGTCCAGTGGTTCATGACCGTCACGGTCCAGCTTGTTCATAAAGGTAAAGACTGGGATCCCGCGGTGTTTAACAACCTCGAACAATTTCTTGGTTTGGGCCTCGATACCCTTGGCAGAGTCCACCACCATGACCGCAGCATCCACCGCCATCAAGGTCCGATAGGTATCTTCTGAGAAGTCCTCGTGCCCTGGGGTATCAAGTATATTGACCCGTTTGCCATCATAGTCGAACTGCATAACAGATGAGGTTACCGAAATCCCACGTTGCTTCTCGATATCCATCCAGTCAGACTTAGCAAAGTTTCCTGTTTTCTTCCCTTTTACGGTACCGGCTTCCCGAATCTCTCCCCCAAAGTAGAGCAACTGCTCTGTAATCGTCGTTTTACCAGCATCCGGGTGGGAGATAATGGCAAAGGTACGGCGTTTTTTAATTTCGTCAGTTATTGTCATTCTTTCATCCTCAGTTATTTTTTAAAAGCATATTTTTTAGTAAGCAGGATCCTTCTACATTGGTTCTCTCCTTTTACCTTAACTAACCTATTATAGCGAAAATAGGCACTTTTTTCAACGATGATTCTTCTTTGAAATCAAAAAGGAAGACTAAAATCACACGATTCTAGTCTTCTTCAATTATATTGAATTACTTACTTTAACCCGCTCTCTTCTGCGACTGAAAAATACATTAAAGAGAAGCAAGGCTGCTGCTAGGATGCTGGAAACCACGACATAATTCACCAGGAGGCTGTCCCCTTTGATAATCGGTGGCCGGGCCATAAGTCCATAATTTCCTCCAGTGACTTGGTTGACACCAACTAGAAACATATCAAGGAAGAAGGTATAAAGAACAATTTCTCGATTTTTAAAGAGGCTCGTATCATAGCATCTCAAGAGATAAATCAAGGAATTAACCAAGAGACAGTAATGCCCTAAGAGAAAAGAAAAGCTCGTAATATGAGGGAAGGTATAGGGATCAAAGACCGGATAACCCAAGGCAAAGATCGCCCCACTGACTCCCATCAAGGCAAAGAACTGCTTGCTCTTCCATCGGTCTGGCAAGAGCAAGACAGCAAACATGGCCAAACGGCAATGGTACAAAGGTAAACTATTGGACCAGGGAAGTTGAAAAGCAAAATACCAGATATAGAGACAGATCAATTGAAATATTTGTAAGTTTCGAAAGATCTTTCGAAATTGTTCATTTTGATAGTAACGTAATGAAGCCCAAACTGCCATTAGGATTAAAAGAACCATGACCCCATACCAAAGGAGCGGGATAACAGGTGGTGCAGTGGATTCAGTTGTAAAAAAATGATGCATACGATCTCCTTATTAAACGGATTCAGATCTCCTATTTCTTTTCTTACTGGACTTAACGATCACATTGATCAGGATAAGGGTTCCTGTCATCAGGATGGTCACGAGCAAATAGTTGAGCACAAGTCCATGATCACCAAGTACAGGAGGACGACGCATAAATCCATAATTTCCACCTGTTACAAGATTCGCAAGCTGAATAATAGCATTAACCCCAAAAGTCATCTGACAGATTTTCCAGGCATCCCTTGCTTCCACCTGGTAGGATTGAACCAGATAGATCAAGCAATTGGCCAAGAGAGCCCAGTGCCCAAAGACATTATTGATCGAGGATACGTGAGGAAAAGGATAGGGATAAAAGACGGGATGAATCAAAGCCATGATAGAGCCAAAGACTCCTACCAGAGCAAAATATTGCTTGAAGCTTCCCTTGGGAGCCAAGAGAATGATCCACATGGCCATCCGGCTATGGTAGAAGGGAAGACTCTCTGAAACAGGCAAGCATGCTGCAATATACCAAGCATTGATAATGAGCAACTGGATCAATTGCCCCCAATACCAAAAGTTTTGATAACCTTTGGAAGAGGCCAATCGAATAGACAGAAGCCCCACCACTACCAATGAGGTTGGTAATAAGAAATACCAACCCCCCAATTGAGGAGGAGCCGTTGGTTGACTGGTGAAAAATAAATCCCAAAGTGTCATGTCTTCCTTCCCTCAGCTCATCTAATTTCTATTCTGAACGCGAACCGACAGTCTCTTCAACCATCTTGTATTTGTACTTATAACGTTGGTTGACCAAGAAAATTCCAGCTACCATCACAAAGCTAACCAAGAGGTAGTTTAAGAGAGCACCGTGATCCCCAATGATTGGTGGACGTCGTAAGAAGCCATAATCCCCTTTCGTCAAAAGGTTGACCAAGAAAATCAAAGCATTCATACCAAAGGTAATCTTGAAAATTCTCAAACTGTCTTGTTTTTCAGATTGATAATGATCCTGCAGGTAAATCAAACTATTAGCAAGCAAGGCCCAGTGACTAAAAATCAGATTCAACACAGTGATATGAGGGAATGGGAAGGGATCAAAGGCTGGATAAACCAAGGCCGCAATCGATCCTAGAACTCCCAAGAGAGCAAAATATTGCTTGATATAGGTCCCTTTAGGGGCAAAGAGAATCACCAGCATGGCCAAACGGCAATGATAGAACGGCAAATTATCCGTCAAAGGCATGTGGGCAAGAATATACCAAGCATTGATGGTCAAGACTTGGATCAACTGTGCCCAATACCAAAAGCGTTGGTAGCTTTTGGACTGTGCATATCTAATAGAAAAGTAGCCAACCACCAACAAAGAAGCTGGCAGAATGAAATACCAGAGCCCAAATTCAGGCGGGGCTGATTTTTGGTTCGTAAACAATAAATCCCAAAGTGTCATTTTCATATTCCTTTAATTTATAGATCGTTTTTAATCACAATACAAATCTCGTTTCCCATCATAGACCTCCCAAAGGAAGTTCAATTGTTCTTCTGTATTGCGCTTGGTAGAAAGAGCAGGCATTTTTTCTCTCTCAAAAAAGGCAAGGTCGGAAATTTCCTGGTTCTTTTCAAAATTTCCATCTAATAATTCACATTCAAATACCAATTTCACATATTGGCGACTTTGCAATTGGTAGCGATTGGTATCAAATACTGCCAACAATCTGATTACACGCGCAGAATAGCCCGTTTCTTCTTGGATTTCCTTTAAAATGTTTTCCGTCGGAGAATAGCCAACCTCACCAAAGCCACCCGGCAAGGCCCAGGTCTCTTCTCCCTGACCTTTCACCAGACAAAGTTTTCCATCTTTGACAATCCATGCCCTAACATCAATCAAGGGAGTTCGTAATGGTCTGTCGGTCTAAACAAATCCGATAATTCTTGTGGATTCAAATCAGTCGCTTCTCTGACAAAATCCTGTAAAATGGCACGAATATCCTGATAGCGCTCTTGATCAAATGGATCTTTTGAGAACGCTAAGCCTGTATTGGTGATTGAAATCAAGCGCTGAATGTTCTTTAGCACATTATTACTCGCCATTCTCCAACTCCTCTACCAATTTGGCTAGATTCATAGAATTGCTTCCCTTGATGAGGATTTGGTCCTGCTCTTTTAAGCTTTCCTTGACTTGTTTGACCAGGTCCTCAAATTGATCTTTCTCAGCGGTCTTTTTGAAATAATAGACATGTCCGAGTGGGAACATCTGACTCGCTAATTGAGCCAAGCCCGCAATGTCTTGACCGTAAAAAATAACGGTATCCAAGACATCCGGTGACAGGCTAAGAATCATTTGGTTGTGCAGATCAATGGATTGCTCCCCTAGCTCTTTCATATCTGCCAAGACCGCTAGCTTGCGGCCATTTGGATTGGCAGGAATGGTCGAGAAGGTTTCTAAAATTAAGCGCATGGCCGTTGGGTTGGCATTGTAGACATCGGATAGGATATCCGCTCCGTTACTTGCCTTCTTCCATTCTGTGCGGTTCTTAGTAAGCTCTAATCCTTTAAAGCTTGCACGGATGGCCTCTTCACTGACTCCTTCTTGCAAGGCAACATAGGCCGCAATCATGGCATTGGTCGCATTGTATTTGCCTGTGACAGGTAAGTTCATAGCATCTGATAAGAAGTTCGCTTCAAAAATCAGGCTATCCTTGCGTTCCTCCAACTTGGTAATACTGATATCTGCTCCTTCACCAAAGCGCACAAGCTCTTGTTGACTCGGTAAAAAATCCTCGACAATAGGATCGGCCGGCACTAGAAGCAAGCCACCAGCTGGCATCCCATCCGCAATTTGCAATTTCCCTTTAGCAATTTCTTTGCGATCTTTAAAAAACTCTAGATGAGCTTCCCCAATAAGGGTCACGATTGCTGCTTTTGGATGCGCAATTTCTGAGAGAAGATGGATATCTCCCAGATGGTCCTGCCCCATTTCAAGGACGAGCTTCTCTGTCCCTTCTGGCATATGGAGAACCGTATAAGGAAGGCCAATTTCGTTATTGTAGTTCCCTTGTGTTTTATAGGTTTTGTAGGTAGTCGACAGCAATTGAGCCAACATATCTTTGGTCGTTGTCTTACCGTTTGAACCGGTGACCGCCAAGACATCTACTTGACTCTTTTCCAACACATATTGGGCTAATTTTTGAAAGGCTGCTAGAACATCATCTACCAATAAATAAGGGTGGCCTTCTACTTCTTTTTCAGACAAGGTCGCTACGGCCCCGTTTTCAAAGGCCGTCTCGATGAAATCATGCCCATCACGCGCCCCCTTAAGAGGGACAAAAAGGTCACCAGGCCCAATCAAACGGCTATCGAATTCAGGCTTGGTAAGGGCTACATCTTCAAATTGACTGATATCATTGCGAGCAGCCAGGACACCTGCTACTTCGTGCAAGGTTAGATTCATAGTATTCTCCTCTAAAAAGGGGGAGCAGGAAGAAAATCGACTCCTCATTGAGTTGATTCCATCTCCCACTCCCGCTAGGAACAGTTTCTTAAAGTAAGTGCGCTTCACGCTTTTCAAAGGTTTCTTTGGCTAATTCTACCAAGCGCTCGATTAAATCCGGATAGGCCAAATCCATGTTATCCCAAAGTAAAGGATACATAGACCATTGGGTAAAGCCAGGCATGGTATTGAGCTCATTCAAGTAGATGCCCCCGTCCTCTGTGTAGAAGAAATCACAACGGGAGAGACCTTTGCCACCAATGGCACGGAAGGCTAGTTCTGCATTCTGACGCATGGTCGCAGCAACTTCTGCAGGAATTTCAGCTGGAATCGCCATCGTAATCTTATTATCGATGTATTTGGCTTCGTAGTCATAGAAGGCTACATCTTTGACCACTTCACCAGGTAGGGTGCTCTTGACATCGTAGTTGCCTAACAATCCCACTTCGATTTCACGGGCTACGACACCTTGCTCAACTAAAACACGGCTATCGTATTTAAAGGCCAATTCCAAAGACTTGCGAAGTTCTGCTTGGTTCTCTGCTTTTGAAATTCCGACACTAGAGCCCATATTAGAAGGCTTGGTAAAGACCGGATAGGTCAATTCCTTTTCGATTAAGGCAATCTTAGCCTCTAGGTCATCTCCTTCAAGGACAGCCACATAAGGAACTTGTGGAATCCCTGCAGATTCTAGGACCCGTTTGGTGGTAATCTTGTCCATCGCCACACTAGAAGAAAGGATATCACATCCCACATAAGGGAGTTTCAATACTTCTAGGAAACCTTGAACCGATCCATCTTCTCCCATTGGTCCATGAAGGACTGGAAAGACAACCGCTCCTTCTTGGTAGATGCTGCTCGGAGTTACTTTAGCGTCCCAATCAATGGTTTCATTGGTCATCAAGCGTTCTGTTTCAGCAGGTTTCTCTTCAAAAGTTTGCGTCTTGATGAAGTCTCCAGCCTGAGTAATGAAATAGGTCTCAACAGAATACTTGTCATAATTAATCGCCCGCATGACGCTTTCAGCTGAAAGCACAGACACTTCGCGCTCTGCGCTACGGCCACCATAAAGAAGTACAATTTTTTCTTTTGCCATTGTTTGGTCCTAATCCTTTTTTTAATTTTGTGCTTCCTAATTGACTTGTCAGAAGCACTCCTCACATACGAGTTCGTCCCTCTAGTATACCACACTTTAAAAAGAAAGAAAACGAGAGGGAACACCTAAAAAACAAAAAAGAGAGTGGGACAGAAATCGGTCATTCGTTAGAATTCGATTTCGTCGTCCCATCTCCGCACAGTTGAGTAGGGCTGTAAAAGCTGATGAAATCAGCGTAGTAGAGCCCACTCAACCACTGCGTCTTGCTCGACAATCCAAAAACAATTAAGAGGCTAGGACTTTTGCCCCAGCCTCTTCTGTAACCGCTTATAACTCGGTTCGATTTTCAATAGCTCGAAGAAGAGTGACTTCGTCCGCATACTCGATATCTGCTCCGACAGCTAATCCACGTGCCAGACGGGTCACTTTGATACCAGCTGGTTTGAGGACGCGTGAGATATACATAGAAGTTGCTTCCCCATCTGCAGTTGCATTGGTCGCCACAATCACTTCTTGGACCTCATGATCCATTAATCGTGTAATCAAGGACTTGAGGTTAATATCATCTGGTCCGACCCCATTCATAGGCGAAATCAAGCCATGAAGGACATGGTAGCGACCATGGTACTCCTGGATATTCTCCATGGCTGACACATCTCGACTATCTTCTACCACTAAGATGGTCGATGGATCGCGCGTCTCGTCTCGACAAATGGCACACTCTTCTTCATCTGTTAGGTTCCCACAGATGGAACAATAGCTTAATTCCCGCTTTGCTGACAAGAGATTCTTGGCAAACTCATTGACATCATCATCACTCATTCCGATGGTATAAAAGGCCAGACGAGTTGCTGTCTTGATCCCAATACCAGGGAGCTTCGAATAACTTTCAATTAATTTTGCGATAGGTGTTGGATAGAGCATAGCTTCCTTTCTAATTCATAGGATGTTTTTGCTGGTAGAGATTGATAATCTCTCTGGTAATACTGTGACTAACAGTCGCTTGGAGATTGGTATTGTGAGGGAAGATGACTGCCACCGCAATCTGAGGATTTTCAGATGGGGCATAGGCGATGACATTGGTATTTACAGCAGGGGTCCCACCGTTTACAAATGTTTCTGCAGTCCCGGTTTTCGCACTGATTGGAACGGCAGCTCCTTCTCCGATGGTTTTACCAGTTGTTAAGCCACTGGTTCCGTATACCACCTGATAAAAACCTTGTTTGATGATGGCTAGATTTTCGGGTGTCAGAGCCACTTGGTTGAGTTCTTTTGTTGCAATCTCTTCTTTCAGAGGGCCCAAACCTCCCTTGGCATCATTCTCATAAATTCCTTGGACCAGGTGTGGCGCCACGCGTTTCCCATCGTTGGCAATGGTTGCAACATATTGAGCCAACTGCATAGGGGTATAGTTATCAAACTGACCAAAGGCGTCTGTTAGGTAATTAGCAATCGTGAACTCTTTGGGAACATAGCCAGTTGATTCATTCGGCAGATCTATCCCTGTTTCTGTTCCCAGACCATAAGAGGCAAAGGTCGAACGCAATTTGTTCATAGCTGGATCCAATTGGTCTGTCTTCAAACTCATGTTTGGCTGATAGGGTTGGCCCATCAAATTAAGAGCTATCTGCACCATATAGGTGTTGGAAGAATATTCCAACGCTTGCACCGCATTGATTTCTTGGCTTCCAAACTGGGTGAACCATGAAGTGATAGGAGCTGAACCAGAAAAGGAGATTGGTTGATCCAATAGGACTTGATTCCCAGAAATCACCCCATTTTCCCATCCTGCTGTCAAAGTCGCTGCTTTCACAACCGATCCTGGAACAAAGACATTGGTCACTGTTCCTAAAGCGTCAGGAGTCAGGTCTTGCGAACCAGCTTCATGTTTCATCCCCGCCATCGCAAGAATTTTACCCGTTTTTGGATCCAAGGCAACAGCATAGACCCCTTCTGAGTAGGTGGCATTGCCAGTGGCCAATTCTGCCTGGAAGGACTTCTTCAAGATGTCTTCCACTCCTCTTTGGAAATCCAAATCAATGGAAAGCTTGATATTGTTCCCTTTGCTTCCTTTGGAGAGGGTTTCGATCTTTTCGACATTGCCATTCTTGTCCAAATGGATTTCTTTTTCAACCCGTTCTCCTTGAAGGACAGACTCATATTGTTTTTCTAGATAAGATGTTCCGACGCGATCATTTAAGGCATAGCCTTTTTCCAAATAATCATCCACTTCTTCAGCTGGAAGACCGGCTTGCTCTGTCGACACACTACCAACGATGGAAGCCAAGGGACTATCAACCACTTTTCGATCCCAACTCGTGATCACTTCAAATCCAGGAAATTCTTTTAAATGATCTTTGACCGTCGTTACCTGCTCATCGGACATTGGATCGGTCACAATCGTAGCACTGGCAAAGTTTTCAACGGCATTCATTTGGCTGAAGAGATAGATGGCTTTCTTCTCTTCTTCCGTATAGCCTAATTTTTCAGTCTCAATACTATCAACAGCATGCTGATAGATAGTTGCTTCTGGAAGTGGATTCCCATCCGTATCGATTCGTTCGTCTTTGGGCAACTTGTCCACTACCTCTTTATAGACTTCGGTGTTTGCGAGATAAAAGTCGATTTCTTGACGCTTACTGACTTGAGGGTTTGACACGCTTACGTAATTTAGGAGAAGCTGTGCTGTTTGACGCATCTCTTCTGCAGTAAACTTATTGCTACGCGTAAAGGATAAGACCTTCTTATCGACATTCTCTACCAGTGGCTGACCAGAAGCATCATAAATCTGTCCCCGGAGACTTCCCCTTGTTAAATGTTTTTTTGTAGCTTTTGCTAATTTTTGCGTATAAAAGCCTTGATGAGTAATCTGCATATACCCTAGTCGAGCAATTAAAATCAAAAAGAGGGTACAGACTATACTGAATAACAAATAAAGTCGTCTAGTAATCCACCGATTATCAAATTTTCTCACCTTAGCATTCGCTTTTTTTGAACGTTTAGATTTTCGAGCCATACCTCTCCTTTCATCTTGATTCTCAATCCCAGCCCCTCTCAACACAACCTAAAAATAGGATAAATTTAGAGGAAGTCTGAGGAATATTTCCATTTTAAACTCAACTTCCATTATAGCACATTTCATCCAGACGCGAGTCGCTAGACCAGATAAAAAATAGCTATTCTGAACTCCTTGTCAACTATTCTTTCAGCAGTGTGAACAATACAAATATCTTTTTACTAAAAAGCGGATCCTTCCTCAAATCACAAGAAACAGGAGACTGGATATTTTTTGGTATAATAGAAGCATCGACAAAGTTAGTAAAGGAAACGATATGAAACTAATCTCATGGAATATCGACTCGCTTAATGCTGCATTGACCAGCGATTCAGCACGTGCTAAACTCTCTCAAGAAGTCCTTCAAACCTTGGTAGCTGAAGATGCTGATATCATCGCTATTCAAGAAACCAAGTTATCCGCCAAAGGACCTACCAAAAAACACCTCGAAATCCTTGAGGAGCTCTTCCCTGGCTACGAAAACACCTGGCGCTCTTCTCAAGAACCGGCTCGTAAAGGCTACGCTGGAACCATGTTCCTCTATAAAAAAGAGCTCACACCAGTTGTGACTTTCCCAGAAATCGGAGCTCCTTCGACCATGGACTTGGAAGGTCGGATCATTACCTTGGAATTTGATGGCTTCTTTGTAACACAAGTCTATACTCCTAATGCCGGTGATGGTCTCAAACGTTTGGAAGAACGTCAAGTTTGGGATGTCAAATATGCTGAATATTTGGCTGAATTAGACAAGCAAAAACCTGTCCTTGCAACTGGTGACTACAACGTTGCTCACAAGGAAATCGACCTTGCAAACCCAGCCAGCAACCGCCGTTCGCCAGGATTCACAGACGAAGAACGCGAAGGATTTACAAATCTTTTGGCCAAAGGATTTACAGACACCTTCCGTCACCTTCACGGGGATGTACCAGAGCGCTATACCTGGTGGGCACAACGCAGCAAGACTTCAAAAATCAACAACACCGGCTGGAGAATCGACTACTGGCTCACAAGTAACCGTGTAGCAGATAAGGTTACCAAGTCAGATATGATCGACTCAGGCCCACGCCAAGACCACACACCGATTGTCTTGGAGATTGAACTCTAAGGAGAAAGCTAATGGACTATCAAGCTGTCATCCCCGAATTTGTGGTATCCAACATCGAAAAGTCGCGCTACTTCTACTGCGACTTGCTGGGCTTCTCTGTCGAATACGAACGCCCCGAGGAAAAATTTCTCTTCCTCTCCCTTGAAGACTGCCAACTCATGTTAGAAGAAGGTGACGCAGAAGAATTAGCTCAGCTGACTTATCCTTTCGGGCGTGGTGTCAATATTTCCTTTGGCATTGAGGATGTTCCTCAGCTCCACCAAAAACTGCTGGAAGCTGACTATCCCATTCATCGTCCTTTGACCAAAAGAGAATTTCGTGTTGGCGACCATTATATCTATCCTCATGAATTTGCAGTTTTAGATCCAGATGGCTATTTTTTAAGATTTAGTGAATAAGAAAAAGGAGGTTGTTGGCCTCTTTTTCAGTAAGTAAATATAAATTGACAGACCTGTAAATCCAGTGACAGAAACCTTTGCTAAAGCCCATGAAATCAGCATGTCAAAGAACTTTGATAGCCATTTTTTGTATAATTAGGTAGAATGAAATCAGAAAGCGAGGAAATCTTATGCAAGTCGGAAAGCAGATCCAGCACTATCGTAAAGAGAAAAATTTATCTCAAGATGATTTGGCTGAAATCATCTTTGTCAGCCGTCAATCCATTTCCAACTGGGAACGCGGAGCAACCTACCCTGATATTCAAAACCTGCTTTTACTGAGCAAGGTCTTTGAAGTGTCATTGGACCAACTCATAAAAGGAGATGTGGAAACCATGAAACAAATTATTCACGACCAAGAATTTATGCGCTATCAAAAAGATGGAGTGGTTTTTACCATTTTACTAATTGGAAGTCCTATAATAATGATTCCTCTAATTCTTTATCTGGAATGGTTCGGTATCGCTATTAGTTGCTTGATTTATGCTATCACAATGTTCTACGCCCTACGCATTGAGAAATTTAAGAAACAGCATAATCTTCGTACCTTTCGCCAGATTGTCGCCTATGATCAAGGACGCAGCCTGAGCGAGATTGAAGAAGCTGAAGAAAGGGGTAAAGCTCCCTACGAAGGAATCCTCATTCCTATTCTATTTGTCCTTGGAATTGGCGCTATTGCTCTGTTGTTTTCTTGGCTCTTACTTACTTTCTTCCCTATCAAGTAAAAGCGAAGTCATTAGACCTCGCTTTTTAAATGTCTTTAAAGTTATAGAGTTGCGGATAGTGATCGCACTCGGGATTTTTAGGATGGCAGATGGCACGACCAAAGTAAATCATGGCCTGATGGGCTGGCAACCAACGTTCCGGTGGAAGGACATCCATAACTCGCTTTTCTACCTCTAGCGGCGTTGCCGACTTTTTTACGATATCATGGTGCTTGCAAATCCGCTCTACATGGGTATCAACAGCAAAGGCAGGAATTCCGAAACCGACACTCATGACCACATTGGCTGTTTTCCGTCCCACTCCGGCTAAACTCTCCAGTTCCTCCCGTGTCTGAGGGACTTGGCCATCAAAATTGTCCAACAATTGTTGGGCACATTTTTTTAGAAATTTAGCCTTGTTTCGATAGAGGCCTAATTTGGAAATATGCTTGGCAATGTCGGCTTCACTGGCGACCGCCATGGCTTGAGGAGTTGGGAAAGCCTCAAACAAAGCGGGAGTTGCCTTATTAACCGCTGCATCTGTTGTTTGAGCAGAGAGCATCACCGCTACTAATAATTCAAAATGGTTGCGAAAATCCAAACTTGGCTGAGCATCCGGAAAGAGGGCAATAATTTCTTCAATCACATGACGGGCCCGTTTTTTTGATAAGACCATAACTTCTCCTTTGCATTACTAGAATCTATTATAGCATGAAGAACCAGTTACTTTACAGAATCAGCTTAGCAAAATAGGACTAGCTAAGAGCTAGTCCTATTTTCTTAAGCTTTTCTATACCAATCTCTTCAAGAAAGTCATCAAGGTTTGAGCAGAACGCTCGCCAGCCTCTACGATAAATTCATCAAAAGAGATATTAGCTGCGTGATCTGCCGTATCACTCATAGCCCGAATGACCATGAAAGGACGGCCGGCTACATGAGCCGCTTGGGCAATAGCTGCCCCTTCCATCTCAACGGCCAATACTTCTGGGAAATGTTCCCTAATCGCTGCGACTTTTTCTTCACTCGCGATAAAGCTATCCCCAGTCGCAATCAGGCCAACATGGGTTGGTGTTTGCTCCTCAGCTAGCACTTTTTTCATCTCTGAAACAAAATAGCGGCTGGATTCAAAGTAAAGAGGTTGCCCTGCCATCTGGCCATAGTCATAACCAAAAGCTGTCACATCGACATCATGGTAGGCCAATTTGTCCGCTAGGACGATATCCCCAACAGCCATCCCTGGTGCTACGGCACCTGCAGAACCTGTATTGATAATGGCTTCCACCTTAAAATCGTTGGCCAACACAGCCACACTCATGGCTGACATGACTTTTCCGATACCACTTTCAACCAAGACCACTTCATGGCGACCAATCGACCCTGTATAGTAAACCTTTCCTAGGCGAAGATGTTTCTCTCCGTTCTGCAAAGCTTCCACTAAGATTTTTAATTCTTGTGGCATGGCCGCAATGATTCCAATTTTCATAATCGTAACTCCTTTGGTAGACGCTCCCTATAAGCGCCAGATTGCAAGAATTAACAAGATGAGGAGCAAGATGACCCAAAATAAAATCTTATTTAATTTTGATTGAAAAACCTCATCTTTTTGGTTCTCAATCCGACGACTCTTGGTCACTGTAGGTTGGACCCTGATCGGAATAGTCTCCTGAGGATACGATGCTCCATGTCCACTATCTACTTCTCTTGAAGTCACTGGCCGTTCATAACCAAATCCCCTGTTTCCTGTCGGGAGAATTTTTGTTTCTTCCTCATCAAAGAGCGGGGGACCAGAGATTGCTTCTCCTCGGTTTGCCCGCTCAATCATTTCATCTGTTAATAAAGGTTTGCCCATCGGTTTCTCCTCTATTCTTTAATTGTTTTGTAGGTGTTTCCAATATTGAACTGCCATGATAGTTTTAGCATCGCAGATATCACCTGTTTGGATCAACCCCTCAGCTTCTGCTAAAGTCACCTCAAGGAGTTCCAAGGTCTCGTCTTCATCTTGAGGGCGAGGATTTTCCACTTTTTTCAAGTTGGTCGCAACATAAAGTTTGATCCGCTCATTACAAAATCCAATGGCTGAATAAAAATCATACAACAACTCTAGATCCGCTGTGTAGCCAATTTCTTCTTCCAATTCGCGCAGAGCAGCCGCTTTAGGGTCTGCATTTTCTCCCTTTTCTAACTTCCCTGCTGGAATCTCCACCGAAGTCCTTTCAATCGCCTTGCGGTACTGCTTGACCAAGATCGTTTTCCCATCTTCTGTGATCGGCAAAACCGCTACTGCTCCGTTATGGAAGATTAAATCACGCTGCGCTTGGCCTTTTCCAGCGGGTAGTTCTACTTGATCAGTGACCACTTGGAAAATCGGTCCTTGATAAATCTCCTTGCGCTCAATGGTTTTTTCTTCAAATTGCATGAAAATCTCCTATTTATTTTTAGGATGGTGGGGAAGGCGAGTCGCGTACTCATCCTTATTAACTTGACGGCCACGACCAATCGCAATCGCATCAGCTGGTACATCCTTGGTAATGGTAGATCCAGCACCGACTAGGGAATTATCTCCGAGCTCAACTGGCGCAATGATCGTCGAATTTGAGCCAATAAAGACATTATTTCCAATAAGGGTCTTGTATTTATTCTTCCCATCATAGTTGACGGTGATAGTCCCCGCACCAAAGTTAACGTTGCTACCGACTTCACAGTTACCAATGTAGGTCAGATGACCCGCTTTGGTATTTTCTCCAATAGATGAACCTTTGACTTCGACAAAGTTCCCGATATGGACATCTTTTTCCAAGCTAGAACCTGGACGAATATGAGCGTATGGTCCTACTGTTACACCATCGGCTACGGTGCTTTCTTCAATCATAGAGTTAGTAATAACGGCACCTGCACCGATTTCACTGTCCACGATATAGGTTCCATTGGTTAAGACTGTCTCAGCCCCAATTTTTGTGTGCCCTTTTAGGGTAACATTGGCTTCGATTTGCACTTCTGGAGCAATTTCGACATCAATATCGATATAGGTCGCATCAGGATTGACAAAGCTCACTCCATTGACCATATGAGCTTGGTTAATGCGACGACGCATGATGCCTTCTGCTGTCGCAAGGGCTACGCGGTCGTTAACTCCAAGGCTTTCATCAAAGTCTTTGAGCGTATAAGCTCCGACTTTTTCGCCTGCTTCTCGGAAGATCCCAATCACATCTGTGATATAGTATTCACCTTGGGCATTGTTGGTATTGATATTTTTCAAAGCTTCAAAGAGGCGCGCATTGTCAAAGACATAAGTCCCTGTATTGATTTCCTTGATTTGTTTTTCAAAATCTGTCGCATCTTTTTGCTCAACAATTCGAAGCACTTCCGCATTGTCATTGCGGACAATCCGACCATAGCCAAATGGATTAGCTGCTTCTGCTGTCAAAATCGTTGCTACATTCTTGTGGTTGATATGGAAGTCGATCAAGTGTTTGAGACTGTCACCTGTAATCAAAGGAGTGTCTCCTGCAATGACGAGGGTATGCCCTTCAAGATCTTTCAAGACTGGCTCTGCCATCATGACCGCATGACCAGTTCCCAATTGTTCGGTTTGTTTGACAAACTCTGTTTGTCCCGCTAAGACTTGCTCTACCAATTCCGCCTTGTGGCCCACAACTGTTACAGTCTTTTCTGGTGATATGGCTCCAACACTACGGAAAACATGCTCCAACATAGAGATCCCTGCAACCTTATGGAGAACCTTAGGCAAATCTGACTTCATGCGAGTTCCCTTACCCGCTGCTAAAATAATGGCATAATTTGGCATATACATTCTCTTTTCTGTACAATATCGCTTACATTATACCATTTTTTGGCCGATTTGAAAAATTGACGTAGATCAAAAAACTCTCCTATAAGGAGAGTCAGATTATGATCATATCTTCGTTGAGACTTTCCTTAGGTGAGTACGGACATCAGCGAACTTCTACGAAGTTCCATGATTTAGTTTTGAACCTAAAGTTTCAAAACTCCCGAGCGCTTGAAACTTTAGGTTTCAAGCGCCTTTCTCACAGCGGAAAGTCTCAAAAAATCTTTTAATAGTTCTAAGAACTGGGCAGTATTTTTAGCTTGTCACAATCACTAGGCCTATTTTGTATAAAAACAGTTATTCTTTTTTCTGATTTTCTAAATGGAGAGCATGTTCTATAATGGATAAACCTTGCGAATTTCTTCTAAAACCACCTTGCTATCAGGTGTAAAAGTTAGTCCCGCTTCCCCTAAAGCAGTCTTTGAAAAAGTCTTCATGAACCTGACGCCAATAGGCTAAAGATTTGTCTCCTTCACCTTCCTTATAGGCATGGTCAGCTGACACTTGATGGAAAGGCTGAACGGAAACCTTTGTGACTTCGACAATGCAGACAGCCTGGTTTTGACTGTCTAAAATGACATCGAAAGTCCCTTCTTGTGGAAGGGGTTCGTCCTCTACTGCGTAGAGGTCGTAAGCTGAGGCTGTTGCTGTTTTTTCGCCTCTTAGAACCAAGTCAGCCAAGAGATCTGCCTCTACTCCAAAAGCCCAGGCGTCTATCTCATCACCGATAGAGGGATTGATTTTCTTGTATGCATTCCACATTTCTTGCGGTGTCATTGGTTCTCCTTTGTAATTTTTTACTTTCTTCTTTTATATGTTTAAGATGGTCTGGATGGTCAATTTTTAAATCAAAAATCTCTGGAATAGAGCTGTAATGGAGAATACATTCGATACCCATCTGATTCATTTTTTGTATGAAAGAAGTATTCAGATAGCCTGCTACAGCAAAGTCAATCTTTTTCATACTTGCTTTATCCTGCATATCTCTCAGCATATCTAACATTATTGGACTTTCTATATCATGCCATTGACTATTTCTCACAGTCGCAAAAATAAAAGAAGTCAAATCATTCATTCCCACTACAATCTTTGAAATACCAGTTTCCAGTATCCTGTCCAAGTCAAAATAAGCTGATGGTAATTCAATCATTGTTCCAACTTTTCCAGTAAAACCATGCTGGCGCAATACTGTAATAGCTTGTTTTAATTGTTCGGCATCATTGACAAAAGGAAAAATAACAGACAGATTGGGTTTGGTTTGATAAACTTCTGTAACGACATGTGCCTCAGCCTGAAATTCATCTGGACACGCCAATAAACGCCTAGTCCCTCTATATCCAAATAAGGGGTGGCGTTCGTCAAAATACTCTTTAGTCCCGTCTAGACTATTTGCTTCTGCATTTGTTAACTCTGAAAAGCGATACCAGACTTCTTCATCTGAGTACAAATGACAAATAGTGTCTAGATAATCTTTCACAAATTGCTGACAATTTAGTAATAGTATGTTTTGGTTTAGTTCTCTCAACAAGTATTCCCCACGAATTAAGCCGACGTGGTGCAATAAATGGGGATAAACTTTTTCAACAATTTTTTCGCCACTAAGAGCTAGTTGATTTTGCATGTTTTACCTTCCAATTTCTATAGCTTGTCAGTTCCAATTCTGGAAATCCTACTAACTCTGCCTTCACCTTCAATACTAAGGGTGAGGCATTTTCTTGGGTCATCTGCTCAATAGGGACCCAAACTGCATTGGCTGAATCATTGCTTCCATCAAGAACTTCATGAGGAAGGGATTTTTGAGAGTTTTCGAAATCGAGTACGATATCATAAAAGGCCATGATATGATGTACAGCGAAATCTTTCCCCTCTTCTTGAACCAGCACATCATACATCCTAGGATTTGAATAACGGCTAAGCGTATAGCCTGTCTCCTCCAGAACTTCTCTCTTGAGAGTTTCTGTCAACCCCTCACCTAGTTCTTGACTACCACCCGGTAGATCAAAACGATGCTGATAAGGCCCTCTCGTTTTCTCAATGCAGAGTAATTTTCCTTTCTCATAGCAAATGCCATAGACGCCAAAGTGATTTTTGATTTCCATATTCCACTCTTTCTAAAAATCCAAGATTGCTAGCTCACCTTATCCCTTAAAAGGAAAGAGGCTATAGATTTCATGCTCCTTAATATACTTCTTCAGTATCTCTATATTCTCTTCGATTTTTTCCTGTATATCTGTCTCTTCACACGTTGACTCAGCAATAAAGAGGTGAATCTTCAATAAATCTGTCAAGTATAGCAGACGGCGTTCCATTTCCGATTCAGGACTTGAAGCTTGCTCGATTTTTGCAAGCTTTTGCTCCAAGCTATCACCATTCAAAAACCTCTGATGAACTCTCCTTCTTATGTTTTGAGTGGATTCCTCCCCTTGATCTAATGGAGATAAAAGGAGTTTTTTATAGACGAGTACCTGATTTTCTTTTTCTCTTTCCAGATAGGCCAATAAAACCAGAGAGCTAGCAACAAAGGTCCAAGTGTTATAATTCCCTTCAAATGGAACTTGTATGATACGATCTAATAATTTCTTAGCCATTTCCTCTTGATCTTCCAGATAAAGTAAATAGGTCAGATGATTCAGCGATTCGAGATAGCTAGCTTGGGTTTTCTTATTCTTTTTAGGGACCCGGTTTAAATACGAGACTAACTCAAGATCATTTTCAACCTCTTCGATTAGTTCTTTCACTTTCATTTCTTTTCTCCTATCCAGTTCACTTTTTGTTATTGAGAAAGGCTTTAATTACAAATCTATCTCAGCTCACTCTTACCGGAATAGATATTCTTTCGCTGTCGCTTGGACATCTGGGGAAAGGTAGCGCTCTATCAAGTCACCTGTCCCTACAATATATTCCTCCAGAGGGACATCTTCTCTTAGCTTCCAAAAATTTGAAAAAGCGAAATAGAACTCCAAAAACTCCGTCAAACTTTCACTGAGTTTGTAATAATTACATTCTCCAGGAATCCAAGCGTAAACAGGAGATTTTTCATCTCTTATATCGCAGAAAAGAATGTCATCTATATCTGTAGCAGCGAATATCTGGTATTGCCCCTCAGTAAACTGAGGATCATCTTGTAAAGCCCAGCATTCAACTGTCCTTGCAGGAGAATCTAAAGGCAACAAAATGATATTAAAACTATCATTAGCAAAATACAAATTCTTATCAAATGCTATGTGTTGATAATAATCAAGTAATTCTCCTGTCAAATCTGAGGACTGGATCCTTAATTTTTCGTTTGAAAAACTCACCGATTGGGGAATAAACGTTGTTTCCTCATAGAGTTTAATGATCTTTTTTAATACAGTAACTACTGTCATTTTTCTCTCCTTGGTCATTCCTATTACGTCTCCTTTAAGAATTCCAGCCACATCTTCACATCTGGATTTATCTCATGCGCTACCTCAGCATGCTTTCTATAATCCATATCCAAGTTGCCTTGTTCATTCCTGAAAATAACACCTTGTTCATAACATACTTTAAAGGTTGTGAGCATGGATTTCAATGACCGATATTCGACCTGAGGTTCCTCTTCATACACGTAAACACCATGTATTTGCCCCTGAGCTTCTGGAGCCAGGTTCATGGCATAAAAATCTCCCCCTCCACTGGCAAAAATTGGAAACCAAGACTTATCCCAAGTATCCGTTTCTATTAGTTCCAAGTAGGTCTGGATACTTTCTTCCAGAGACATCAAATAGAAACCAGGAAAAAATGCCAGCTCACCGAGTGTGACTCCCTCACTGTCTTTTGATCCATTTCTCCAAGCATAAAGGGCATGCAAGTCTTGGTTTGGTTGCAATGGGATTTCCTCAAATAATTCTTGAATTTTTTGAGAAGATAGTCCCGAATTTAGATGGTCTACACAAGGATGATCTAGCTCTTGGAGACTTTTTTCAATCTCATTTAATAATTGGGTGATCATTTCCATTTGTTCTCCTTGCCTTGTAAATCATTAGAGACGAGTTCCTTCGTCCCTAGAAAAGAGCTTGCGATTATTCAATCCCATCCTCTTTATTGTACTCTATCATGCATTTGACCGCATATTCTACCCATTCCCAAAAGTCATTAAACTCTTTCCGTTGCTCCCAGCCTTCGGTAGCAAAGTCATGAATGAGTTGGACCTTATTGCCCTTTCCTATTTCAAAACAAGCTGTATCATCACAATCTCCTCTTTTAGCAAATGGAATCAACTTTCTGCTTGGGTACCTTTCCTGCAATCCCTTGTACAGAGATAGAGCCCATTCTGAATCCAATAGATACCAACAATCAAAATCAACTAAATTGAGTTCGATCAATTTTTTAAACGATTCAGGATACTGAAATAGCCTTTCATCAAGTAAATAGTTTTTCATTTCTTTTCTCCTACCGGTTTCTTTCGTCAGGATATTAATCAGTATATCCGCACTTTCACTCCGCCCTAATAAGTCGTTTTGACTATTTCTCCCGAACGAATATAGGTCTTAAAGAAGTTTTTAGGAACAGAAGCAATCTTAGGTGTAATGGATAAGCCATAGTTTGCAAAATTTAAAGCCAACTTCTTAGAATCGATTGAATCATAATACTCAACATACAATCTGCATAAGTTCACTTTGGTGATAGAAAAATGTTTCAACAACCAATCCTTCTCAAGATCCTTCTCGGGATCTATGCTCGAAAATACGGTTGAATACGATGAATACTGAGCAGTAAAATCGATGGCCTCTTGGACAGCCTTTTCCAATTCAGCTTGATCCATACCATTTCTATGTTCGACAAAACCTAATCGAGTCCTTAAAGCACAGTCCACTTCTTCTAACAGTCCCGCGTCCAGAAAGAGAGGATGAAGGCCAATATTAACGAAATAGGCAGTCCCATCTGATTTTCGTTGAAAATAGATCACTGTGTAAAAATCATGATTGATTTTATAATAGTTATGGGTTCGCTTTAGTCGCGAAAAACCATTTTTTAGGAAGAGTTCTTTGGCCTCTTTCATTTCTTTACCTCTATTTCTAAAAGAATGTGGAGAGTTCCTCATTGCTTTTTCCTAGGAATCTAAATGGATATAGGTTATCCTTACAACTTTCCCGTTCTCAATCGCATATTGCTTAACAGAATGAATGGAACTGATCAAACCTTCCTTACAGATTTCCTCTAGGGTTGCTGGCACTATTTGACCCTTTAATTTAAAATCCCGAGCCTTATCTATCTCCCCCACATCATCAATAGACGTCCAAAAGAGCATATATTCATCGCAATAAAAATAAATCTGATCATCATAGAACTCAGGTATTTTACAGAACTCAACTACATACATTATTGCTGTATTAAATTCTGAACCTGAGTTAACTTAAAAGAAGTTAATGCGCTTCCCGTCTTTCCCTTTTTTAACATCTGAAATAATATCTCTCACTATCTGAACGTCAAATTGTTCCGAAAAGATCAAAATTTTCTCTCGACTGCTCTCAGAAAACAAATAAGATGCTGCTAAGATAAATAAAAATGGATTTGTGACTTTGCCAATATGCTCAAGGTATTTAGGCTGAGTTACATAAGACATAATTCTATTAAAATCATCATCTTTAAGTACTAACTTTTTCATATAAATAGCAGCGCAAGCACCTGCAGCTTTCGAGAAACTATTCGATTCCAAGGACTCATAAACAAATGATAAATTCTCTATTTCTGAATTCTCTAGATAGACAATGGCTAATGCTAGAGAGCGGTAGGTTACAGGTGTTGGAATGTCTCTTAGAATCAATGACTTCAGATAGGGAATTTCTTCTGCACAATCTGTTGCGGCCATAGCGTAGAGCAAGTACATTTGAGTTTCCCAAGCTCTTTTTTTTTCTATCTCCGCCTCTAAAGCACTATGTAAGTATGGCCCATATCCTTTTAGTCTGTCCTTTAAAATTTTCTTAGCTGCTTTCTTAACTAAAGGTGAACGCTTTGATGTTAATTCTTCTATGAGTGGCATATAGTCTCCTTTCTAAAATCATCATTTAATTGATCAAAAGAAAAATCCCTTCTTACAAATTTTCACAGTAAGAAAATTAGTTTTATCTTAAGTTAGATAAATTTGTACTTGAATAGCCTGATATTCGTTTATCTTAAACCAGTAATCCCGACTTGATTCAATTGTCATAGCGATAAATGGGGTATGTATATTTTCCATATTTTATAAACAACTAGTCTAAAATCGTTCCTAAAATCATCTTATTTTGCTCGGATATCTGAAAGTTATCCATGAAATAGGGTAAAAAATCATCAAGCAAGGGATGGCTAATCCCGTCGATTGGGAGGACTCTTTTCTGACGTTCTTTTAGTAAAACTAAGATTTCAATTGGGAAATACTGCCATAGTAAGGTATTGAATTCAACTAAATGACTATCTTTGGTGTTCGCTAAATGATAATCACACATGGATAAAATTGTTTCTCTAAAAACATCAACATCCTCTGAAAAAATAGTTTCCATAACCTGTTTATAGGCATCATTCACATTATGATAAGGGTTCGGGTCCAAGGGTTGATATTTAGCATCACAAGCATTCTCCAGTAGGTTAGCAAGTCGATCACCCTTACCATTTCCATAAAGAAAAACGACTAAAGGCAATAAACTCTTGGCTGAAAAGAAAATAACTTTTTTCCCTTTTTCAACTTGGGTTTCTTTAAAATAGGCTAATTTATCAATTAAAAACTCTACATAGGTATGATCTAAATAGGCAAGGGCAAATAAGATATTCAAACAAATATCTGTATCAAAGTTTGAGCCACCTTTCGCTAAATATTTAGCAGAAGCCATATCTGCCATTACAGAACAAAAACAGCCATTTAGCAAAGATTGATAGGTTTCAGATGTTTTACTTTCTATAAAATTAGAAACTAGAGGATACGGACTTATAGAATCAATCATATCTACATGATCATACAGGTATGATCTTATCTCACCATTTTCTTCGTAGTTAACTTTAACGCTTTTCTTATCAGATTTTAGAGCTGTTAAAATGGCTTCAGTATTAGATAGGTTTTCTGGCTCTAAGTGAAAATCTCTCACCTTCAGTATTTTATTTTTTATAGCAGTTAATTTCCTTTTTTGATTTGAAAGTGTTTTATTCATATTGACCTCTAAAATTTCATTTCTTACACTTAACTACCACTTTTTTTTGAAGTACATCTCTTCCTGCATTCCTATACTATCCAGTATTTCACAAGGAAGAATTGATCCACTTCCCATCATCAAGCCATTCTTTCTTATCAATCCACCATTTCCCCTTTTGAAACACCATTTGAAAACGATAGAGAGTTTCTATACCAGAACGATTCTCCTTGAGATAGAAATAAGCTTGATTCCCGTCATGCTCTTCATCAACGATGGGATGTGTTTCTAATTTATAGTCAAACGGAAATCGGACAGATAAAGATACTTCCCTTGCTCTGAGTGTTTTTTTAGATGTACAAAACCGATCAAATATAGCAGCTAATTCATCCTTTAACATCTCTTTATCAGCTTGATTTCTTAGGCTCCTAGTGGCTTTTCTCTCCCAAGCATACATGGCCTGCATAAACTGGAGTAAGGTTTCTTTTGCTAGATTCGTATGGCTCATATTTCCTCCTACTTAAACAACGGGACTAAAGGTTCGTTTATTATGAAGACATCAGTCATAAAAAGCTGTATTAAAGGCATTTTTTACCCCTCTCGCATGCAAACATGTGGTAACTCTCTTCTAAGAAGTTCCCTTTGCTTTTGATTTGCTCTTCCCGTTGTTAAAAATCGGAGATGTTTCAGACTCTTCAGGTAGCTAACTGTTGATGCGTAGTTAAAAATAGACGTGTCAACAAAATCTAAAAAACGAAGCTCACTAGAGGACTGGATAAAATCCAATTCTGGTAATTTTTTATTTGCTGTAAATGAAAGATAGAGCAACTGATTTAAATCTCTTATAAAATCAAAGTCCGGCAACTTTACACCATAATCAACGTGCAGATAACGCATGCCTTTATGAAAAGAAATGTTCTCTATTGTTTCCAAATTTGTCATGGAAGATATCCCTAGAGCTTTCACACAATCATTCTGGGGTAAGATGATCTTTCTTACTTTTCTAGCCCCAACTATTAAAATCTTTTCTACTTGTTCATATTTTGAAAAGTCTAGCACATCAGATTTACTTCCCATCAAGTAAATCACCCTCGTATTGCTAGGTAAAGAAAGCTGGTTAAAATCTACATCTTTTAGCATATCCTCTGGGTTTTCGACAATGTATTTTTGTCTTAATAAGCGATTGATATTGATGAATTCTTTATAAGTCAATGTTTCATCCAATAATGGTGCAATCTCTTCAATAGAATGCAGAGGCTCCATTGCCATTAGATTCTCTCTTTCAGAAAATCCTTTTTTAATGATCTCTAAATATTTTTCTAAACTGGTCATCATTCACCTCTTTTCATGAAAGTAATGTTTCGTTTTCTTTGTTCAACCTATCTATTTTTACAATGACACTTTTACAAGAAGAATAAGCCATTGCTTGTCTCAAAAACTAAAATCATGAATCTCAAGAGTATTCTTTTCTATATAAACTTTATCCTGCTTGCTCAATCTCGATCAAAGATAACCTTGACTCTAGCTCTACCCAAAGCGTCTAGATATTGCTCCAGTTTCGTAATCGACTCCTCTGAATCAGATAATTGAACAAGCAAATCCCCATTGATAGTCATGACATCCTTTGTCGGTAAAAGCATGAGATTCTCAACGCTTGGATCATTCACAATCATTAAGGAAGGGGAATAAATACAGCTTGTGGAGAGGTCTAGATTTCCAAATCGTTCCCTAGCAGAAACAAAAATAGATTCCATCCCACCTTGGGCTTTCAGAACAAATTCCCTCTTGAAAAATGCTTCAAAACTGTCGTAGATCTCGATGACATCCATAGTAATCCCATCTAAATAATAAACTTGATGACTTTGAATGTTCCCATCCTTCAATCTATAAGCGAATTGATCTCCAATAGCAGACATTCCAAAAAAATAGTAGTCTGATGCATAATCTCTCCAGACATCTTTCCATAGCTCATCCGAATTCCAAGAGTCCAGCGTGATGGCTTGAGCAGAATCTGTACCAAACAAACGATAATAGCCACCATAAAATTCCAAGCCGTTGGTTATGGAGAGCAAATCCAGGTGAGCTTGAGGAAACTGTCTGGCTTTGAGTTTTTCTAGTTCAAGAGCTGAGGCCCCACTTTCTTGTATGACCAGATCCTCACAACATTTTAAAAAATTCTTCATTTCCATTTGCTTCTCATCTCTCTCTATTTGGCTTTAACCAAGCATAAATTCAATAAAGTCTTTTCGATAGTCTTCAGGAAGTTGCTCCTCGATAATAGCATTGATTCCTGGTAAAAAACCTTCTTTATAGTCCGACAAGTCCTCATCAATGTAGATGCTATTCTCAAACTTGGTGATTTCTAGCTTTTTCATCTGACTATAGGTAGACAAAAAAGTAGATAAAGAGGGGCTTAAGCTATAGAGCTTGGAATTTCCAGGAATCTTGCCATATACAGGACTAAGCTCACTAGTTAGATCACAAAATATTGGCTCATCTCCCATCATGTGAGCAAAAACCATATAACTCTCTTTCCAGCTAGGATCCTGCCATCCTTCTGATGCATCTTCACATAGAGGGAGAGGAATTAGAGCAAGATCATAGGGAGCTCCTCTAAAATAAGCTTCTTCATCAAAGTCTAAATGCTGGTAGAACTCTTTCAATTGACCAGACAAATCTGGCTTTTCGACATGGAGACAGTCACTAGTAAATACAAGCTCTCCTAAGCCCTTGTTTCTATGATAGACTTCTACGAATTCCTTCAACAAATTGAGCATCACTATTGGACTCCTCTCACATTTTTGGGATTATATTTGGCTATTTTCAACTGACGATTACGTATCATTCTGACCGTTAGCGACAGCCTGAGCCCAAATTCGTTCAAATTCCTCTTGACTAATCTTGATGGAGTCTGATAGATCCAACTCATCTTTTCGACCATCATAGAGTAGAAACCCTACTTCTGGAACATAATCCTGTAGGCAAGAAGAAGCATAAGAGTGCCCATTCAAAACGTTAATTTGTCGACTTGCACACTGACCAGTAAACTCTGTATAAATAACTCCTAGGCCTGACATAAACTCACTATTGCCATAATAATAATATTCTTTTTCACACATTAGAATCTTCCTTTATCATTTGTCTCTCCAAGAATAGCATTCTTTCCTCTTTGCCTCTTTCATCTATTAATTCTATGTTCATTTTCAATTTATAGAATCTACCGGTTCTTAGCCTTATTCTCCAAGACTCTCACTTCTACTTTATCCTCCGCTAAATGGAGATCCAGTACTTTTTCCTGGTCTTGAAAGAAAAGTGTCAGGTCCTTAGTAGAAAATTCAGTAAAATAAGAGGGCAAAAAGTCATCCAAAGACTCCATTTGAAACAAGACGTAAACTGGTGAAAACTCCCAAAAAACTAGGATAAACCGACTGCTATTGCCAACAAGACTTTGAATTGACCTACTTAGATCTTTAGTAGTAAGGTCGATAGAAAACTCATAAAGGCAAGAAATCGGAGAGTCTATAGGATTCAACTCCCCAGCATACCAAGCAATTTCTTTAGGTTTATCGGTCAGAAAATGGACATCCTTTATCCCCTTCAAACTCTTGATTCGTCTTTTCACTTTTAACAAGGATAATTTCTTTTTTAAGTCACTCATTGTTCTTGCTCCACCATTCTGAAACAGAAATTTTGCTCACAACCTCATTCTCTTTATCCAACAGATATAGGAAGTTACCTTTTGCTTCCAGTTTACCAAGCTTAGCACCATAATCCATCTCATGAGCAGGGCAGGATTGAATCAACTGGCGGATGCTCTTGTCCTTGTGCTCTATCTTCCAAAACAAATCCACCTTATCCAGCTGATGCTCCACTTGAATGGAATAGGTCGTGGATTGGATCTTCTTTCTTTTCCACTCCCAGCTATTTTCGTAATCGTTTTTCTCTATTTCATTGACTACATCCTCTATCAAGGAGCATGGAATAGAGAGCTCCTGAAACACGCGCTTTACTCCTTTTACCAAAGCCTCTAAGAGCATCTTTTTCTGATCCAACGGGCTCAAGGTTTCATAGCTAGAAAAATCAAATAAAACCTGAACAGTATAGACACCAAGTAGGTTCATGATAGCTGGATTGCTAATCGTATCTACACATTCTACGTTGATTTTCCAACAATCCTTGGTCACAACCGGTTTAAAGAGGCGCTCTATCATAGAGGTCATACATTTGGATTCATATACGAACGCTCTTCGCTGCTCTTTCCAATTCTGTCGGTAGTCCTCAATTCTAGCTTCCTCGTAAGTTACCCCATCTGAGTCCATCAGCTCCTCAATCCTCTGTTGATTTTCCACATAGGGCTTATCTAATTCAAAATACTGTAACTTCATATTCGTGGTCTCGCAGTTTTTTTCTTGTAGAAAGGTTTAGCCTTAGGTCAAGGTCTAATGTTTGTGCTCTTCCTTCACTTTTTCCCATAGTCGCGGTGTCCCTCCTAATAATGGAAGATTGTTTGATCATTCTGAATCTCCGCAAGAAATCTTTAAGTATCAATCTTCACAGGACCAATCTCAGCAATTCTAATAAGGTCAGAAGATCCCGATAACATCACATCATTTTGGTTTATAAAATTGAATTCAACCTTATTCTCTAAAAAAAGCAGTTCTAGTTGACCATTCACCTTATGAATCCCCTTAGAATAAAAATGGATTTCATCTAAATTAAAAAACTCTAAATTAATTTTTATGGCATTAAATGCACTTTTCTGCCACTTTTCAGGAAAATTAGTTGGTAAATCATATACATAAAGGACAAGATCTAATTTGTAATCGTAATATAACACAGTATCAAGAAATACATTCTTCAAGTCCAAATCACCATCAAACAAATGAATAATCTTTTCCTTCCCCACTACTTTTTCAAACCATTTCAAAATATGAACTCCTTTTTAAAAATGAATATAAGTCTTCTTTTTAAGATTCATTGTTTCCCTCTTTAAGGAGATGGTAACTTCTCTCTTTAAGTAGGTTTTAGAATAGCCTAATCCTCCTGCCGTCCTTTCCTTTGGATACATCCTCAATGATTGTATTTATATGTACTTCATTAAATTGACGGGAAAAGTCTACAATTTTCTGACGATTCTGTTCTGGATATAGATAAGATGCAGCCAAAATGAACATAAACGGAGCGATTGTTCCTCTTATATTTTCCAAATAAACATCCTTGGTGATAAAGGTCATGATTTTCTCAAAATCGTCATCTTTCAGCACAATCTTTCTTAGATAGAGTGCTGCGCAAGCACCTGCAGCTTGCAATAAGTTATTCGATTCCAAGGACTCATAAACAAAAGACAAGTTCTCTGTTTCTAAATTTTCTAGATAAGCAATCGCTACTGCTAGAGAGCGATAGGTTACAGGGGTTGGGATGTCTCTCAGCAGTAATGACTTGAGATAGGGGACTTCTTCTGTACAATCCGTTGCGGCCATGGCGTAGAGCAAGTACATTTGTGATTCCCATGATTTAGGTTTTTCCATCTCGCCTTCCAAGGCTTGATGCAAAAATGGTCCATATCCTTTTAGTTTACCCTTTAAAATTTTTTTCGCAGCTTTTTTTACCAAGGGGGTACGTCCTGAAGTTAACTCATCTACATAGTCCATCTCAAACTCCTTTATTTCATTTGCTTGTCCAGTTCTTCTTCCAATATTCTGTTATAAACTATACTTCCGACACAGGCTTCCCAGTCTAGGTCCTCAACTTCTTCCCTAGAAAAAAACTTAGGTTCTGTCCTACCATCTAGCCAGACCTTCCCAAAGTGAGGACCATTTGGATCTCCCCATTTAAAGGCTAAATCCTTAAAAGGGCTTGGATCAAAATCCGCTTGGTGACCAATTATCTGCCAAAACCATACTGGACTTCGATCAAACAAGGTGTAGGAGTCTACAATGATGGGCTTACCTATAAATTGAGCACGACTTAGCTCCTCAACTGTTATAGTAGGACTTGCTTGAAAGATATCGAAAAATTGAATGACATGATCAACATTCACTTTTCCAAGAATTTGACCAAATACAAATATTTCCTCCGAAAATTGATAGCAAAAAATATCACCAATTTTAATAAATCGAAGTTTTGTTCTTGGCTTTTCATTCCACTCACGAATCTTTATCTGGGTCATTTGTTCTCCATTATTTATATAATTCCAAGTCCTACTGCTCTTTATTTAAGATATGAAAGAGATCATCTCTTAGAACAATTCCATCGTCTTCTATCAAATAGGCCATGTGCTCCCAGAAGGGCAATTCTTGTTCAAGGGGCTTTTCCAAGGCAAGTACTTGGTTCTTCAAATTTGCTGCAATTCCTTCGACTTCATCTTGCTCAATCTCATAAAACTTTGCTTTCAAAAGGAAGATGCTTGATAGAAAGAGCGAATAAGAGGAAACAAAAGTATGCAAGGAAGAATTGACATAAACCCTCGATTCTTGAAAAACTTCCCTTCCTTCTTGATTGCAAAGTAAGAAGACTTGCTTCTCTTCTCCAATTACAAAGGCACCTAAAAAACACTGACCAAAAAGCCTATAACTCTCTTGCTCTCTCCTGAGTTCAACTAGTTCGTCTCCTACTTTGACAAAAGAGAATCCCATTTTTGGATAATCCTCTAAATAAGCCAAAAGGTTAAAACGGGCCTCATCCAAACTAAATGGTTTCTCCTCTGTAGGCACCACACAAAAGCCGTGCTCCTTCACTAATTCATTGATATTGACTGTCATTTCTCTATTCGATCTCCTAGGTTCTTTTCACCCAATTTTTTCAACTTCCAAAGCTTGATCGCCGCATCTTTTCTGAGTCCCAAAAAGAGGCTTGCTAAGGTTACTGCTTCCTCTTTTTTATAGACCTGAGAGCTGATACTGGCCCATCCGTCTTGTAGGCATTCCATTTTTATATGATAAATTGCAAGAATAAGTGCAACATTTACTTGAACTCATCCTCTAGAGCTTCACAAGCAGTTCTGTAAGCT
>NZ_JAHZQQ010000022.1 GCF_019930045.1 Streptococcus australis | reverse complement strand
AGTCAGCTCAAACAGCTTGAAAGATACTCGCTTAATCAGAGGAACAACTTTGTTGCACTTGACTTGACAATTGGGGAAAGTTTTTCTTTTTTTAAAAAAATAGAAAACGAGAAGCGTATTCTTCTCGTTTTCTTATGATTATACAAGTTCTTTATATTTTTTCTGTTCTGCTTTATTTGCCCAAACGTAATGTCCAGGTTTGATTTCAACCATTTCTGGTTTGTCGGTTGAATAATCATGCTGATCAGGATCATAAACTTTCAGAACTTTTTTGCGTTCTAGAATTGGATCTGGAATTGGAACAGCAGATAGTAGAGATTGTGTGTATGGATGAATTGGATTATTAAACAATTCTTCTGTTTCAGCTACTTCTACAATAACTCCTTTGTAAATAACCGCAATACGATCAGAGATAAATCGAACTACTGAAAGATCGTGTGCGATAAAGAGATAGGTCAAGCCCAACTCTTTTTGGAATTTCTTAAGGAGATTTAAAACTTGAGCACGTACGGATACGTCAAGGGCTGAAATAGGCTCGTCTGCGATAACGAATTCTGGTTCCATTACCAAGGCACGAGCAATCCCAATCCGCTGGCGTTGTCCACCAGAGAATTCATGAGGATAACGAGTTAAATGCTCTGCTAGAAGCCCCACTTCATGCATAATCTCTTTTACTTTACGTACTCGGTCTTCTTCATTTTCGAATAGGTGATAATTGTACAAACCTTCTGAAATAATGTAGTCGACTGTTGCACGCTCATTCAAACTTGCAGCTGGGTCTTGGAATATCATTTGAATTTTACGGATTAATTCATTTTCATCCTTGCGCGATTGCTTCCCATTGATCTTTTTACCATCATACAGGATATCACCTGCACTAGTGTCATTCAAACCAATGATTGCACGACCAATCGTCGTCTTCCCACTACCAGACTCACCAACAAGAGAGAATGTTTCCCCTTTGTTGATGAAGAAATTTGCATTCTTTACAGCTACAAATTTTTTACTTCCTTCACCGAAGGAAATTTCAAGATCTTTAACTTCTATTAATTTTTCTGTCATTTCCTTCTCCTAGTCCTTGATTGTAGTGAATCCCATTTTCGCGCTAATCTTTTCATGAAGATTATCAATAATTTCTGGTTTATTGACTTTTGGTGCATCTTCATGTAAGAGCCATGTTTTAGCCCAATGTGTATCTGAAACATTGAAGACTGGTGGATGTTCCTCGAAATCAATTTGCATCGCATAGTCTGAACGCAAAGCAAAGGCATCCCCTTTTACTGGTGAATACAATGATGGAGGAGTCCCTGGGATAGAATATAGATCACCTTTAGATGTAGACAATTGTGGCAAGCTTGAAAGGAGACTCCATGTATAAGGATGTCTTGGGTCGTAGAAGATTTCTTCTACTTTACCAAATTCTACAATTTCACCAGCATACATTACGGCAACCTTATCTGCAATACTTGCCACCACTCCTAAGTCGTGAGTGATAAAGATTGTTGTAAAGTTATATTCTTTTTGCAATGATTTCAACAAGTCAATGATTTGAGCTTGGATGGTTACGTCAAGGGCCGTTGTAGGCTCATCACAGATCAAGATATCAGGACGACAAGCAAGCGCAATAGCAATAACGATCCGTTGGCGCATCCCACCTGAATATTGGAAAGGATATTCATCAAAGCGACGTTCCGCTTCTGGGATTCCAACCTTTTCCATATAATCAATGGCCATTTCTCTGGCTTCTTTGGCACTCTTGCCTTGGTGTTTAATAATAACTTCCGTAATTTGTGATCCGATTGTATTAATCGGGTCCAAACTGGTCATTGGATCTTGGAAGATGGTTGCAATTTTTGCACCGCGGATATCTTCCCAGTCTTTGTTCGACTTGAGTTCTGTTAATTCTTGCCCACGATAATTAATGCTACCATTGGCAATTCGTCCGTTGTCTTCTAACATTCCTGTGAAGGTTTTTGTGAGAACAGATTTACCAGAACCTGATTCACCAACAAGTGCCATGACTTCACCTTCAACAAGGTCTAAGGACACATTGCGAATGGCTGTTAAGACACGATCCCGAACATCAAATTCTACTACGATATCGCGAGCAGATAAGATTACATTTTTATCATTTGTCATACCTACTCCTCCTATCTATGTGTACGTGGATCGCTGGCATCTGCAAGGTTTTGTCCAACGATATAGAATGACAAGGATACCAAGACTAAGACTGTCAATGGAATCCAGAAAAGATACGCATTGGTTGTTACGTTTTGTGAGTAGTCTGAAATTAGACGACCTAAACTTGGAACTGTAATTGGCAATCCCAATCCAAAGAAGGAAAGGAAGGCTTCAGTTGAAATAAAGGCTGGCAACAATTGAGTTGTTGTTGTCACAATAACAGATACCAATTGCGGCAAAATATTTTTTGTCACGATTTTTAGAGTTGGAGTCCCCAAAGTACGGCTGGCCAAGTTGTACTCTAAATCACGGTAACGCATAATTTGGACACGGATAGAATAAGCAATTCCAATCCATCCTGTTACCGTCATCGCCAAAATCAAGTTCCAGAAACCAGCACCGATTGAGTAAGTCAAGACAATAACAATCAACATGAATGGAACGTTTGAAATAACGTTATAAACTTCCATCATGAAGCGGTCGATTGATTTTGACACACCCCAAATCCCACCAATCACTACACCGATCACAACGTTGATCAAGGTAGCAATAAAAGAGATGATAATCGAATTGCGGGCACCAAACCAAACTCCATCAAACAACGATTTACCATTGTTATCCGTACCAAAGAAAGCTTTGGCACTTGGAGGATTCAAACGAGCAGTGAAATCATTTACTTTGCTTACATCATTGTAATCAAAGTTTGAAAACATTGGATAAACAAAACTCATCAAGAGAATTCCCACCAAGACTGCTAACATAAAAATGGTTGATTTCTTTTTGAAAAATTGACGAAATACTGATTTCCAATAGGAGTACGACGGCGCATCAATTGTTTCAGAGGCAAAGTCGTCACGTTCAACAAATTGGAATTTCTTTTTATCGATTGTAGACATTATTTGCCTCCTTTCTTAGTTGTCAATTTGATACGAGGGTCTACCATAACCATGAGAATATCACCTGCCATTGCTCCAAATACAGCAAGAACGGTGAAGATGAAGACAAGCCCCACCACCATGCTATTGTTCGATGCCTTGATGGAATCAATCAACATTTTACCCATACCAGGGAAGGCAAAGACGGTTTCTGTCAAGGTTGCCCCTGAGATAACCAAGACCAACTGAACAGGAATATCTGTAACGATTGGAACCATGGCATTCTTGAAGATATGCTTGCGTGAAATTTCTTTTTCAGAAAGTCCTTTAGCACGTGCAAAACGGACAAAGTCTTGTGAGTGCAAGTCAATCATATAACGACGAATCCAAACAGCCAAACCTGGAGCGGTCAATAGTCCCAAGATGACAGAAGGAAGAACGTACGATCTCCAGTCCTGAGCTCCTAAGACTGGGAAGGAGTCTGGAAGACCGATTGTTGAACCAACCAAGCGGACGATGTAGACCAAGGCAATCGTTGGAAGAGCCATCATCAATGTCAAGACAGCTGTTGAGGCACTATCAAACCATGTGTTCTTCAACAAGGCCATGTATGATCCCAATGGAATTGCGATCAAGTAAGCAATTGCAATCCCGATCAAGCCGATAATAGAAGAGCTCACAATCATGGATGGATTTTCATAGTTACTCAAAGTTGCTGTATAAGCATCTCTTTCACCAAAACGGGCAATATCTTGAGCATCTGCCTTGCTTGGTGATTTGTAAGTACGTGAGTAGATATTGATAGAAGATTCTTTTTTCCCTGTTGGGAAGTTTACTTCACTCTTCTTGGTAGTACCTTGTCCTTGTGTAATAACCTGAAGAACCGGCGTATTTGAATAAGTTGGATAAGATTCACCCAAGTTTAACGATACAAAATTTTGATGAATGAACGGGAATTGACCATTGAAATACAAAAGATATTTATGTTTAGTCCCCGAACCAACTACTGACCAACCAATAGCTGGATCATTTTCAATGCGAATATAGCGTTCAAGTTTTGGATTTGAAGCATCTTTGATGACATTTGGATGGTCAATCTGAATCAGATTGCCGTAGAATCCAATAACACGTTCAAAGACAGGGACTTCACGAGTCGCGTAAAAGCCTTTGTTTTCAGGGAAACGTTTCAATACCCAGCCATTTCCAAGATTAGAAATGTACTTTTTGTAGATCTTTTCGTTTTCTTTAGTAGGCTCTACAGTTACTGATGAGTCTTCCTTGCTTGCTTTTTCTTTCAAAGCTTTTGAATCAAGATATTCTATATACCCCATACGATCATAGACTGTGTTTTCATAATTGATTTTAGAATCCTTAGTCTTTGCAATCTTATTGTAGTTAGGGTCGTTTTTGAAAATTAAATTTCTTGGGGTTAGCGTATAAATAATTGTATACGTCAATGTCGTAACCAAAAAGATCGACACTAACGAACGTAAAATACGCATAAATATATATTTTTTCATATTCCGTTCCTTTAATGTTCAAAAGAACTTTCTCCCCTATTAGAGAAAGTTCTGATGAAGGTGATTATTTAACGTGTTTTTCTAGTTCTTGCTGAGCTTTTTTATTTGAATCAGCTTTTTCTTTCAACCATTTTTCACGTGCTTGATCATATTGTTTTTTAGTGACAGGTTCATCTTGAACTTCAACATATTTGAAATAAGTTGATCCTTTGTTACCTGTTTGTGATGAAGGTCCAGAGAATGGAACTACTTTTGAAACAACTGTTCCAGCACCTGAACTTGTCATAGTTGGAATCACTAATGCACTATCTGTTAACCAAGCTTGAGCTGCTGCAAATTTGTCGTAACGAGTTACTACATCTTGCGTTTCTTTTTCTGCATCATCAAGCAATTTCGCAAATTCATCTAAACCGACTGCTTTAGCAGAAGCATTGTCGACACCACCAGCAAATCCAAGGTAAGTCTTAGTTTGGTCTGGTGAAGATGGTTGCAAGGTGTCAAGGTAAGTAGATGGATCATCGTAGTCTGGATTCCATCCTACAAGTCCTTGAAGATCCCAGTCAGTTTCTGCAGCTGATGGTACGTTCAATGTAATGTTCAAGACTTCATCTTGGTCCATCATTTGAAGGTCCACAACAACGTTTTCTGTACCAAGTGTTTCTTCAACTGATTGTTTGAAGGATTGCATCCGTGACACAAAGTTTGTTGAGTTTTGTGCAACCGGAACATCCAAGTGGATTGGGAATTGAACACCATCTTTTTGGAGTTCAGCTTTTGCTTTTTCAAACTGAGCTTTTGCTTTTTCCTTGCTATAGAGTCCGTTTTGACCGTCTGCAAGATTCACACCACTCCATTGATCTCCATAAGTTTGCAACTTGTCTGCTACTACATCCCCAAAGTCTTTACCGTTTACTTGAACAAAGGCAGGTGCAGTGTACATGTTTCGAATAGCAGCCTTAGCGTATTCTTTACCATTGACTTGTGCTGAATAATTTTCGCGGTTCAAGGCAAATGTGATCGCTTGACGGAAATTCTTGTTCAAGATAGCTTTCTTCGTAGAAGATTTCTGATCATCTGACGTCTTAGAAGTATGGTTGTATGCTTGACGGTCAATGTTGAAACCAAAGACTGCTACACCAGCTCCAGGTTGTGTGTTGTAGATATTGTCTTTGTATTTCTTTTCAACAGACGCAAAGTTTGAACTTGCTGGGAAGAGACGAGCAACTGTGTACGATCCATCACTAAAGCCACGCGCCAATGAATCTTGATCTGATCCATCATAATAAGAGAATTTGATCTTGTCGATATGAACGTTGTCTTTATCCCAGTAATCTTCGTTCTTCTCAAAAGTGATTTCTGATTTAGAAGTGATTGATTTCAAAAGGAATGGACCATTGAACAAGATTGATTTGACATTACCTGGTTGACCAAATTCATCACCCTTGCTCTTCAAGAATTCTGTACTAATTGGGAAAAGAACCCCATTAGTTGTTTTTGAATTCCAGAAAGTTTCTGGTTGATTCAAGGTGTATTCAAGCGTATAATCATCTACTGCTTTGACCCCAACTTCAGAGAAGTCTGAAATTTTTCCTTCTGAGTAGTCTTTCAATCCTTTGATTGAGTCTTTCACCAATGGAAGAGATTCTGATTTCTTGTCTGCCGCATGCTTCAATCCAGTAACAAAGTCATGAGCTGTTACTTCGCCATGCTCTTCGCCGTCGGCATCATACCATTTAACACCCTTACGGATTTTGTAAGTATAAGTCAAACCGTCTTTTGAAACAGACCAATCTTCAGCAATAGATGGTACAAGATTTCCGTATTTGTCGTTTTCCAACAAACCATCTACACCGTTTGTTGTAATATCGTGTACGGAAGCTTTTGAAGATACAGTGTAATCCAAAGTTGTTGGATCATCTGTATAAACATAGCCATATGTTGTATCTTTTTTTGATGCAGACTTGCTATCTTTTGAGCCAGAACATGCTGCAAGGAAAGTTGCTGCGAGTAATGTTACTCCGGCAAATGCAAAAACTTTACTTTTTTTCATTTTGAGTCTCCATTTTATTGAATTTAGATAGAATTATAGCATAAGTGAGACAAAAAGTAAACTAAATTTTCTGAATATTTGGCAAGTGAAAGGAGCCACTAAGCGGAGGACTGTCTAAAAAATCAATCCTTTTTAGTGGCTCCTTCCCCTACATAAACTTATGCGTTCTTACTATCCCAGCTATTTAGATTCGATGTGGTTCTTTAATTCTTCTTGGGCTTTTTTATTGGATTCAGCCTTTTCTTTCAACCATTTTTCTTTACTTGCATCGTAATCCTTTGTCTTGATGACTTCTTCTGAAAGTTCAAGATATTTATAGTTGGTTCCTGTACCTTTTGTTCCAACCCATGAAGCTGCACGACTATACGGAACAGTCCGTTGCAACATTGGCGTTCCACCATTTGAAACAGTTGGCAAGATCAAAGAACTATCGGTTAGCCATGCTTGAGCGGCTGCGTATTTCTCATAGCGTACAGCTTGATCACTCACTTCTGCATTGGCATCTTTTAAGAGCTCTGCATACTTCCCGAAATCAACTGCTGAAATAGCAGGGCTGTTCGAACCTGCATCCACACCTAGATAGTAGAAAACAGAACCGTTAACAGGACTTAAACTCTCCAAATAAGTAGATGGGTCTTGGTAGTCTGGCACCCATCCTCCGCCTGCAAGGTCATAATCTTTCTCAGCAGCAGTATCTGTGAAATAGGTAATGTTGTTAAAGTCATCATCAGATAATTTCTGAATATCTACGACAACATTGTCTGCACCAAGAACAGCTTCTACGGATTGTTTGAAGGAGCTAGCTTGTTGCACCTGGCTGTTATCTGTCTGACTAACAACGTAATCCAGATGAATTGGGAATTGTACTCCTTCTTTCTGCAGTTGTTCTTTTGCTTTTGCAAATTCAGCCTTAGCTTTTTCTTGATTGTAGAGAGTGGTTTGGGCATCATCTAGATTTACATCTTTCCACTCATCCCCATAGGTCACCAATTGTTTCTCAACAACCTTACCGAACTCTTCGCCATTTACTTGAACAAAAGTCGGTGGAACCAAGGTATTCCGAAGAATCTTGGTCGCTGCATCTGCACCAGATGTTTGAGCTGCATAGGCTTCACGGTCAAAGGCAAAGTTGACGGCTTGACGGAAATCCTTGTTTAAAATCGCTTGTTTTGTAGACGATTTTTGAGCATCTGTCGTTTTGGCTGTATGGTTATACTTCTGACGATCGATGTTGAAGCCTAGATAGTAAGATGTACCATATTGAACACCATAAACAATATTATCACCAAATTTCTTTTTCACACTCTTATAAGTGGAGCTATTTGGCATTACCGTCGCAAATGAATATTGCCCATTCTCAAATTTCTTGATGACTGATTCTGGATCTGATCCGTCATTGTAAGTCAACTTCACATTATCAATATGAACATTCTTTTCATCATAGTATTCTTTATTTTTTACAAGTTCAATTTGAGATTTTGAAGTTAAATTCTTCAAATAATAGGGACCGTTATAGAGAATACTACTTGGTTTTAAAGAACCAAAGTCTTTTCCTTGAGATTCTAAGAAAGCTGCGTTAACTGGGAAAAGGACGCCTGATGTCGTCTTAGAATTCCAAAAGCTTTCTGGGCGTTCCAAGGTATATTGAACGGTGTAATCATCTAAGGCTTTCACGCCAACTGTCTTAAAATCTGTTGTTTCACCCTTGGCATAGGCATCCAAGCCTTTAATGGAGTTTTGGATTAAGAAGAGACCTTCAGATTTTGATTCCACAGCATGTTTGATTCCTGTCACAAAATCGTGAGCTGTTACAGCACCATATTCTTCCCCTTCACTGGTGTACCATTTAGCATCTTTTCGAAGTTTATAGGTATAGACCAGGCCATCTTCTGAAACTGTCCAGTCTTCTGCCAAACTTGGGATTAAATTTCCATATTTATCATTTTCTAACAAACCATCAACAAGGTTACTTGTAATATCAGACGTCGTTGTACGAGTCGATGCAATATAGTCCAAAGTATTTGGATCTGTTGAATAAATATAAGAATAAGTAGATTGATTGCTGCTTCCACCACCGCAGGCTGTTAATAGAAGAGCGCTGGCTAGAGAAACACCGGCCAGTACAAACCGTTTATTTACTTTCATCACTATCTCCTTATGTTAGGTTTTCTACCATTATACACTATTTCTTCCATTTTACCAACTATCTTTACAATTTACTTATAGAGTTTTAAATTAAGTGAAGGTGAAAATAGGATTAAAGCAGTTGCCTTCTTTTATGATACAATAGTAGAGACAAAAAACAATCGAGGATTCAAACGTGAAAAAAATAATCACTTTACTTCTTTGTATAATTCTTACCCTTCTCAGTACTTCTCCTGTAAGAGCGGAGGATCTAGACCTCGGAGCTCAGCATGCTATTGCAATCGATGGGACAACAGGTAAAATACTCTACGAAAAAAATAGTGATGAGAAAAAAGAGGTTGGCGGAATCAGCAACCTTTTGACCACTTATCTCGTTTACGAAGCCATTCAGCAAGGAAAAATCTCTTTAAATGATGACGTAGATATTTCGGACAAAGCCTACCAACTGACCGCTGTTGAAGGAATCAGCAATGTCCCCATGGAAGCTCGTAAATACAAGGTTAAGGACCTGCTCACTGCTCTCCTCGTATCAAACGCCAATAGCGCCGCCATTGCCTTAGCTGAAAAAGTAGCTGGTAACGAAGAACAATTCGTCCTGCTCATGAAAGCGAAGCTCAAAGATTGGGGGATTACAGATGCGACGGTTGTGAATGCTAGTGGTTTGAACCAAGCTATCATTGATGGGGATGAGGAAAATAAAAAGAAAAATACCGAAAATAAGCTGAGCGCTTATGATGTAGCAGTCATCGCAAAACACCTTCTAGAAGACTATCCTGAAGTTACAAAAATCACCTCCCTTTCCCATGCAGAATTTGCTGGAATTCAATTGGAGAGCAGTAACTATATGTTGGAAAACATGCCCAACTATCGAGCAGGAGTGGATGGCCTAAAAACCGGAAATTCCGATAAAGGGGGGATTTCATTTGTTGCTTCTACCAATCAAAATGGTATTCGCATGATCACTGTTGTCATTGGTGTTGAGGCAATCGATGGAGATCCCTACGCACGATTTGTTGCAACAGCCAACCTTATGAATTATGTGAGTCAAAACTTTATTGCAAGTCTGATTGTCAGCAAAGGAGAAGCCTACAACAACAGTAAATCAACAGTCCATGATGGTAAAAAAACAAGTGCCACCGCTGTCGCCAAGGATGACTTCATTGTGATTGAACGACAAGGAAGCCAAGCAGAAGCTAAAATCACCTTTAAAAGTAGCCAATCTTCATTTAGCGCTCCTATAAAGAAAGGTACTTCTCTCGGAACCCTTACCTACACTGATCCAGAACCCATCGGTCGAGGGTATATCGAAGGTAAAGCCCCTAGTATGTAAATGGTGAGCGGAGAAAATATCCAAAAAAGTTTCTTCTTAAAGGTGTGGTGGAATCAATTTGTTCGTTACGTCAATGAAAAACTATAACTGCTCATAAACAAAAAAGAGGTCACCCTCTTTTTTTGTTTATTTTATTCCTGTCAACAGAACTTCTATCGAACTTCGAAATAAGGAAAAGCAGTATCGCTGTCTATTGGATGAGTCGGGATTTCTTGTTCAATCACCGCACGCCAACCTGCTACCAATTCTTCAAAAGATAAGCTAGCTTCAGGTGTAGCTGTTGTTAGCTTCCGACCAAACCAAGCCATGGTCGCCGTTTCTAATTGAAGCATGGCATAACTAATCACAGGAACATTTGCAGCTTCGTAATTTTCATTGACTGCACGGGCTACAGCTGGGGCTTGAGGCAAGAGTTGAAGGCGGATTTTTTCTACATGTTCTGGATCCAATTCTTGCCAAGAAATCAATTTCCCATCGACTTGATAATACAAATCAAATGTTTCTTGACCCGGTTTAAAATTCACTAGCATAAAGGCACGATCCGCTTTATCAGGACCGCCAACAGCCTTCACAGCATTGATCAAGAGATTTTGTTCCATCTGTCTCCAATAATCATCTGCTTCTTCAGCTAAATCGTTTGTAAATGGCGGAATAATTTCTTCTGCAGGAATTTCGCCCTTATTCGCTTTTTCAACATTACCAAATAATTTTTTTAGGAATCCCATTGGCTTCTCCTTTTATCCCCTTAACCGACAGACCCTTCCATTTCATAGCTAATCAAGCGGTTGAGCTCAACTGCATATTCCATTGGAAGTTCTTTAGTGAAGGGCTCTACAAATCCCATGACGATCATTTCAGTCGCTTCTGATTCTGATAAACCACGGCTCATGAGGTAATAGAGTTGCTCTTCAGAAATCTTAGATACTTTGGCTTCATGTTCCAAAGCAACTTGCGAATTATGGATTTCATTAAATGGAATGGTATCTGATGCAGATAAGTCATCCATGATAATGGTATCACACTCAATGTGACTGACAGATTTCGCTGAATCTTTATTGAAAGTCACTTGTCCACGGTAGTCAACCTTTCCTCCACCTTTCGCGATGGATTTTGAGACGATTGAAGAGCTGGTATGTGGAGCATTATGGATCATCTTGGCACCAGTATCCTGGTGTTGCCCCGCATTTGCAAAGGCGATAGAAAGCATAGTACCACGTGCGCCTTCTCCATCTAAGTATACAGATGGATATTTCATGGTCGTTTTAGCCCCGAGGTTTCCATCAATCCATTCAACTGTCGCATCTTTAGTCGCTTTGGCCCGTTTGGTTACCAAGTTATAGACATTGTCGGACCAGTTTTGGATAGTCGTATAACGCATGTAAGCTCCATCCAAGGCAAAGATTTCTACAATAGCAGCATGCAAGCTATTGCTTGAATAAGTCGGTGCTGTACATCCTTCTACATAGTGGACGCTAGCGCCTTCGTCAACAATAATCAAAGTCCGCTCAAACTGACCTGTATTTTCATTATTAATCCGGAAGTAGGTCTGCAAAGGAACATCGACCTTTACACCCTTCGGCACATAGATAAAGGTTCCACCTGACCAAACAGCTGAGTTGAGGGCTGCCAACTTATTATCCGTTGGAGGTACCAACTTAGCAAAGTATTGCTTAAACAAGTCTGGGTATTCCTTCAAAGCCGAATCTGTATCGGTAAAAATGATTCCGAGCTTTTGGAATTCTTCCTTCATATTATGGTAAACTACTTCAGACTCATACTGAGCAGCTGCTCCGGCTAGGTAAGCACGCTCTGCTTCTGGAATACCAATCCGTTCGAATGTTTCCTTAATTTTTTCAGGCACTTCATCCCAGCTACGTGCAGGTTTATCAGATGGTTTTTGATAATAAATCAAATCATCAAAATCAATATCTGACAAGTCCGCTCCCCAAGTTTGCATCGGCATTTTTTTAAATGCTTCATAAGACTTCAAACGGAACTCCAGCATCCATTCCGGCTCATTTTTCGCAGCAGACAACTCGCGAATAACCGATTCATTCAACCCTTTTCCTGTTGACAAGATTGGGTCTACATCATCGTGAAAGCCAAATTTATATTCACCAAGATCAATTGGTTTTGGTTCTACTCTTTCTTCTGTCATATCTTTCCTTTCATTTTCTTTTTAGCGCTCTTCCCATGTGATTACTTTTTCTAATCTGGATCATCAGCACCCGAATGTTGATAGCACTTCTCACCAGAAGCTCGGTTAAAAAACAGACTTGAGTCTTCATCACTTTTATTCATCATTAGGCTTGAGCATCGATTGCTTTTTTGAGAGCATTCCAAGCCAGGGTCGAGCACTTGATCCGTTGTGGAAATTTAGCAACCCCAGCTAAAAAGGCTGCATCTCCCAACTGGTCTTGACGGGCATCTTCTTTGCCTTGGACCATTTCTGAAAAAATAGTCGCCAACTCTAGCACTTCTTCCTTGGATTTTCCTAGGACAACGTCCGTCATCATACTAGCAGAAGCCGTCGAAATCGTACAACCTGAGTTGACAAAGGCAATGTCCTTGACTAGTCCTTCATCATCAAACTGAACAGACAAACTAATCACATCGCCACAGGTTGGATTGTTTAAGTTGATTTGTTCAACCCCTTCAATCTTTCCATGGTGGTGGGGATTTTTTGAATGGTCAGCTACTACAGCCATATAGAGGCTATCTAATTTAGAAAGTGCCATTGAAAAACTCCTTTGTTTTTATCAGCGCTTCTACAAGCTTATCACAGTCTTCCTTTGTATTGTAGAAATAAAAGCTAGCTCGAGCAGTCGCTGGAACCTCCAAATACTGGATCAAAGGTTGAGCACAATGGTGGCCTGCCCGAACGGCAACTCCTTCATAATCCAAGGCAGTCGCAAGATCATGAGGATGCAGATCCCCTAAGTTGAAGGAAATCACCCCAGAGCGTTTCGCTAAATCTTGGGAGCCATAGATTTTCAAGCCTTCAATCGCTTGAAGTTTAGGAAAGACGTAGGCAATCAAGTCTTGCTCATGATGCTCAATGGCATCCATGCCAATAGCCTCTAAATAATCAATTGCCGCAGCTAAACCAATTGCGCCAGCCATATTTGGAGTCCCTGCTTCGAATTTCCAAGGGAGTTCCTTCCAGGTTGCGGATTGTTCATAGACAAAGTCAATCATTTCCCCACCAAATTCAACAGGTGACATTTGGTTGAGATAGTGCTCTTTTCCATACAAGACTCCAATCCCTGTCGGTCCAGCCATTTTATGCCCGGAAAAGACAAAGAAGTCTGCATCTAGCTTTTGAACATCAATTTTCATATGGGGGACTGATTGGGCCCCATCCACTACCATAATAGCACCTTTTTCATGGGCCAATTGAGCGAGTTCCTGGATAGGATTAATCACCCCGAGAACGTTAGAAGCATGGGTAATGGAAACAAACTTGGTTCGATCTGTCAATTTTTTTCGAAAATCCTCTAGATCCAAACCACCGTCTTTCAAGTAGGCATAGACCAACTTCGCCCCTGTCTTCCGACAAGCTTCCTGCCAAGGAAGAATGTTGGAATGGTGTTCCATAATAGAGATGAGGACCTCATCCCCCTCTTCGAGGATTTCCTCTGCAAACCGCCCAATCCAGTTCAAGCCTGTCGTAGTCCCTCTCGTAAACAAGACCTCTTTGGTCGAGGAAGCATTTATAAAACGACGGACCGTTTCTCTTGCTGCTTCATAGGATGCGGTCGCCCGTTCAGCCAAAGTATGAACCCCGCGGTGAACATTGGCATTATCCTCTTGGTAATAGCGATTCACCGCTTCTAGGACAGCTTTTGGTTTTTGTGTCGTCGCTGCATTATCTAAATAGACAAGCGGCTCATCATTCACTATTTGATCTAAAATCGGGAAATCTTTCCGAATCTTTTCGACATCTATCATGTTTATCTCTTCAATAATTTATCTTCAATGGTTTGGATCATTTCTTCACGAACTTCTTTGACTGGAATCTCCACGATCACTGATCCAAGGAAACCACGAACCACTAGGCGTTCTGCAGTTGCCTGATCCAAGCCACGGCTCATGAGGTAGTACATGTCTTCTGGATCTACCTGACCGATAGAAGCCGCGTGGCCTGCAGTCACATCATTTTCATCGATCAAAAGAATTGGGTTGGCATCGGAACGAGCTTGGTCAGAAAGCATTAACACACGGCTTTCTTGTTGGGCATCTGCCCCTTTTGCTCCTTTAATAATGTGGCCAATCCCGTTGAAGGTCAAGGTTGCCTTTTCAAGAATGACACCATGTTGGAGAATGTTCCCTACCGAATTGCAACCATAGTTGGTTACACGGGTATCAATCCCTTGTACCTGACGACCACTAGATAGGGCTACGACCTTAAGGTCTGCATGGCTGCCGTTTCCTATCAAGTCACTATCAAAGTCAGCAACGACATTTCCTTCGTTCATGACACCGATTGCCCAGTCAATACTAGCATCCTTGCCTAGTTTCCCACGGCGGCTAATGTAGGCAGTGACATTCTCACCAAGACGATCAATCGCAGCAAACTTCACTTGCGCACCTGAACGGGCAATAACTTCTACTGTGATATTGGCAGTTGCCTTAGCACTACCTTCTCCACGTGACTCTAACCGTTCAAGGTAACTAATCTTACTGTTCTTACCAGCGATAATCAAGATGTGCTTGTTAAATGGCACATCGCTATCACTATCCTGGTAGAAGACACCCTCGATTGGCTCCGCGATTTCTACATGATCTGGAATATAGAGAACAGCTCCACTATTGAAATAAGCTGTGTGGTAGGCTGCCAACTTGTCATCATCATATTTAACGGATGACATGAAAAATTCCTCTACGACCTCTGGAATTACTTCCAGGGCTGAGTGGAAGTCTGTAAAGATGACTCCCTGGTTGGCCAAGTCAACTGGAATCTGTTCAAATACTGTATGAGTTCCATGCTGAACCAATTTTAATTGATTGTCAATCGCAGTGAAGTCTGGCACAGCAGTAAGGGGCTCACTTTCTGTGATCGTTCCATCGCCAAGATTCCAACGATGAAATTTCACGCGTTCAATCACGGGTAGTTCTAAATCATCAATTTTATCAAAAGCCTTCTGGCGCAAGTCCTGCAACCATTGGGGCTCTGCATGCATTTCTGAAAAAAGTTTGATATTTTCTTTGGTCATTTACTCCTCCTCAAAGATCCTGTTCAGTTTTGGACACAAGATTAGAGTTCTTCTTTGTAGTCGTAACCTAACTCTTCTGCTAATTTCGCGTATCCTTCACGCTCCAAACGCACAGCAAGCTCAGGACCACCTGAAAGGACGACACGACCTTCCATCATCACGTGAACCACATCAGGAGTAATGTAGTTTAAAAGACGTTGGTAGTGGGTAATGATCATGGCACCAAAATCTTCGCCACGCATTTCATTGACCCCTTTTGAAACTACTTTAAGGGCATCAATATCCAAACCGGAGTCAATCTCATCAAGGAGGGCAAACTTCGGTTCCAACATCAACAATTGCAGAATCTCATTGCGTTTCTTCTCACCACCTGAGAAACCTTCGTTCAAATAGCGTTCTGCCATTTCTTCCTTCATATTGAGGAGTTCCATTTTCTGGTCTAATTTTGTGATGAATTCACGAACAGAAATTTTTTCGTCCTCTTCTTTGCCTGCATTCATGGCTGCACGAAGGAATTCAGCATTGGTAATTCCTGGAATTTCTGATGGGTATTGCATAGCCAAGAAAAGGCCCATGCGAGCACGCTCATCCACTTCCAATTCAAGGATATTCACTCCATCAAATAGAATTTCACCCTTGGTCACTTCATAGTTTGGATTCCCCATGATCGCTGCAGATAGGGTTGATTTCCCTGTCCCGTTAGGTCCCATGATGGCTGCAATTTCCCCTGTTTTAAGGGTCAAGTTCACGCCTTTTAAAATTTCCTTGCCTTCAATTTCTACATGAAGATCTTTAATCTCTAATACTGACATTTGTATTCCTTTCTGCTATAGAGTTTTGTCTTATCTAGTATAACAAAAAAAAGCCTAAAAGGCTTTTCTGGTGTTTAGAATCGTTCTTATTTAGTCTTGTTTTTTCTATTTTGTCGAACTTCCTCTCGATAGGCAGAATTTCCTATATAGCGTAAGCAATTGAGGAGCGGACTATGGTTAGGACCTAGGACTCCAATCAATTCTGCTAATAATTCAACTCCTAATACCAAACCGATGACAAGCAGAACGCCACCAATACGAGTCGAAATATTCAATAGAAGAGAAATCATAGCAAAAATCATCGAAATTCCATAGATAACCAAGACAGTTCCACGATGCGTTAAGCCCAAAGAAAGTAGGCGATGGTGCAAGTGATTCCGGTCTGGGGCATAGAACTTCTGACCAGAGAGAGTCCGACGAACAATCGCTAAAAAGGTATCCGTAATGGGAACTCCCAAGATAATCATCGGCGTAACAACCGCAACTGCCGTCGCATTCTTAAGACCTTGCAAGGACAAAACAGCGATCATAAAACCAATGAAGAGGGCTCCTGTATCCCCCAAATAAAGAATCGCTGGATGATAATTAAAGGGGAAGAAACCAGCAATGGCCATGACTAAGACAAAAATCGTCATAGTCAGAAAGAGATTGGGCACTGGGAGAAAGAAATGAGAAACAATCCCCATCGTCACCAAGGAAATAATCGAAACCCCGCTGACCAGGCCATCCAAACCATCAATCAAATTGACTGCATTGGTAATCGAAATGATCCAAATGACTGTTAAAATATAGGACAACCAGGGATCAAAATGAAGAAATGGCCCTCCAAAAGGGATCTTGAAATCATTTAAGCGAAAATCTGTAAAGAACCAGATCACACTGGCCCCTAGGAAAATCCCCAACATCTTTAACCGCGGTGATAATTCTTTTATATCATCGATTAAACCAGTCAGGCCAATGATCCATCCTCCAACGACAACTGGCAAAGTATAGGTCAGATAAGATGTCTTGACTACATAGCCTTTGGTAATCATCGGTAGCAATACCACGGTTGCAATAGTAAAAGCAAGAAGAATGGCTAAACCACCAGCGCTGGGCATGGGTTTTTTATTGATCCGACGCGCATTTGGATAGTCTACGGCATCTATTTTAAAGGCCAATAACCTCACAAAGGGAGTTAGAATCAAACTGATCAAAAAAGTTGCAATCAGGACCAGGATAAATTGTAATGGAAAAGTAATCATACCAAATTAACCTTTTGTAGTTCGTGAATAGCATCTGAGACGAGCAAGAGATGACCATGTTCCTGAAGGACAGCTCTAGTAGTATCTGTGTCTTCTGCATATTCACGCATGGTTGCCAAGAGCCAACCTGGATAATCTTGCGGGCACCCTTCCAAATCAATCAAGACGGTTAAATAGTAAATCCCGTCCATTTTATAAAGTTCCGAAGTCTCGACCGCATAATGAACTGTCTTTGTAAACCGAATCACTTCTTCTAACTGAGAGAACTGGAGGATATAATAAATATACCGTGTATCTACTGGATGATTCGGCGTATCTTCTTCTGAAAGCTGATTCTCATCAGCCAATTCCTCAGCTTCTAAATGACGGATAGCATCGCCGTCTCCCTTACTCTTTTCAGAGATGGTTTTTTCCAAGGTCTTGATAAATTCGTCTGGAGACATTTGCGACAATTCTTCCATATCAGGCAAGTCGGAAAAATCTTCAAAATTTAGATGCTGATCAATTTTTGATTTGGTCACAAACACGTCGAGCTTATCCGGCTTAGGAGTCACTCGGAAACTTAACATGCCACTGTCTAAGAAGCTTTCTGGCATTTCCAATTCATCCAAGATGGTATAGAAAAATTCTTCTGTTTTTTCTTGAGGCACCAAAAAATCGGCCATTTCCATGCCTCGTTCTTCTAAATCCTCTAATTGAATCGTGATTTTAATGGTTGAATCACTGATTTGCTTCATCTTCATGACTGCACCTCATACTGTTAGTCTTTCTATTATACTAAAAAGGGACATATTTTTCAAAACATGAGCCCCTACCTCGGATATGAAAAAACCTTAAACAAAAGAGCACTTCCTCCCCCCTCAAACATAGCCATTTGAAGAGAAAGAAGAAGCACTCCTATCTCACGTTTAGATAAAGATTTTAATTACTGCATAGACCAACAAAATCGCTCCCAAAACAATCCGATATTTTCCAAAAACCGTAAAGTCATGAGTTTTAACATAATCTGTCAAGAAGCGAATCGCTACCATACTGACTCCGAAGGCAACTGCCATAGCGACCAAAAGGATTGTTCCTTGGCTGAAGCTTAAAGCATTTCCTCCCAAGACAAACTTAGCGACCTTTAATAGGCTAGCTCCAAACATGGCAGGAATCCCCAGATAGAAGGTAAATTCTGTCACAACAGAACGGCTAACTCCATTGACCAAACCACCTACAATCGTTGCACCTGACCGACTGGTCCCTGGGAAAAGTGACAAGACTTGGAACAAACCAATATAGAGAGCAGTCTTATAAGGCAACTTGTGTAATTCCGTCACTTCTGGTTCTACTTGCTCTCGTTTTTCAAGGTAAATAAAGGCCCACCCATAGGTGATCAGCATGATGGCCACAGAAAAAGAGTTATGAAAATGAACTTCAAACCAATCATCTAATTTAAAGACAAAGAGCAAAGGCAGGGTCGCTACAGCAACCTTGGCCCACAATTGCCAAGTCCGTCTCACCTCTTTTTTCGATTTTCCAGGCTTAAATGGATAAAGCTTGTCGAAGTAAATCACGACGACGGCCATAATAGCACCAAGCTGAATAACAACATTAAACATCTCCATAAAGGCAGGGTTTTGATCCTTAAACTGGATAAAGTCTTGAATCAAAATCAAATGACCTGTACTTGAGATTGGAAGCCACTCGGTGACTCCTTCAACGATTCCAAAAAGAATCGCTTTTATCACTTCAATGATAAACATCTTCTTCTCCTAAACTTACATTTGCTATATTATAACACATTTCTAGCCATAGAACCAGATGTGCTTGCAAGGATGCATAGACTAAAAAAGAGAGTGGGACAGAAATCGGTAATTCGTTAGAATTCGATTTCGTCGTCCCACCTCCGCACAGTTGAGTAGGGCTGTAAAAGCTGATGAAATCAGCGTAGTAGAGCCCACTCAACCACTGCGTCTTGCTCAACAATCCCAAAATAATTGAGAGGCTAGGACTTTTGTCCCAGCCTCTTCTATAAAATTATACACACAACTGTGGCTAGCTAGCACTTGTGCGACTCTAAAAAGCACCGAAGCCACCGCCGCCACCGCCGCCAGAGAAGCCACCACCAGAACTACCGCTTGAAGACACTGTAAAATGACTAGCGGTTGTCGCGGTCGTTCCATAAGTAGACAAGAGATGGCTGGAATGGATCAGATTACTACGAAATGGAGTGTAGACATAGGCATCCATACTTGGGTTGTCTAGGTGGATTTGACGAAGCTTCATCACTTTACTTACTTGATCTGCAAAACCAAATAGAGTGGCATAGACTAACAAGCGATTCCATAAAACTAGCGATTGAACTTCTGCTTCTTCCAAATGAGCGATATCCCGCAACATATTACGGAAACTATCCCAGTAATAGCGCTGTTCTGCACCGAGGTCCGTTGGGACTCCATCCCGTCGATAGAGGGTGAACTTCCCTTGGAAGGATGCCGGAAGAATCCACATTACCAACACATAGATCACACAAAAGATAGAGAGCCAATTCAAGATGAAATAAGCAATTAGACCGGCTACCAAAGCAATGCTCCACGCAGCCCATCCAAAGAAGAGACACATACGGCCTGCACGTTCCTCCCCTACCTCTAAAGGACGGTAGTAAGGAGAAAGGGCAAAGGTTTGGATCTTTTGTTGAACTGCCTGAGCGACACGAGAAATCGCTGCATCAATCCGATCTTGCGCTTGTTTTCCTCGCTTGCGAATGGCATCTTGCTCTTTCTCAGAGGCATATTTATAGAGAGAATCCGAAATTTCATAATCTGAAAACAAGTCATCTGTTCTACAATATTTTTGAGAACCGAAAGCTAGTCTAAGAAATTCGCGCTCAAATTCATCCAATGTATCTTCATTTTGAATGGTTAAAACTGTATGAGTGTCGTATTGCTCACAGATGATATTTTTTCGATCAATCAAATCAAGTAAGGTTGCTTGCACCAACTGATCAAATTTAAAGGCGCCCCGAGCATGTTTTTTGGTTGGAGAAATCTCATCTAGCTCTGTAGAGTATACAATCGAGGCCATTAGTAGAGGCGCAACGTCATTTGGAATCTCATACAAGCGGCTATTTTTTGGGAAAACTCTGGTAGAAGTCACAGATTGCATGAATCGATGACGATAATAAATAGCAAGAAGAAGGATGAACAGAATAAGGATTGGGAGTAGGACCTTCATAAATAGGCGAATCCAGGTCCGTTTTTGAACAATTCCTGCTTCCGTCCGATGATAGTTGGACTCCTCCATCAAACCTGTATCGCGATAGGATTCCCCAAAGGAAGCTATATCCGATTTCCGCCAGTAAGCATAAATCTCAACACCTTCTTTTCGTTTCAGATTCTCTAGAGTAGCCTTATAGTTTGCTTCTTCTTTCTGAACAGTTGCCTCAGCCCCCATATAAGCCGTATGGATATTCAGTTCCGATTTTGAGGCAGCCGTGGCAAATTTCGGGATAACCTGTAACTCTACTTTTTTGACCTCTTGATCCCCATCACTGATTGGTTTCCAGTTCAATAATAGGATATCTTGGTGAACATAGAGCAAGTTTTTTAAGCGCCAGGTAACCTTTATCTTGACAGTATCCCCTGCACTTCCACCGTTATAAATCTTTACCTGATAACCATCGCCAAAATTATGAACTTCTGGTTCTTGCGACAAGGTTCTACCTTCCACTTCCACCAAAGGAGGAATTACTATTTCAAAACCTTGAGGCATTTTACCCGCACTTCCCAAGGTGACATATTGACCATTATAGGAAGTTGTAAAATGATAGACCAATTCTTCCTCATAGGTAGCATCGTCCCAAGTTTCCAAGGTAAGAGTCCCCCGATAAGACTGAACCTCATAGGAAGGACCATCCGCTTTTACAAGACCCGTTACAAATAGACAGGCCATCACTGCCAATAGAACATACAGAATTTTTTTCATTTCCCCTATACTCCTTTGGTTTATTATAGCATTTTTTTATGAAAAGGCTATCAGGTTTGAAAAGTAAACCAATTTCCTGTACAATAAGATGATACTATTTATAAAGGAAGAGGAGACTACATGAAAAAAACAATTTATGCTCTCTTTACCGGACTACTTTTGTGTCTGGGAATGAGCCATATTGTCAAAGCAGATGAGTATCTCCGGATTGGAATGGAGGCTGCGTATGCTCCTTTCAACTGGACTCAAGAAGATGATTCAAATGGAGCTGTAAAGATTGATGGCACCAACCAATATGCCAACGGGTACGATGTTCAAATCGCCAAAAAGGTTGCTGAGGGACTAGGTAAAAAACCTCTGATCGTAAAAACATCTTGGAACGGACTAATTCCAGCCCTCACTTCTGGGAAAATCGATATGATCATCGCCGGGATGAGTCCTACTGCTGAGCGCAAAAAAGAGGTTGCCTTTTCTAATAGCTACTATACTAGTGAGCCAGTCATGCTAGTGCGCAAAGATGGAAACTATGCGAATGCCACTAGTTTAGATGACTTTAAGGATGCCAAGGTCACCTCTCAACAAGGGGTCTACCTCTACTCGCTCATCTCCCAACTCAAGGGTGCAAAACAAGAAACTGCAATGGGAGACTTTGCTCAAATGCGCCAAGCTTTAGAATCTGGTGTTATCGATGCCTATGTTTCTGAGCGTCCAGAAGCCTTGACAGCTGAGTCCGCTAATTCAAAATTTAAGATGATCCAATTCAAAAAAGGATTTGAAGTTGGGGAAGAAGATGCGACCATCGCTATCGGGATGAAGAAGGGTGACGCTAGACTTGACCAAGTCAATGCGGCACTAGCGAAAATTTCATCTGAAGACCAAGTCAAACTCATGGATGATATGATCAAGAAGCAACCAGCTTCCAGCGATGCTAGCGATGATGAGCAGACTTTCTTCAGCCAAATGATGAAGATTTTGAAAGATAATGGCCCACAGTTCTTACGTGGAACTGGTATGACCCTCCTCATCTCCATGACAGGGACCATTGCTGGTTTGATTATCGGTTTGTTGATCGGTGTCTTCCGGACTGCGCCTATGTCTAAAAACAAGGCTCTCGCTGCCTTGCAAACATTCTTTGGTTGGTTCCTCAATGTCTACATTGAAATCTTCCGAGGAACTCCGATGATCGTTCAATCCATGGTTATTTTCTACGGTTCAGCCCAAGCCTTCAACATTTCCTTGGATCGTACCTGGGCCGCCATCTTTATTGTTTCGATCAATACAGGGGCTTATATGAGCGAGATTGTTCGTGGAGGAATCTTAGCAGTGGATACTGGTCAGTTTGAAGCAGCGACTGCTCTAGGAATGACCCATGGACAAACCATGCGCAAGGTCGTCCTTCCTCAAGTTATTCGCAATATCTTGCCAGCGACAGGGAATGAATTTGTCATTAACATCAAGGATACATCTGTCTTGAATGTTATCTCCGTGGTCGAACTTTACTTTACAGGAAATACGGTCGCAACTCAAAACTACCAATACTTCCCAACCTTTACTATTATTGCGGTTATTTACTTTATCCTGACTTTCACTATCACCCGTATCCTTCGTTACATCGAACGTCGCTTAGATTCTGATACCTATACAACAGGTGCCAATCAAATGCAAGTCAAAGAGGTGAAATAATGGCAGAAAAAATACTTGAAATCAAACACTTAAAAAAATCCTACGGTCAAAACGAAGTTTTGAAGGACATCTCTCTTTCTGTTGAGAAGGGCGAAGTAATCTCTATCATTGGGAGCTCTGGTAGTGGGAAATCTACCTTCCTTCGCTCCATCAATCTCTTAGAAACACCGACTGATGGGGAAATCCTCTACCGGGGGCAAAACGTTCTTGATCCTGACTATGATCTCACCCACTATCGGGAAAAATTGGGCATGGTTTTCCAAAGCTTCAACCTATTTGAAAACTTAAATGTCTTAGAAAACACCATTGTCGCTCAGACAACTGTCCTAAAACGGGACCGAGAAACGGCAGAGAAAATTGCTAAAGCGAATTTAGAGAAAGTTGGTATGGGAGAACCTTATTGGGCTGCTCGTCCAAAACAACTTTCAGGAGGGCAAAAACAACGGGTCGCTATCGCTCGTGCTCTCTCTATGGATCCGGATGCTATTCTCTTCGATGAGCCAACCTCTGCTCTGGACCCTGAAATGGTCGGAGAAGTTCTTAAAATTATGCAAGACTTAGCCAAAGAAGGCTTAACCATGATCGTGGTAACCCACGAAATGGAATTTGCACGAGACGTCTCAAGTCGTGTGATCTTTATGGACAAGGGGGTCATCGCTGAACAAGGTGATCCGAAAGAAATCTTTACCAATCCAAAGGAAGAACGGACCAAAGAATTCTTACAACGTTTCTTAAACTAAAACAAACTCCCTCACTGGAAATCCTTCCGATGAGGGAGTTTTTAAATACCATCAATTGAAAGAAAGATTCCACACATAAACTTGTTGAAATCCTTTGATAGATATGAAGAAAACTAGTGATACTTTCCTACGATATCCTGATTTATACTATATAAAAAGAAGGGAAGCTTTTCCCCTTCTTTTTTATATGTAAGATTAATTTTCGAATTTTTGATGATTCTTATCATAAAAATCGATCAAGCCAAGCGCAGTTTCAAACGAAATGTTCTTCACTTTTGCACGACCTTGCGCAAGTGCAATGATAGACATTTCACGGGCGTTCGTTTCTTTACTAATACGATAGCCAGTGATTTTTTTATCACGTACCCAACCAACAACTGATTCCACTTTTTCGAAGTTCGATTTAGCCATGATTCTTCTCCTATATTATTATTTCCAATACTAATATAAAATTTTTTACATATTTTGTCAACCATAATAGCTGAAAATACGAACAATTTTAAAAAAGTCAGATATTTTGTTATTTAGCTTTTAAAGCTGAGAGGATTTGGGTGCGAATATTCTCTACGCCATCCGGATTTGCTGGCAAGAAGAGGGTATTGGTGCCTTGTTTTTCTGCAAAATTATTCAAAGTATCCAAATATTGGTTGGTCAAAAGAATCGACATGATCTGTTCTTCTGTCAAATTCACATTGGTGTCTTTCAATTCCTTGATAGAATCTGCCAAACCATCTACAATGGCCTTCCGTTGCTCTGCAATACCGACCCCGTGAAGGCGATCTTTTTCAGCTTCTGCTTCGGCTGCGGTAACAATCTTAATCTTATCAGCTTCAGCCAATTCTTGGGCAGCCACACGTTTCCGTTGAGCAGCGTTGATTTCATTCATTGACTGCTTCACTTCAGCATCTGGTTCAACTTTAGTAATCAAGGTTTTTACGATAATGTAACCATAGGTCGACATTTCTTCAGCTACTTGTTTTTGAACCTCAAGGGCGATTTCATCTTTTTTCTCGAACAATTCATCCAAGGTCAACTTTGGAACAGATGAGCGCAAGGCATCTTCGATGTAAGATTTGATCTGAGCTTCTGGGCGCATCAATTTGTAGTAAGCATCCGTTACATTGTTTTCATTTACGCGGTATTGTGTCGCTACATTCATGGTAACGAATACATTATCCTGTGTCTTAGTTTCGACTACAATCTCGCTTTGCAAGAGACGCAATTGCACACGCGCCGCAATTTTATCGATTCCAAATGGTGCACGGACATGAATCCCACTGTTGCTGATCTTTTGATAGCGTCCAAAACGCTCAATAATCGCAACAGATTGTTGTTTCACCACATAGAGCGAGCTAATGAATACAGTAGCTCCAACTACTAGAATAGCCAATAGAAAAATCCAAATCATTTCCTGATTCTCCTTTATATTTTATTTACTTTTTAGAAGTGGTTCTTTGTTAAAGAATCCATCATACCAACATGTTATAGAGGGTTTCATTTCCATTTAAGTTAATGAAAGAAGGGTCGAATTGTTCAATCCGATTGATCAGTCCTGCATAGTCATGCTTATCTGCCAAAGCGACACCAATCAAGACTGGCCCAGTCCCTTTACTTGCCCGTTTGATATACTCAAACCGCGTGATATCGTCATTTGGACCTAAGATATCATTTACAAACTCTCTCAAAGCTCCTGGACGTTGCGGGAAGTTGACGATGAAGTAGTGTTTGATACCATCATAGATCAAGGCCCGCTCTTCCATCTCTGGCATCCGGTTAATGTCATTGTTCCCACCAGAAATCACACAACAAATGGTCTTCCCTTTGATATACTCTCTCAACACTTCCAAAGCTGCAACACTGGCAGCTCCAGCTGGTTCTGCAACCAAACCTTGCTTAGAATATAGATCAATCAAGGTCTCAGAGATCAAGCCCTCGTTGACGCCAATCAAGGTCTCAACATTTTTTTTCGTTGCTTCATAAGTCAACTGACCAACCTTTTGAACAGCAATTCCATCCGCAAACTTATCAATCTGTTTGAGTTTTACCGGGCCTCCAGCTTCAAAGGCTGCCTTCATCGACCGAGCACCATCTGCTTCAATCCCAATAACCTCGATGTCCGGCGCTTGTTCCTTAATATAGGTGGATACTCCGGCGATGAGGCCTCCCCCACCAACCGGTACTAACACCGCATCGAAGTCGATGGATTCTTTTTTAGCTTCCTCTAGAATTTCATAAGCTACAGTTCCTTGACCCGCTTGGACATTGGCATCATCAAATGGATCAATGAAGGTACAGTTTTTAAGTTCAGTATATTCCTGCGCCGCCTTAGAAGAAGCATCAAAAGTATCTCCTACTAATTTAATGGTCACGTACTCTCCACCGAAGAAACGAACCTGGCTAATCTTTTGCTGAGGTGTCGTAATCGGCATAAAGATGGTCGCTGGGATTTTCATCTCCCGGCAGGTGTAGGCAACTCCTTGAGCGTGGTTGCCCGCTGAGGCACAGACCACTCCTCGTTCTCTCTCTTTCGCATGTAACTGAGAAATCGCGTAGTAGGCTCCACGAATCTTAAAGGAACGAACCCGTTGCGCATTTTCCTTCTTTAAATAGATTTTTGCTCCATACTTATCAGATAAATAATGATCATAATCTAAGGGAGTCTCAACAACCACACCCTTTAAGACCTTGTGGGCTTTTATGATATCTTTCGATGTTATCATGATCTTCCTCTTCTTCTCCTTATTTCATCTAATTATATCAAAAGACTGCAAAAATTTCAGCGTGTTTTCCAAATTTTCAGAAAAATCACCCAAAATGTTCGATATGGCACGTCTCTTCATACAGATTCTGCTAAATGGTTGAAAATACCTTCCAAACCATCTCTCTATTGATGAAAAAGAAGTTGGGATTTCTCCCAACTTCACCATCACCTCATTAGTTATAGATTTTAAAGGCGTCGTCGTCATTTTTTCCAACGAATGGCATTGCTTTACGCAATTCAGCACCAACTTTTTCGATTTCAAGGTTAGCCGCTTGTTCACGGTAAGCAGTCAATTTTGGACGACCAGCTTTGTAGTCGTTGACAAAGTCGTTGGCGAATGTACCATTTTGGATATCCGCAAGAACGGCTTTCATGTTTTCTTTCACTTGCTCAGTAATGACACGTGGACCTGACACGTAGTCACCGTATTCAGCAGTGTTAGAGATTGATTGACGCATTTTCTTGAATCCACCTTCGTAGATTAAGTCAACGATGAGTTTCATTTCGTGAAGTACTTCAAAGTAAGCCAATTCTGGAGCGTATCCAGCTTCCGTCAAGACTTCAAAACCAGCTTCAATAAGGGCAGTCAAACCACCACAGAGAACGGCTTGTTCACCAAACAAATCTTCTTCAGTTTCTTCTTTATAAGTTGTTTCCAAAAGACCAACGCGTGCTGAACCAACACCTTTACACCAGTCCATGGCGATATCTTTAGCATTTCCTGTAGCATCTTGGTAGACAGCGTAAAGTGCAGGAACACCAAATCCTTCTTCATACGTACGACGTACCAAATGACCAGGTCCTTTAGGCGCACACATGAAGACATCTACATCTGCAGGAACTTTGATGAATTCGAAATGGATGTTGAAACCATGTGCAAATCCAACAGCATTACCAGCTTCCAAGTTTGGAGCAATTTCTGCTTCGTACAATTCTTGTTGGATTTCGTCTGGAGCCAAGATCATGATAACGTCAGCCAATTTAGTTGCTTCTGCTACTGTGTAAGTATCAAAGCCATCTTCTTTTGCTTTATCAAAAGATTTACCTGGACGTACACCGATGATCACATCATGACCTGAGTCACGCAAGTTTTGCGCGTGGGCATGACCCTGTGATCCATAACCGATAACGGCGATTTTTTTACCGTCAAGTGCTGCTACTTTTACATCTTTTTCGTATTCCATTTGAACTGCCATAGTTTTTTCTCTCTTTTCTATTTTTATTGCCTATTAGGCTATTTTAACAAATTTAGGTTGGATTTTAATCGCGGGTAAAGCCAGTTGCACCCGTCCGTGCGACATTTTTAATCCCATAAGGACGAATGACACGCAAGAGAGCTTCGTTCTTCTCTGCATTTCCTGTCATCTGCACGGTGATGGAACTTGGAGCCACGTCTACCACAGTCGCGCGGAAGGGCTGGATAATAGCCAGCAATTCTGCCCGTTTCTCTGCTGGTGCAGAGACCTTGATCAGAATCACTTCACGCTCGAGGTGAGGTTTATCTGTAATGTCTCGGACGCGAATCACATCGACCTGGCGATTGAGTTGCTTGATGATTTGTTCGACTTCATCATGAGATGCAACATCAATGATGATGGTAATCCGCGATACATTCGGATTTTCTGTTGCTCCCACTGAGATGCTCTCAATGTTGACTTGTCGTCTAGACAAGACACCGGTAAAGCGGTTGAGAACCCCAGACCGGTTTTGAAGTTTGGCTGTTAACATTCTACGCATTAAACTTCACCCCCAACATCTCATGATTGCTCTTACCAGCTGGTACCATTGGTAGAACGTGTTCTTTCCGAGAAATGTCAATCTCGATGAACATTGGTACATCTTCGGTAATGACTTCCAAATCCTTCTCAAGGGTTTCGGGATTGTCAAATTTGTAGTTCTTAATCCCATAGGCTTGCGCCATCAATTGGAAGTCTGGCAAGGTTTCAAAGACGGACTCTGATGTTCGTCCATCATAGAAGGCTTCTTGCCACTGCCGAACCATCCCAAGTGAATGGTTATTGAGCATGATGACCTTGATCGGAATCTTGTAAACATTCAAGATTGCCAATTCTTGGTTGGTCATCTGGAAGCCACCATCTCCGACAAAGAGCACGACTTCTTTGTCTGGATTGGCAATCTTAGCACCAATGGCAGCTGGTACACCGAATCCCATAGTCCCTAGACCACCAGAAGTCACTAATTGCCGTTCGTTTTGATATGGGTAGTACTGAGCTGCCCACATTTGGTGTTGGCCAACGTCTGTCACGACGATGGCATCCCCCTTGGTCAACTCACCCACGCGTTCAATAACTGCTTGGGGTTGGACCACGCGTTCTTTCTTATCGTAAGAACGAACCCGGTTCTTATCTTTTGTGACCTTTTCGATCCATTTCTCCGTATTGTTGTGAACGACTGGCTCTGTCAACAACTGTTGTAAAGCTTTCTTCGCATCACCAACGACGGGAATATCGACTGCAATGATTTTACCAATCTCTGCTGGGTCAATATCAATATGAGCGACTTTGGCATTCTTCGCAAAGGTCTTTGGATTTCCTGTCAGACGGTCATCGAAACGACAGCCAATACTGATCATGAAATCCGCTTCGGTCATGGCAATGTTGGCCGCAAAGGAACCGTGCATCCCACCCATTCCAAGGAAGAGAGGATGGTTTGTCGCAATCGTTCCCTGACCTAAAAGGCTAGTCACTACAGGGATCTGGTAGCGTTCTGCTAAGGCTACCAATTCTTCTGCCGCTTCCGCATAGCTAACGCCACCCCCAGCCAAAAGGACTGGTTTCTTAGCCTTGCCCAATTGTTTCAAGATTTTCTTAATCTGCAATTCATTTGGCTCAATGGTCGGTTGGTAACTTGGAATGTTGATTGCTGGGTTGAATATATAATCTGTTTCTAAGGCAGAGACATCTTTTGGAAGGTCAATGACGACAGGACCTGGACGACCAGTTGTCGCAATATGGACCGCTTCAGTAATAATCCGTGGAATATCTGCTGTCTCTCGTACTTGGTAATTGTACTTGGTGATTGGCATGGTAATCCCAACAATATCTGCCTCTTGGAAGGCATCCTTCCCGATACCGGAACGGTTGACCTGACCAGTAAACACAAGAAGAGGGACACTATCACTCATGGCATCAGCAATACCTGTAATAGCATTGGTTGCCCCAGGTCCACTAGTGACGACTGCGACACCCAACTTTCCAGTTGATTTGGCGTAGCCTTCAGCTTCATGCAAGCACCCTTGTTCATGTCGGCCAAGAATGTGTTTGATCCCTTTAAAACTATAAATAGCATCGTAAAGGGGCAAAACGGCTCCACCCGGGTACCCAAAAATGGTATCAATCCCGAGATCCCGAAGCGTTTCTAGCACAAGCTCTGAACCTGTCTTTGCAGTTTCTAAGGTAATTTTCTCCATGTCTCTCCTTTCTGTTTCTTTGATTATCAAATGAGCATGCTACTATCATACCATTTTTGGAAAATATTTCAAGGAAAAATCACAAATTTTCTGAATTTTCTATCCAAATCCGAATAATGAGATTTCTCCTGAAAAAAGAACAATCCAATCAAAAAAGAGAGTGGGACAGAAATCGGTAATTCGTTAGAATTCGATTTCGTCGTCCCACCTCCGCACAGTTGAGTAGGGCTGTAAAAGCTGATGAAATCAGCGTAGTAGAGCCCACTCAACCACTGCGTCTTGCTCGACAATCCAAAGACAATTGAGAGGCTAGGACTTTTGTCCCAGCCTCTCTTTGCTTGCTTATAGCCAGCCCCTTTCTTGGGCAATCTTTGCTGCCTCGGTCCGGTTCTCTGCATCCAACTTGGTCAGAATGGCTGACATATAATTGCGGATGGTCCCGTTAGAGAGAAATAACCGATCAGCAATTTCTTGATTAGAAGCTCCCTTTGCAACTTCTTTTAGGACCGCTTGCTCCTGAGAGCTTAGAGGATTGGGATGGGTCAAGATTCCCTCCATTAATTCAGGAGAATATTCTTTTTGACCTGCCAAAACGGTATGCAGGGTCCCCATCAAGTCCGTGATGCGGCGTTCTTTTAGAACATAGGCATCGACTCCAGCCTTCAGGGCCCGCTCAAAGTAACCCGGTCGCTTAAAGGTAGTAACGATGACAACCTTGAGCTGGGGTTGTTGACTTTTGGCCCATTCCAACACTTCTAGCCCTGTTTTGATGGGCATCTCAATATCTAAAATAGCAATATCGACTGGATGGGTTTCGAGTAAGCGAATAGCTTCTTGCCCGTCTCCAGCCTGCAAGACTTCTTCTACATCCTCTTGCAAAAGCAAGAGCTGACAGAAGGCATCGCGTAACATACTTTGGTCTTCAGCAACTAATAAGCGCATCTTATTTCCTTTCTTGATAGGGGATCCGTATTTCTATCCGGGTTGGCTTGTGACGACGACTGATCTCTAACTCTCCTCCCAATAAGGCAATCCGTTCGCGGATCGAGTGCAAGTCCTTGTCAGAGACTTTGTCAAAGCCAATCCCATCATCTTCTGCGATCATTTCTACACCTGTTTCGGTGGAGCGATAAGATAGAAGAGCTTGCGTTGCTTTGGCATGTTTGATCATATTAGTGGCCAATTCCAGAGACACCATGGCTAGAGCAGACTCCAAAATTGGCGAGATGCTGGCTGTATCGAGCTCATTCTGAATTTCTACTTTGACTTGCGCCACTTCTAGCATTTGCTGGACAGTTTCTAGCTCTCTTGCCAGGGTTCGCTGCTTCAAGTTCTCCACAATCTCTCGGACTTGGTGCATGGACTCTTGACTGATGGCTTGAATCTCTTGCACCTGCTCCTGCGCCTTCTCAACCTGACCGATTGTTAAGAACTGATCAGCCAGGTCTGCCTTGACACTGAGCATGGCAAAGGTGTGGCCTAGACTATCATGCAGATCGCGGCCAATCCGATGGCGCTCGTTTTCTGCCAGCAAGAGATTGATTTGAGCGTTTTGCTTGGCATGGTCAGCTTTCAGCTCTTCCACCATCTGAATCCGGATCATGCCATAGGTCATGGCATGGGTAAAAAAGAAAATAATGATTAAAAATACCCATTCATACTCCATCGCACTCTGTTTGAAAAAGATGGCCCCAAAAAGCAGGAATTGCGATAGAAAAACTGTCCAAAGATAGGGAGAGCGAAAATTGCGAATCTCAAAGTGATAGACCAATAGGTTGCTGATGAAGAAATAAAACCAAAAATAGTTGGCGTTAATAAAAAGAGTATTTCCTGCTACATAGGCTAGGAGGTACAGCCAACAAATCCAGGTCAGCTTTTTGTTTTCAGTAATCAAGACTCCTAGATAGGAAGCAATAAACAAGAGGGCTAAAAAGAAGTGCCAGTAGGGGACCTCCCCTAATAAAATAGAGATAAAGGGAAAGCCCATAAAGACTAGGCTAGCGTAAAACATATAATGGATACGCTTGAGTTTTTCAATCATGAACGAACCTCAGAATGACGACGATAAACAATGACAAGGGTAAAGAAGACCAGGGTAAACAAGGTTAAATAGACACTAGCGAGAACATTGATCTGCCCCTTGTTTAAAAAGGTCTTGATCAGCTCCATCAATTGATAGGTTGGTAGGCATTTGCCGATGGCTTGCATCCATTCTGGAAAGAGACTAATCGGCATCCATAGGCCACCCATAACAGCCAGTCCCATGTAAAGGAGATTGCCCACAACAGACATCAATTGACTGGAAGGAAGCAGGGTCAAGACCAGACCGATAGCCACAAACGCTAGGCTCCCTAGGATAAGAAGGAAGGCTGCTAAGACCCAATCCTGTAGAGACATGTTCACATGTCGCACCACATGACCCACGGTAAAGACGACCCCAATCGATAGGAGAAAATCGACAAAGAGACCCACAACCTTTATTAGATAATATTCTACCATAGATACCGGGGTATGGCGCAAGACTTTTTGCCAATTGTTGAGTCGATCGGTTTCAAGAACTGTTGGAAAAGAAAAGATAGCCGTAGACATCATGGAAAAAGCCGTCATAGAAAGGAGATAATCCCTCATAAAGTGAGCGGGCGCCCCTGGTGTGTCCTGGTACATCCCTGAAAAGAAGAGATAAAAGGCTGTGGGCATCCCAATTGATAACAAGTAATAAATGGCTTGGCGTCTAGTCAAATGCCACTCAACCACGCCGAGAGCTTTCATGCGTTTCATCTTCTCTACCTACTTCCTTTGTATTTTCAAAAATAGAATCCAATAAACTTCTATTGGTCACCTCGATCTCTTGGATCGAACATCCTTCTTCCTGCAATCGAGTCCACAAACGATTGGCATTGCCTGTCACGACCTGAAGAGCATCGGGTTTGACCGTCACTTGACCAATCCCTTCCATCTCGGCCACTAGACCTTGGTAGCGTAGTGGCAGAGTGAAATGTTTTTCTACCTCTTCGCTTCTCATAGCGAGAGGTGTCGTATCCCGAAGCAAATGGCCCTGGTGCAAGACCAAAATCCGATCAGCTGTATGCTCTACTTCCTCGATGTAATGGGAAGAATAGACTATAGTCACACCTTGGTCCTTTAAATGCCCGACGATCTCCCAAAAGCGTTGGCGAGTGGACGTATCCATGGCAGCCGTTGGCTCATCCAGAAACAGAAGACTGGGACGACCAATCAAGGTCAACACAAAGGATAAAAGACGCTTTTGCCCACCAGATAGCTTACTGGCTAATTGCTTCTTTTGTTCTGGAGTAAAACGCAATAAATCATCGATGGCATTGACCGTTAAAGGGTTGGGATAAATGGAGCGAAAGAAACTGATCAGTTCCTGCACAGTTAGCTTTTGCACGATGGCATTCTCTTGAGGGAGATAGGAGATACTAGCCTTTAACTGAGGATGACCAGGAGCTTTTCCCTCTATTTCAATGATCCCAGAAGTCGCCTTCCTATCTCCTAGGAGGCAATCCATCAAGGTTGTCTTCCCTGCCCCGTTTGGCCCAATCAAGGCCAGGCAGTCCCCTCTCTCGACTGTAAAAGAAAGATCTTCTAGGATCACCTTTCCTTTGATACTTTTGTTCAAGTTCTCTACACTAATGATACTCATGAGACTCTCCTTTCAACCAAATCTGGCCAGCTGGAATGATGACATAGACGACCAAGGTCACTCCCCAAACCGTTTGGAAAAACCAGCTAGGAAAATGGGCAGAAAACCAGCCCGTCACCATCTCAGTTGCCCAAAGGAGCAAACACAAAACAGCTACCAATCCAATTTCAAGTTTCTTTTTCATTGCTCCATCTCCTTTTTAACAGCCTTGACCATTTTCAATCCTTCTTGGACCGCCCAGCTCATGATGCCAATCCCAGCAAATAATTCCCAAGGGAAATGGTAATAGAGACTATCATCCTTTGAAAAGATTAAATAGACGAGGTAGTGTACAATAAGTTGTGTAAACACAAAAAGGAATAAATCCTGTATAGTAGAGTTGCAACACATTTACTAGAAA
>NZ_JAHZQQ010000021.1 GCF_019930045.1 Streptococcus australis | reverse complement strand
GCTGATACTGATGCTGAGTCAGACGCTGATTCAGACGCTGATGCTGATTCAGACGTTGATACTGATGCTGACTCAGATGCTGATGCTGATGCTGATTCAGATGCTGATTCAGATGCTGATGCTGATTCAGACGCTGATGCTGATGCTGACTCAGATGCTGATGCTGATACTGATTGGCTTACTGATGTTGAAGCTGATTCAGACGCTGATACTGATGCTGATTCAGACGCTGATTCAGACGCTGATGCTGATTCAGACGCTGATACTGATGCTGACTCAGATGCTGATGCTGATGCTGATTCAGATGCTGATTCAGATGCTGATGCTGATTCAGACGCTGATGCTGATGCTGACTCAGATGCTGATTCAGATGCTGATGCTGATGCTGATTCAGATGCTGATTCAGATGCTGAAACAGATTGTGATTGTGAAACAGATTGTGAGTTAGATACTACCTCTGATTGTGATTGTGAAACAGATTGTGAGTTAGATACTACTTCTGATTCTGATTGTGAAGTTGATGCAGAATTTGATTGTGATTCTGAAGCTGACTCAGAATCTGTCATCTTACGGTAGTAGTGAACTGTATCACCAGATGGTTTTTCACTTGCTGATGGAAGTGAGTATTGGTTACCAAATCCACCAGTAGTCTTCACTGGATTACCTAAAGAATCTGTCTCAAGTGTCTTACCATCTGCTAACAAGGCATACTTCGTACGTCCACCGATAACGTTTTGAGTGTTCCCTCCAGGTGTTGAGTTTGCAGTTCCTTTTGGCTCATCAGTATACATGTAATCCGCTTCGCCATAATGACCAGTCGCATACCAACCTGTAATGTAGACAAGACCCTTATTAGGTTCAGATGGATTGTGCCATGGAGAAACTGACAATTGGTAGTCACCATTCTTACTTGAAACAAGAACTTTGTCTGTTTCCATATTTGTTGCAGATGGGATATACTTGTCACCTGGTTTAATCACTGGAGTGGTGTAAACGAGTGTGTAACCATTCGTATCTGTGTTATTCCCCATTGTAGCTTCATTATAAGTTGAAACTGCTGAAGGATCCAGAACATAGAGTTTTGTTACTGTCGAACCATCGTTGGCAACCACTTCACGAATACGTTTCACATAGTAATGTTGACGTGTACCCTTAAGTTCGGCATACTTAATTCCTACTGTGTTACCAAGCTCACCAGACATAGTTGAAGCATCTGCTTGTTGATACAAAACATAACCATCAAATGAACGTGGGTTAGAAGCTGTATAGTTTTGACCTTGGATTCCTGTTTGAGTATATGAAGCAAGTTCTGTCTCATTACCAGTTGGTTTGTAGCTTTGAGTTGTAGTATCTGCTGTTGAACGTGAGGCATTATAAGTCGATGAAGCAGTATCAACTACTTTATAGTGAGTTGTTTGATTCATCTTAGTCGATGGGACACCAATCTCTACGTTTGGTTTCGTTTCACCTTGGTTAGCAGGCGCCAAATAGTCATAGACCTGTTCAGTCTTGTAATCAAAACCACTAGGATTCAACTCTTCGTTATGTTTGATAATGATATCCACACTTGCAGATCCACCATCCGTTGACTTGTTATAAACAAGGTATGGATAGTATTTCTGAGATGAAAGGTCACCAAGATTTACTTCTTTACCTGAGAGTGCAGAATTCAAAGTTGTATTAGCAACTTCATTACCTGTAGTTTTATCTACCAAGCGTACATAAACCTCAGGGTTGTTTGAGCTATTTGTTTTATCTACAGATAGCGTCACATAGTAGTTTTTGCTGTAAAGTTGGTTGTATGAAGAAAGATTCCATACACCAAATGTCATGCGATTTGCAGCAGGGTCAGCTGCATATCCTGAAGGAATCGTTTGTGTACGATCTGTAAGGCTCGCACCATTTGGATCAGTCATTCCAGGAGTTGCATTAACACCTGCTGAAAGTGTGTTTGAAGTAGAGATTGCATCCAATTGTGCATAAACTGCTGGAGCACCATTGACTGTTGTGTTACCAGTAAATCCTGCCGCAGTTAAAGTTGCCATCATGTCATCTACTGACTTGCTCAAACGTTCGCGTTGATCAGCATAAGATTGAGCTGATGCATTCGCGTTGATCAAGCTGTTGCTTGCTGTCAATTCTGTTTGAACTTTAGCGATGGCTGCATCAAGAGCAGCTTTCTTTTCTGGGGCTGAAACAGTAGCTGAGTAGTCCCCTGCAATCTTGTTCAACAATGCTGCTTCTGAAGTGTTTTGTTCTAGGACAACTTTATCTTCAGATTTAGTAGCTGTTGTAGTTGTTTCTGAAGTTGCTTCAGATGCAGTTGCTACAGCTGATTCGCTAAGAGCTGCTGAAAGTTCTGCAGATCCTTGTTCGCTCAATGAAGCTGACTCAGATACAGAGACACTTACAGATGTTGAAGCGCTTGCTGATGTTGATGCACTTGCTGATTCTGTTGTAGATTCAGTAGTTGATTCAGTAGTTGAAGTTGTACCAAGTACAGTACTTCCTTGCTCTACAAGAGCTTCACTAGAAAGTTCAGATGCAGTTGCTACAGCTGATCCAGTTTCGTCAGCTTTAGCAGTATTCGCTACTGTAGCTGCACCAAGAACAGCCCCTGCTGCTACGATCCCTTTGAGCAAGCCTCGGCTTGTCATTTCTGTTGCTGATACTTCATTTTCACGAACCTCAGCTACAACAGTTTCTTCGACCTGACCGCGGATTACTTTCAAAAGACCAAAGTTAGAAGTTGCTGCACGCAACCAGTTCTTACCTGACTTGATCAATTTAAAACGAGTCACACGATCCGTTTCACGGAACTCACCGTTCGAACGCTTAAAAAACATTTCTGTCTCCTTAATACATTTTTATTTCCTTTATATTATAGACTACTTTGGAAATATTTCAAGCAATTATCCTCAATTATTAGTATTTTTTTTAAAAAATTTTTCTTTACATAAAGAAATCCGTTTTTATGTTCTTTTTTTTGTCAAACCGGGGCAATTTTTTGATAAACTCCTATAATACTTCGACTTTAGAGCTAAAACAAAAAGCCCCTTTTAATAGGGGCTTTTCTGATAATTATCTGATTTCTTCCAACATTTTTTCAATGTGTTGGATTGATTTTTCACGTCCAAGCAAGTAGATGGTATCTGGCAATTCAGGACCATGCATTTCACCTGAAACGGCAATACGGATTGGCATGAAGAGATTTTTTCCTTTGATACCAGTTTCCTTTTGGACCGCTTTGATTTGTGGGAAGATATTTTCTACCACAAACTCATCGTCTGACATGGCTTCAAGTTTTGCTTTGAAGGCTTCAAGTACAGTCGGAACCGTTTCACCAGCCATGACTTCTCGCTCAGCTTCTGTCAATTCTGGGAAGTCTGAGAAGAAAAGGTCTGTCAATGGAACAATTTCGTCCACTGACTTCATTTGTGGTTTGTAGAGCTCGACCAATTTCTCAGCCTTGTCTGTCAAACGACCTGCTTCTTCAAGGAATGGTTTAGCCATTTCAAAGATGGTCGCAAGGTCTGCATTCTTGATGTAGTCATTGCTCATCCAGTCTAGTTTCTTTTGGTCGAAAGCTGCTGGAGACTTGCTGAGGCGGTTTTCATCAAAGAGCTTGATGAGTTCTTGACGAGAGAAGATCTCGTCTTCCCCACCAGGGTTCCAACCAAGCAGAGCGATAAAGTTAAAGACTGCTTCTGGAAGGTATCCCTTCTTACGGTAGTCTTCGATAAACTGAAGGGTGTTGGTGTCCCGTTTAGACAACTTCTTACCAGTTTCAGAGTTGATGATCAAAGTCATGTGACCAAACTCAGGTGCATCCCAACCAAGAGCTTCATAGACCATGAGCTGTTTTGGTGTATTGGCAATGTGGTCATCCCCACGGATAACGTGAGAGATTTGCATATCGTGGTCATCGATGACAACGGCAAAGTTGTAAGTTGGGTAGCCGTCTTTCTTTTGGATAACCCAGTCCCCACCGATATTGCCACCTTCAAATTCGATATCGCCTTTGACCATGTCATGCCATTTGTAAATACCAGCTTCATTCACTGCCAAACGAACCGTTGGGATGATGCCCGCTGCTTCACGTTCTGCAACGTAAGCTGCTTTTTCTTCTTCGCTCATACCAAGGTATTCGTTGATGTAGCGAGGTGTTTCACCTGCTGCTTCTTGGCGTTCACGTTCTGCCGCCAACTCTTCTTCTGTCACATAAGACTTGTAGGCTTTTCCTTCAGCCAATAGTTGGTCGATGTATTTTTGATACAATTCCAAACGTTCAGACTGGCGGTAGTTTTCATGCGTCTCAGGACTTTCATCCCAGTCCATGCCCAACCAACGAAGGTTTTCAAGTTGCGAACGTTCTCCGTCTTCGACATGACGCTTGCGGTCCGTATCTTCGATACGGATGATAAAGGTTCCACCATGGTGGCGTGCATACAAGTAGTTAAACAATGCTGTACGAGCATTTCCGATGTGTAGTAGTCCAGTTGGACTTGGTGCATAACGCACACGAATATCTTTAGTCACGTATGTTTCTCCTAATTGTTCATTGATTCTGGGCTTCTTATCTAACTGACCCAGGTACTTTTCACTCTATTATAGCATATCTCCCAAGGAGTGGCTTCCTAATCGAGTCGTTCTTCTAGTTCAAAATTGATCGGCAGGGTTGCTAAGAAATGTTCCAACTCCCGCTCCCAATAAAACCATTCATGTTTTCCTGGTCCATGGCTGTAGGTGATATCAAAGCCGAGGTCCTTCAGATGATCCACAGCTATATTGTTGGCCTCATACAGAGCATCTTGCTCTCCGCACCAAGCCCATAAGACCGTCTTCTTATCTGAGTACTTCTCCGCAATGCTTTCCAAGGAGTAAGGACTTGTCGTCCAATCTTCTAGCTTTCCAAAGACCCCTTGCCAATAAGCTGCACTTCCAAGGTCGGTGTTTGCCAGTTGACGCCCCTCAAAGCTAAGAGCACCAGAGAAGCTCGCGGCATGCGAGAAGCGATTGGTTTGAAGAGCCAGTTTGAAAGAGCCATAGCCCCCCATCGATAGACCAGCAATAAAGGTCTTCTCCCGCTTCTTAGTCATATTGGGGAAGAAACGTGCCAAGGTCTTAGGCAATTCCTCTGCGATGGCTGTGTAATAGGGATAACCATACTGTGTATCTGTATACCAACCATTGTTGGTATTAGGCAAAACGACAATCAAATTGGTCGAACGTAGGATCCGTTCTACATGCGTTCGTTTCAACCAGGAGTACTGATTGCCATTCATCCCATGAAGGAGATAGAGGACCGGGATATCTTGATCATCTGGATTTTCCACCCGAGACGCATCTGGGTAGAGGACGTTGATCCCCCACTCCATTGCGAGCGCTTCTGAATAGTATTCAATTTGCATTACTGCCATCTATCTTTCCTCACTATTTCTTCTTTTCTTTGACAAGAAAAAGCCGACGATCGACTTTTCCTCTTATCTTAATCCTAGCGTACTTCCATGACGACTGGCAAGATAGCTGGTCGACGTTTGGTCTGGTCAAAGAGGTACTTGGCCAAACTATCACGAACAGCACCCTTGAGCTCGCCCCAATCGAAGCTGTCCTGGGCTAAGTATTCTTCCACACTTTGGTTGACGATCTCTGCACTTTCGCGCAAGATATCGCGACTCTTCTTCACATAGATAAAGCCACGGGTGTGAACTTTTGCCTTCGAGATAATGCGTTTTTCACGACGGTTAACCGTAATGGCCACAATAAAGATACCATCTTCTGAAAGGACTTTCCGGTCACGGAGCACGACATTTCCAACATCTCCAATAGCATTCCCATCGATGAGGACATCTCCAGCAGAGACGCTACCAGCAGGAACGAAGTCACCATTGTCATATTCCATGATGGTGCCTTTTTTCGGAATGAAGATATTTTCAGGCAAAATCCCCACTTCCATCGCAAGCCGTGCATGGGCATCCAATTCGCGGTATTCCCCTTGGATTGGGAACAGATAGTTCGGACGCAGTAAGTTGATCATCAACTGCAGATCACGCGCATTTCCATGTCCTGATACACGCAAGCTTTGAGTAATCTGTTTGACGACTCCTCCTGCTTGGTAGACCATGTTTTCTACACGTGCCATAACCGCTTCTTTGGCGATAGATGGAGTTGTTACGATATAGACCAAGTCACCATCCTTGATTTCGACATAGCGGTGACGGCCAATGGACATCTTACGAAGTCCGTTGATCGGCTCACCCATACGTCCAGTTTCAAGAATAATCAATTCATGGTCCTCAAAACGAGACATTTCTTTTGGCTTGATCAATAATTTTTCGTTGGCCAAAGAAAGCTTATTTAAACGAATCCCTGTCCGGACGATATTTTCTACGTCAAATCCAGTCAAAACAACCCGACGCCCTGTCTCTGCAGCTGCATCAAAGACCTGCTGGATCCGTGATAGGTTACTAGCAACAGCAGCAACAATGACCCGGCCATCCCAGTCCCCAATGGTATCCAGGATTTCATCTCCAACTTCTTGCTCGCTAGCCACTTGAACAGTGCTGTCAGCATTAGCAGAGTCACTCAAGAGAGCTAGCACGCCTTCGCGTCCAATCTCTGCCAAACGAGCAAAGTCTGTCGCATAAAACTCACTCGCTGTCTGGTCAAATTTGAAATCTCCTGTGTAGACGATATTCCCCTCAGGTGTTTTGATGACAACTCCCAAACTTTCTGGAATGGAGTGGGTTGTCTGGAAGAAGGAAACGACGGTGCCTCCAAAATCGATTTCAGTGTTGGCATCAATGACATGAAAATCATTGAACTTTTTCACACTGTCATTGCCTTTAACAAAGAGTTTGGCCAACTCGACGGTCAACTCAGATCCAAAAACTGGTACCTTGGCTTCTGCTAGTAGATAGGGAAGGGCTCCAATGGCATCCGCGTGTCCATGTGTTAGGAAGACCCCTGCGATTCGATCACTATTTTCAAAGAGGTAGTCCATATTGGGGATCACGACATCGACCCCTAGTTGTTCATTTTCTGGATACTTAAGTCCGGCATCCAAAACAAAGATTGAGTCATTTACTTCAGCTACGTAGAGATTTTTCCCGTTTTCACGGACTCCACCCAAAGTAATCAACTTAATGTTACTCATGTTTTCTCCTTTTTTGTTAATGGTTCATACTTACGGTCCTTGGCTCACCAAGTCGAATTACAGTTTTGCAAAGTTCTTGCATATCTAGAACATTATACTATTTTTTCACGATTTTTTCAAAAGTCAGATCAAACAAAAGAGGCTGGGACAAAAGTCCTAGCCTCTCAATTTTCTTTGGATTGTCGAGCAAGACGCAGTGGTTGAGTGGGCTCTACTACGCTGATTTCATCAACTTTTACAGCCCTACTCAACTGTGCGGAGGTGGGACGACGAAATCGAATTCTAACGAATTACCGATTTCTGTCCCACTCTCACTTTATTAAGACCAAAGACGACAGCCTAGATTGTCAACTCTGTCAAAAAGAAACACTAGTCCGTATGATAGTCATTTTTCTTATTCTCAATCACCCGTATCGCCGCCTTGATGACGTGAAACTCATTTAGCAGTTCTTCAAGGTGGTGGTAATTCCGATCGCTAAGCGCCCCCTTCTTAAGGGTTTGGGACAAGCTATAAAATCGATCGACATGCTCATCAATATTGGCCAGCAATTCTTTGGCTTCTTTTAAGCGATAGCGATTTAGAAGCTTGCTTTGACTATGTTTATAGGCTAGCACATTCTCACGATGAATGTCTTGACAGACTTCCTTCTGTTCTTCATCCACCGTCAAATTGACAGCTTGGAAGCAGGTAATAAACTCCCGATTCTTCAGATCACACACAAAGACGACACCGTCCTCTGCTACATAGGCTTCCGTATCGGGCCGTTGATCAAAACTGCTGTCAAAATGATGAAGCGAGGGTACGTGTTGATTGACCCAGCGTCTCAACTGCTCGTTATCGACTCCAAATCGTTCCATTGCTCTTTCTTTAAAATGATCTCGACAGCTATATTCATGTGCATATGGCAATCCCACAGCCCTCACCTCAACTTTCTACCACGACAGACAAAAAGACCTCCAGTCTTACGGGACTAGAGGTCTGGTCTGCTTCACTGACAAGAGGCGATTAACCATTTAGGCTAACGAAAACAACAGTTATGATTTTCATTTCTTTTCATGGTACGATTCACATACCAGTGGTTTTCTTTGCAAGTTCTCTTTCAGTTTTGTTACAAAGCACTCAGTTGAGCATACCGAAGTTCGAAAACCATCTAAAGCTTCCACTACTATTTCCACGTATTTCAATGTCATTTAGTAAGTTAAGCAGACTTACTTGACGTCTCAACTGATTTAACATTTCCGACGTTCTGGCTTTTTTATAAAAAGCACAATCAAGTGTCAGCGAAGGCAAACCTAAAACGAAGTAACCTAATGTATGAATCTATAAGGCATTGGTATCAACCCCTTCTCCCTTATCTTCATCTATAGTATACTCCTTTAATATCAGTATTGCAAGCGATTACACACTGAAACTAGTTTCTAAATTTACTCAAAGAAACGGTAGTAATCAGACAAGGCCATCTTAGCCTTTTCCTCTTGATTCAAGTCCTGGATAATCTTTCCATCCTTCATGACAATCAAGCGATTCCCGTACTTAAGCGCATCCTCCATATGATGGGTAATCATCAAGGCAGTCAGGCGATCTGTTTTGACAAAACGATCCGTCAGCTCCATTAAGGCTTGACTTGTCTTGGGATCTAGGGCAGCTGTATGTTCGTCCAAAAGTAAGAGTTCTGGCCGTTTTAGGGTAGCCATCAACAAGCTCAGAGCCTGACGTTGTCCACCAGATAAGAATTCTACCGACGTATCGACATGCCTCTCTAAACCATTGCCGATCTGGCTCAAAACCTCTTTAAACTCGTCTTTGTACTGGGCAAGGCGACGAGGAACCAAGCCCCGTTTTTCTCCTCGAAATTTTGCAATCAGGAGATTTTCAGCCACTGTCATACGAGGAGCTGTCCCCATCTTTGGATCTTGGAAGACACGAGATAGGTATTTGGCCCGTTTTTCTGGACCATAGTGAGTCACATCCTCTCCCTTGATCAAGACTTGACCACTGGTCAGAGGAAGGGTCCCAGCCAAGGTGTTGAAGAGGGTTGATTTCCCAGCACCATTGCCCCCAAGAATAGTGATAAAGTCATGCTCATGAATCTCCAAAGAGACATTATCCAAAATGACTTTTTCTTCATTCAAGCCATTATTCACCACGATAGTGGCATTTTTTAATTCTACAATTGCGGTCATTTGCTGAGTTTGACTCCTTTCAGCAGTTTCTCTTTAAAGGTTGGAATCATGAGACAGATAGCCAAGATGATAGCACTAAAGATACGGATATAGCTGGTATTGACCCCAATAGCAATCACAGCCCAAATCAAGAATTGATAAATGATCGATCCAATAACGATACTGAGTAAACGTTCTGCTAAGGTCAGTTTTGAGAAAAGGACCTCTCCGATAATCAAGCTAGCCAGACCAACGACGATGACCCCGATCCCTCGAGAAGCATCTGCATAGCCTTCTTGCTGGGCCATCAAGGCACCTGACAAGGCAATAATCCCATTGGAAACCACTAGCCCCATCAACTCCATCCGACTGGTATGGATCCCAAAGCTTTTAGCCATCTCAGGATTGTCCCCTGTCGCAATATAGGCCTGCCCCAGTTTGGTATCTAAAAAGAAGAGCATAGCAGCAATCACCAGGGTCACAAAGATGATCCCAATGATAATCTCGTTCACACCACTGGCGATAGGAATCATATCTTGGATTTTTGAGTAGCCAAGCAAACCCAGGTTGGCCCGTTGCATCACAAAGAGAATGACTGAATTACAGGAAGTCATCACCAAAATCCCTGATAACAGCGTCGGAATCTTCCCTTTGGTATAAAGAAGACCTGTTGCTAATCCAGCCAAACAACCCGCACCAACGGCGGCTAGGGTGGCTAGCAAAGGATGAACCCCTTTGGTGATCAAGGTTACCGCAACGGCTCCCCCTAATGGGAAAGAGCCCTCTGTAGTCATATCTGGGAAATCCAAGATACGAAAGGTCATAAAAATCCCCAGTCCCAAAATAGCCCAGATCAAGCCTTGTGAAATAATCGAAATAAGCATATCTTTGTCCTAACTATTGTAAATATCCTCTATTGTATCATATTGCAAGACGTGATTTCAATGCTTTCAAGAAATAACAAAAAGGCCCCACTCCTTAGAGCGAGGCCTCCTTGTGGAAAACTAAACCATTTACGATCCTAGCGGGAATCGTTAGTGTCTACCACTTGTTTAGTCTTCGTTTTTCTTGCGTCTTGCAAGACCAGCAAGTCCTACCAAACCAAGAGCAGCGCCTAACAATGCAGCAGAAGCTGATTGTTCTTCACCAGTAGAAGGAAGTTCTGGAGCTTGTGGTGCCACAGGAACTTCTGGTTTTGGTTCTGGTTTTGGCTCTGGTTTTGGCTCTGGTTTTGGCTCTGGTTTTGGCTCTGGTTTTGGCTCTGGTTTTGGCTCTGGAGTTGGAACAGCGTTCTTTCTATAAAGAACAGTTGTCACAAAATCCTTGCTATCAGCAGTCAATCCAGTGATTGCATCAACTACAAGTGGACTTGCAGTGTAGCCTTCGATTACTGGTGAAGTCACTGCATCAAAAGTAGTATCGTTATTATCTGCTACCCAAGATGTCGCACTCAATACTTCGTTTGTCTCAGGATTCACCATTACCACTCGACGGAAGGTAACTTGGTCAGTGTGATCTGGTGCCAAAGTTTCTCCTGTAATCGCGTCTTTATAGTGAATAGTTTCGTTAACTACTTTGGTTTCTTGACGAGGGACAGCTTGAAGTTCCAAAAGAATGGTGGTGTTGCGACCAATCGCATCTGGATCTGTTGGATTATTCGGATCTACAGTTCCTGCAGTTGCATCGTATCCATAGACTGTTTGGCCTTCTTTTATCTTGTAACCAGTTGGGATTGCAGGAAGTTCAGTCGCAGCCGCTCTTGTTGCATCCGTTAGATGATTCTTGTAGACCACTTCTGAAAGTACCTTACCATCTTTATCCACCAACTGAATGCGACCAAGCTTCTTATAATAAACATCAAACTTGTAATTCAAGATACCATCAGGATCAATTGTGGTAGATTCAATTTCTTTTACAAGTGTGTAGTGTCCTGGAACCACTGGAGATGGAATCGGAGGGAGTACAGCTTCTGAATTTGAACTTACATCAGTAGCCAAAGCAGTTACCTCTGTTTCTTCATCCTCTAAACGTGCACTACGTGCGCGAAATCGCGGGGTATCACTCGCAAGACTTGCTTCTACACCACGGGGAGCAATTGCATCTGTCAAAGCACGACGTGAACGAGCTCGTGGTGCATTTGGATCATTATCTGCAATTGGAGTCGCACTGACAAACTGCCAACGTTGCGCAGACATTTCTCCAGTTACCAAGTTAACAAGAACAATCCGCTCGAATACAACACGTTCACGTACTGGTTTTGGTACTTTTACGCCGTCATTTCCTTGCACATAGTAAGTAACTGTACGTGTTCCGGTAACTCGACGACTTTGAATCTTATCAACAGTCTTCGGCCAATTTGGTGTATTTGGATCTGTTGGATCGTAAGGTGTTTCTGGAGTTGGATCCGGATCTTCTGGTCCTACAGGTACGATACGTTCACGTACAACAACAGTGAATTCTTGGTCAACTGCTGCATCAAAGTCGAAATTCTTGTTTGAAGCACTTGTGAAGCCATCATTTACCAACTCATAACCTTGGCGTTTGTAAGCTGCAATCTTAGCTGCTGTGCTATAGTCAATCGCTTCACCTGATTTACCTACTACTGCATCACGGCTCAATTCGACATTACCTTTTTCGTTGACATACTTGATGAGCGCTTTTTGAGCATCTTTCACATATGTTACAACTTCTACAGTATCTGCAGTTCCTGCTTTCACACCAGTTTTAGCTGGTACTACCAATTTATCTGCTGTGTAGCCCTTGATCACTGGTGATGTTACTGCATCAAAGGTGTCATCATTTGTAGTCCATTCACGGTAATCAATGTGACCTGTTACCAAGTTGACATATGTGAAGCGTTTGAAGTGAAGTGTTTCTGCTACATCATCTTTCGCTTTTGAACCATCTTCGTAGACATATTTAACCGTACGAGTCACATCATCTTTATTGACTACATCCTTAACTGGATCTGGCCATTTTGGTGTGTCTGGGTCTTTTGGATCAACTGGTTGATCTGGATTTGGTTTTGGTTTGTCTGGATCGATTGGTTCGATGCGTTCGCGAAGGGTAACTGTGAACTCTTGGTCAACTGCTGCATCAAAGTCGAAATTCTTGTTTGAAGCACTTGTGAAGCCATCACTTACCAATTCATAACCCTTACGATGGAGTTCATTGATCTTATTAGTAGTGCTGTAAGCAATCACTTCACCTGATTTACCATTTACAGTATCACGATCAACCTCAACATTACCTTTTTCGTTGACATACTTGATGATCGCTTTTTGAGCATCTTTCACATATGTTACGACTTCTACAGTATCTGCAGTTCCTGCTTTCACACCAGTTTTAGCTGGTACTACCAATTTATCTGCTGTGTAGCCCTTGATCACTGGTGATGTTACTGCATCAAAGGTGTCATCATTTGTAGTCCATTCACGGTAATCAATGTGACCTGTTACCAAGTTGACATATGTGAAGCGTTTGAAGTGAAGTGTTTCTGCTACATCATCTTTCGCTTTTGAACCATCTTCGTAAACATATTTAACCGTACGAGTCACATCATCTTTATTGACTACATCCTTAACTGGATCTGGCCATTTTGGTGTGTCTGGGTCTTTTGGATCAACTGGTTGATCTGGATTTGGTTTTGGTTTATCTGGATCGATTGGTTCGATGCGTTCGCGAAGGGTAACTGTGAACTCTTGGTCAACTGTTGCATCAAAGTCAAAGTTCTTGTTGGCTGCATCTGAGAAGCCATCGCTAACAAGTTCATAACCTTGGCGTTTGTAAGCTGCAATCTTATCAGTTGTGCTGTAATCAATTGCTTCACCTGATTTACCATTGACCTCATCGCGACTCAATTCGACATTACCTTTTTCGTTGACATACTTGATGAGCGCTTTTTGAACTTGTTTGACAACGACAATTTTAGTATCTCTACCGATAGCATCTAAATCGTCTTTTTGGTTCGGATTGACCGTTTGACGTGCCTCATCGTATCCATGAATAACTTGCCCCGGTTTGATTTCCCAACCAGTTGGAGCAGTTGGGACTTTCGTAAACCATGCACGAGTAGGATCCGATGGATCGTTAGCATACTGGTTATGAGCGGCTTGATCAAGACTTGATGTTACATCACCAGATGGTGTAATATAGTTACCTTGCTCATCAACCAATACAACTGAACCGAGTTTCTTGTACCATACATCAAAGTTAAAATCATCCAAATGGTCTGGATCAACAACTAAGGCTTCAATACTAGCTTTATCAGCATAATATCCAGGAAGGATCGGCGTCATGACCTTCTTAAACTCATAATCTGGGGCTTCTGACGTTCCATCTCCTGCTACACGGAAACTTCCTCTTCTACTGTAGTTGCGTCGTCTAGCAATGTATGCTGCTAAAGAAGTGCGATATTGTTCTTGAGCTTCTTTAGAAAATTCAATATTAAACCCTCCATTAGGGTTGTCGGTTGCATTTTCTAAATTCAAACCTGGAACTTTTTTGTCAATAGTGAGTTTATCTTTTACAGAATCTGTAGTCGCTTCATTTGATTTTTCTTCTGTAACTTCAGATTTTGTTTTTTCCTCAGATTTTTCTGATTCTTTAGTAGCTTCTTCTACTTCAACTGTATCTTCTTTTTTTACTTCTTCCGCTTTAGTTTCTTTTTTGCTTTCTTCTACTTTTTCATCTTTAGTCTGAGCAGTAGTTTCATCTGTCTTTGAATCAGTAGCGACAGCTTTTTCAGTATTTTCAGCTAAGTTTAGGCTTGCTGATGACAAGGTAGGTTTTGCAGAATAAGTTACAGAAGGTTGAGAACTTTCAGTAGTTTCAGATTCTTCTTTAGCCACTTCTGAAACAAGAGTTGCTGAAGAACTTGTAGCATCATCCACTTTAACTTCTGTATCCGCAGATGCAATCGTTGTTCCAGCTAAAACAGATCCAATTAAGACCGATGCTACCCCAACAGAATATTTACGAATTGAAAATCGTTGTTTTCTATCAAAATTCATTTTTTCTCCTTTTTTAATAGTGGCAAATGTATAGCTGTGCTTCATTCTTGTTCAAAGAAGCACAACTACACTGTACCATAAAACAAATTTATTTTTCTACTAAATCTTTGGTGGTCGACGTGAGCTTCTACCACGTGTTACAACAGGTTTTGCTCCGTACACTCGTTTATTTAAAGTTGCGGAAGCTTTGCGAGTTGCAACAGTAACTGCCTCAGGTTGAACTTTTGGGATCTTAAGAACCTTTGGAGTTTCAACTGGTTTTGATTCAACAGTACGAAATGCTGGTTCCACCGGCATTCGTTCTTCTTTCGCTTCAACCTTAGGTGCTGAACTTGGTTCCTCTACTACTGTAGCTGGATCAGCTACTGGTGTTGTTTCAGTAGAAACTGAGCGTCTCACTCTTGCTGACAAGCTTCTTACTTCACCAGTATTCGGTGCTACATTGACACGATTAGCTGTATTAGAATTAACAGGTTGGACAGGCCCATCTTGGTCTACCACTTTACCAATTCTCCATGAAGAGTAAGTAATATTACCTGTCACTAGGTTTACATAAGCTGTTCTTTCAAACGTAATCTTACGAAGGATTGTCTTGAAGACTTCTTTTCCACTTTCTTCTTCTCTGAAGCGGATAGTTTGAGTTGCTGTACGCTCCAACTCTTTCATATCCTTAACTTCTTTTGGCCAGTTCGCTGGATCTTCTGGTGTTACAGGGATGCCAGGTACTGGTTTTGGATCTTGTGGAGTAACAGGTTCAATCCGTTCTTCAAGAGTCACTACAAACTCTTGATCAACCGATACATTCGTATCAAAATGTTTGTCTGTAGCATTTGTAAAGCCATCTTCGATTAGCTTATAGCCAGCCTTCTTATAAGTAGTGATTCTATCAACTGTACTATAATCGATAAGGGAACCACTCTGTCCTTCCATCTCGTCTTTCGCAAGTTCAATATTTGAAGTCACGTTAACGTATTTGACACTTGCTTTTTGTTTATCTTGTTTATAAACAACAACAGTCTCATAATTAGTCAATTCAACATTGTCTACAATATTACGCCAATACGTTTCAGAAACAGTGCGACGACCACCTTGAGAGATAACAATCTCATCTTTAATTTCGCTAGGATTGAAGGTCACGGATACACGAGAAGCTTTTGTTCCAACTGCCAAACCAGGTACGTTGGATGAAAGAATTTCTGCTTTATAGCCCTGAAGTTCAGGAGATACAACTGTATCATACGTTGCTTTACTGTTCTTAGTACCTGCAAGCCTCCAACCAGTATCTCCAATGCCATCTCCATCAATATCGCGAACAACATATTCTGTCTTGCCATAGGCTGCTAGGAATTCGTCCCCATTTGCTACGCTAGAATTTTTTAACACATTCTTGAATTGATCTTGGTCAATTGCAACTTCAAGGAGGCGTTTCCAATCAGAGGATTGGACAACAACTTTTGGCTTACCATTAGCGTCCAAAACAGGTGTACCGTCTTCGTAGACATAACGGATAGTATTGGTATGCGTTGCATGCGGATTAATACTTGTTCCATTTGATACCCAAATATTTTGACGGTTAGCTGTAACTGGATCAATACCATATGTCTTATCTGTCGCAAGAACGCCACCTGAAGAAGAACCTGTCTGAACAGACGTTGAAGAGCTTGGATTGATTTCTGCTTTTCCACCAGGCTTGAATCCGGCGATACTCATTGCCCCGCCTTGAATATCCGTCCATACGGAACTCATTTTATTTTTACTTACAACATCTCTACCATCTTTGTTAAGCGAATAGACTGTATAAGTTCCCGCACCTCGGTTTACACGAGTTCCAGTTGGACCATTGAACTCAATGTGATTTCCTGATACCTTTGATCCGTTAGAAATATAGAGAATATTACCATGTCCAATTTGTTCTGGATTGTTTCCTTGAGCAATTCCAAACGGAAGCTTACCTGTAATTTCACCAGCTGAACGTCCTTCAGAATTCGTGTAACGCATTAAGGAAACGTAGAGAGGATTATTAAATTGGAAGACTACGTTAGTACTTGAACCAAGTGGCACAGAAATAAGTTCAGCATAATAGTCTGTATTATCATCACGAACATCTACAATTGAACCTTTGTTAGCTTGGAATAATGGTTGATCTTTCCGACCATGTTTTGAATCTAAATTAATGACATCATCCCATGGATTAGCTCCACGATTGTCCATTTGAACGCGGAAGGTCGCATAGTCATCTACTAAAATGGAACCGTTTTCGTTCAGACCGATATAGTTATATGCATTGTAACTACCAGAAGGGCCTCCACCACTCTTCGGACCTTTTCCTACAGAGTGGAAAGTATTGGTTGATTTTTTACCAAATACAACACGTGAGTTATCACCAAAATCAATTGCCGTTCCTCGACCTTTGTTTTCAAAACGAACTCGAGAATTAGAACCAGTTGTGAAGGTTGCATTATTTCCGAAGATCAATCCATCACGACCAGTGAAATTGAAGCTTGCATGTTCTCCAATAGTAAGACTACTCTTTCCATTTCGACGGAAAGCATTACCTGTTCCGTATCCCCCCCAACGGTCTAGATGAGTCACACCATCTCCTGGGCGAGCCATGCCAAGGGAAATTGCTTGACCAATACTTGTGTTTAGAGTAAGTTTTGAATTTTTACCTGTAACAACTGTTCCTCCATTTTCCATGAAGATACCAGCATTATGATAACGGGCACTTTCCGTTCCATTATTCGTATTCATATTAATTGTGAGACTTGCTCCATCATTAACACGAACAGTTGAGCCACCCGCAAGGTTGATAGCATCTCCCTGTGAAGAGCGATTCAATGTCAAGCTTGCCCCATCAGCAACTGTGATAGATTTTGCATCATGGATATTTGCTTCACGACGTAAAACTGAATGCCCCGCAGATCCAACATTTCGTTGTACATACTGAGTTTGACCGTTTGCTACACGATAACTATCACTAACGATAGAGGTAGTTGTGCCTTTTACGATTACGTCGGTATTCCCGCCACCACCGTAAAGAGATGAACCTTGGCTTTTCACGTTCTCAAACGTAACAGTATTGGCTCCAGTTGTTGCTGAAAGATCAATAGGCCCTTTTGAGTTTCCAGTAGCTAGTTGAAGATTCTTGAAGACCAGATTCCAAGCACTTGAGCCTGTAAATTTCAAGCTATTTGATAAGAGGTCCAGGCTTGCTTGATCATTTCGACCTTGGATAACTACATTACGGCCTTGTGAGTTGATCGCAACTGTACGGTCAACCGAATTCGCACGACCATTATCAGTATTACCATTGTCTCCAGTCGCTACGACGTTTCCTGAAATGGTGATATTCTGAATAGAATTATCATTCAATGCAGAAACAAAACCATTCCAGTTTGAAACCACACGTGAAGTTACTTCACCACTATTACGAAAACCACTTGTACCTGTAGCTTCACGAGATACAGTTTCAGTTGGCTCAGCTGTAGCTTCCTTCCCTGCTTCCTTATCAACTTCATGTTGCGAATCAGTAGCTACAGAAGGTTGTACAATTGCTGCAACATTGTACGAAGTTGGGGCAGACGATTCCCCTGTGACCGGTTTTGAAAGAGCAATCTCTTTGTCCGATGTCGCCTCACTAGAAATTACATCTGAAGTCGAGTCAGCAGGATTTTCAACTTCATCAGCCAAAACCGTCTGAGAACCAGCTGCAAACAAGGCTGTCCCTAACAATACGGAACAAACGCCAATAGAATATTTCCGAAGGGAAAACCTTTGGCGTCGATTGAATATATCCTTCATGTCCATAAAACTCCTTTTTAAAATATATTTTTACTCCAATATAATTTTAGCAAAAATAAACTCTCAAATGTCATTTTGTCGTAAATATCACGAAATATATCGTAATATTGTCTTTATATCGTCATTTTTTGCAAAAAATACGAACGTTTTTTTGCGTTTCTTTCATTTTTGCACCTTGAGTTCGTTTTTTTTAAACATGTATTTTTTAACAATTCTTTTGCCTATTTCTCTGTACTTTTTAGAATATCCCCTTTGTTTTACCAACACTTAATAGCTTGAATTAGTAATTTCTATTTTTTCTGACACCACCTATATCAAAGCCTAGTTATCTATCTAAGAGAAGACTTTCTCCATAACAGAACTTTACTATGAAAACATAAGTATTTAAGTACCAACCTATTCTCATTTTTTTCTCGTATGATTTGGGATTATCTTGTTCTCTTTTTCTGTTTGTTAAATAGGAAAATAGGAATAGGGATTCTTTGTTTCTCAAAAGAAAAACTTCAACTATTTGGATAACAGGAGCCATTCACCTATCAATACAAAAAAGCAGCCGGGAAAATCCCGACTGCTCAAAAGAGCTAATCATTTCCATCACGCTCTCATTCAGCTTTCTGATCTAAGAAATGTGATTTTATTCTAGTCTTTTTATAATGAAGTCTAAATTGTTCTAAGAAACCCCTTAGAAAGACGCCTGTGCTTTCAATTTAGTCTTCGTTTTTCTTGCGTCTTGCAAGGCCAGCCAGTCCAACCAAACCAAGAGCAGCGCCTAACAATGCAGCAGAAGCTGATTGTTCTTCACCAGTAGAAGGAAGTTCTGGTGCTGGCGGTGTTACCGGTGGTGTTGGCGGTGTCACCGGTGGTGTTGGTGGTGTCACCGGTGGTGTTGGCGGTGTTACCGGTGGTGTTGGTGGTGTTACCGGTGGTGTTGGTGGTGTTACCGGTGGTGTTGGTGGGGTCACCGGTGGTGTTGGTGGGGTTACTGGTGGTTTCGGTGGAATTACCTTGTTGTTAAACTCAGTATCTTCAGGCATTTGTGAAGTAAGAGTCAACACTTTACCATCCTTGGTTACAGTAACTCCAACAGTCGCTACCATCTTATCGTACTCAACTCCAGCCTCTGTACCTTTCACTTCTTCTACATGATAGATATATGTACCTTCTTCACCACGTTTGAACTCAAGAGCTGAGAACTTGATCTTACCTTCAGCATCGTTGCTTACGGTTTCAATCACGTTTCCATCTTTATCTTTAAGTACGAAGCTGAATTCACCAGCTTTCAACGCACGACCTTCCAATTTCTTCGTGAAGTTGAATTCAACTTTCACTGGGATATTAACAACACGTTTCTCAGTTGGTTTTTCTGGTTTATCAACTGATTTCTTAGTTGGATCATATTGGTGAACAATTTGAGAAGCTGTATTTTCAATATCTACACCTTCTTTAGCAGTTCCCTTGATACGTGCTGGAATATCAAACTTGTAGTAACGTCCAAATGCTAATTTAGCAGTGTCGATTACTTGAGTATTTTCTGCATCTCCAAGAGACTTAGTCAAGTCAGCCTTAGATGTAGCAGTAATGACACCATTCACAATTGAAATATCAAACTTAGCTGTTACATCTTCACCAGTTACTGAATCATAAGCTTTAATATCAGCCACATTAACATCCAAGTTTTCGCTATCATATTTATCCGTAATACCAACAGATTGAATATAATGTGCTTCTGTGAATTTAGTTGTATCCAACCATACTTGGTAAACAACCTTATCACCTTTATGGAGTGTTTGGGTATTGATATTTTGCTTTTCATTATTATCAACTTTGTCCACATATGGATCTTTGTTGGTATCAGCTACTTTATCAGTCAACTCTTTGTCATCATCGAGAAGTTTTGTACCTGTAAGATCAAATTTAGATTCGTTCAGGATGTATTTCTCTGGGTTGAACTCTGGAGTTTCTGGAGGAGTCACACGGTTGTTAAATTCTTTATCCGCAATGTCGCCTACAGTCGCGATCAGAACTTTAGCTGTTCCGTCGTGTTCCACTGTAACTGTTACATTCGCTTTCATTGTGTCGTATGTAACGGTTGCGTCGCTTCCTTTAACTTCTTCTACTGTGTAGTTGTGTACGCCTTCTTGACCCTTCTTGAATGACATAGCTGAGAACTTAACGTTACCTGATGCATCGTTCTTCACAGTTTCAAGAGTTGTACCTTCTGAATCTTTAAGAACGAAGCTGAATTCGTTCGCTTTAAGCTCACGGCCTTCCAAACGTTTCGTGAAGTTGAATTCCACTTCAACTGGAACGTTGTTTACACGTTTTTCAGTTGGTTTGCTTGGTTTTTCAACTTTCTTAGTGGTTGGGTTGTAGTAGTTGACTACTTGAGCCGCAGTATTTTCGATGTCTACTCCACCTTTAACATCCGCTTTAACAGTTGCTGGAATATCAAACTTGTAGTAACGTCCGAATTCGAATTTAGTTGTGTCAATGATTTGAGTGTTTTCTGCATCGCCAAGTGACTTAGTGAAGCCAGCTTTAAGGGTTGCAGTAATCACACCATTGTTAACAACGATATCGAATTTAGCTGTCACATCCGCACCAGTCTTACCATCGTATGCTTTAATAGCTGAAGCTTCAACGTCGACTTTTGCCTCATCGTAGTCATCTGAGATTCCTACTGATTGGATGTTGTTCTTGTTAGCTGCGTCAAATTTAGTTGTATCCAGCCATACTTGGTAAACAAGTTTTTGACCTGGTTTAACTGATTTAGTATTGATATTCGCTGCTTCGTTATTAGATGCATCGTCCGCATATGGGTTCGCATTTGTATCTGCGACCTTGTCTGCCAACTCTTTATCATCATCTAATAATGAAGTTCCAGTTAAATCAAATTCTTTTTCGTTCAGAACATATTTTTCTGGATTGAATTCTGGAGTTTCTGGAGGAGTGATCTTGTTGTTGAACTCTTTATCCGCTGTTCCATCAGTCACGTTACCGTTCGCATCTACCCCACCTGTTGATGATAGGTTTGTTACAGTTGTAAGAGTATGACCATTCTTAGCAACTTCAACTGTGACTGTTGCTTTCATAGTATCATAAGTCATACCAAGCTCTTTAGTAGATGGAATAACTTCTTCTACTGTATAAGTATGAGTTCCAACTTTAGTATTATCAAATGATAATTCAGAGAATGTTACAGTTCCGTCAGCTTTATTTGTTACTGTTTCAAGAGTTTGACCAGTTGAATCTTTAAGAACAAAGCTAAATTCGCCATCTTTAAGTTCACGACCAGCTAATTTCTTAGTAAAGTCAAATCTTGCAACGACTGGAGCTACATGGTAGTTATTGAACTCAGTATCATCCGGCATTGTAACATTAGCAGTCAAGATACCAGATGTAGCGTCTTTCGTTACATTAACTGTTACGACTGCATTCATTGAATCGTAGTCGATGTTTGTATCTGTTCCAGCTACTTCACGTACAGTATAGGTATGAGCACCTTCTTTATCATAAGAAATCGCGTCAAACTGGATAGTTCCATCAGCCGCATTTTTCTTAGTTTGGATGACTTTGCCATTTTCAACTAATTCAAATGTGAAGGCATCCTTCGTAAGCTCTTTACCTTCCAATTTCTTAGTGAATCGGAATTGAGCATTGGTTGCAGCAGGTGTGAAGGTATTGTTGAACTCTGTATCGGTTGGAAGAGCTTTTGTTGCTGTAAGAGCATGACCTGACTTAGTAACTGTGATCGTTACTTCAGCCTTCATTGGGTCATATTCCATACCAGCTTCTGATCCAGCTACTTCTTCTACAGTGTACTTATGAACACCCACTTGAGTATTGGTAAATGTCAAGGCATCGAATTTCACTTTACCATCAGCATCGTTTGTCTTAGTTTGAAGGGTATTTCCTTCAGCATCTTTCAATACGAAGCTAAATTCACCATCTTTAAGTTTACGTCCTGCAAGAGCTTTACTGAAGTCAAATTGAGCAGTTACTGGAGCTACTACATAGTTGTTGAATTCAGTATCTTCTGGCATAGTAACTGCAGCGTTCAAAAGACCAGTTTGTGCGTCTTTTGTGACATTGACAGTTACGACTGCGTTCATGTTATCGTAATCGATGTTTGTATCTGTTCCAGCTACTTCACGTACAGTGTAAGTATGTGTACCTGCAGCAGCGTACGGGATTGCATCGAATTGGATTGAACCATCAGCCGCATTTTGTTTGGTTTGAATCACATTGCCATTTTCAAGCAATTCGAATGTGAAGGCATTGGCTTCAAGAGTCTTACCTTCCAAACGTTTTGTGAAGCGGAATTGAGCATTGGTTGCAGCAGGTGTGAAAGTATTGTTGAACTCTTTATCTGCTGGAAGAGTGTTTGTTGCTTTAAGAACATGACCTTCTTTAGTAACAGTGATTGTTACTTCAGCTTTCATTGTATCGTAAGTCATACCAGCTTCTTTATTTTCTGGGATAACTTCTTCTACAGTGTACTTGTGAGTACCAACTTGTGTATTGTCAAAGGTCAAGTCATCAAAGGCTACAACACCTGCTTTAGTATTGGTCTTAGTTTGAAGAACTTTACCAGTTGAATCTTTCAATACGAAGCTAAATTCACCGGCTTTCAACTCACGACCTGCGAGAGCCTTGCTGAAGTCGAAACGAGTCTTAACTGGAGCTACTGCAAAGTTGTTAAACTCTGTATCTTCAGGCATTGTAACATTAGCAGTCAAGATACCAGATGCAGCGTCTTTCGTTACATTAACTGTTACGACTGCATTCATTGAATCGTAGTCGATATTTGTATCTGTTCCAGCTACTTCACGTACAGTGTATGTATGAGATCCTTCGTTATCGTAAGAAATCGCGTCAAACTGGATAGTTCCGTCAGCCGCATTTTTCTTCGTTTGGATGACATTCCCATTTTCAACCAATTCAAATGTGAAGGCATCCTTCGTAAGCTCTTTCCCTTCCAATTTCTTCGTGAACTTGAATTGAGCTTGTGTAGCAACAGGTGTGAAGGTATTGTTGAACTCTGTATCTGACGGAAGTGTGTTTGTTGCTTTAAGAACATGACCTTCCTTCTTAACAGTAATGGTAACTTCCGCCTTCATTGTGTCGTAAGTCATACCAGTTTCTTTATTTTCTGGGACAACTTCTTCTACAGTGTATTTGTGTGTACCAACTTGTGTGTTATCAAAGGTCAAATCATCAAAGGCTACAACACCTTCTTTAGTATTTGTCTTAGTTTGAAGAACTTTACCAGTTGAATCTTTCAATACGAAGCTAAATTCACCGGCTTTCAACTCACGACCTGCGAGAGCTTTACTGAAGTCAAACTTAGTCTTAACTGGAGCTACAACGTAGTTGTTGAAGATCTTATCAGTTGCGCTTGAAGCAAAACCACCAGCACCACTGTATTTAACAGAAGCTTGTAATTCACCTTGATCGTTCTCAGTTACAGTAACAGTCATAGTAACTGTCATTGCATCGTAATCAACGTTTGCATCTGAACCTGCAGTTTCAGTGATTGTGTAGATGTAAGTACCAACTTTATTGAAGCTTAATTTACTAAATGTAGCTTTACCGTTTTTGTTAGTAACAGTTTCTTCATGTGAAGGAAGTGATTTGTTTTCATTGACTTCTTTAATCTTGAAGCTGAATTCACCATCAACAAGTACACGTCCTTCCAATTGTTTTTCAACTTCTGGAGTAACTGTTACAGGTTCTTGTTTGACATAGTAATAAACAGGTTGTTTATACGGTGTCAAAGTGTTAAGCAAGTCAACGTTTGTACCGATACCACCAACTCCACGTTCTAATTGTGCATTAGCTGAACCGTGTCCAATCCCGTCTCCTAAGAATGGTACAAATACAGTCTTCTTAGGCATGTATCCTGAAGCTTTTTGGAAATCGAATTCAACTTCTTTACCATTTGGATATTGAGTTTGCGCTCCTGTTTTTGGATCTGTTACAGTATGTGCAATCGTATTAAGAGGTGATTTTTTAACAACTAGTTCTTGCGTATTAGCTTCACCTGGTTTAATTGGTTTAGTTTCAGCAATCAACATGTAGCCATCTGTACTTAGAGAGCCGTCAGAACGTTTGCTTTGTTGTCTTGGGTCTAATAAGTAAACACGAATAACTACCGAACCGTCTTCTCCAACAACTTCTTTAATACGTTTAATACCATAACGGTCCGCATCCATGAATCTAGTACCGATAGTATAAGGACGATTTACAAAGCCTGATTGATCATTTGCATCAGCACTTTGATACAATTTATATCCATCAAATTGACGCTCACCAGATGCTGTGAAACGTTGTCCTTCTTCAGCTTTAAGAGTATATCTAGCTAAATCTACTTCATTACCATTTTCTTTATAATCTTGAACAGTTTTATCCGTTTTATTAGCGTTGAAAGTAAGGTTGTTTTTATCAACTACTTTATAGTAAGTTGTTTTATTAATTGTTTCTGGTATTTTAGCGTTTGAATCAGTAATTGTACGGCCATTGTATGCTGGTTCAACAACATTTAGAACATCTGTTGTGGTACGAGCATTATAAACCGCATTATAAAGTGTTTGCTCTGCAGGTGTGAGTTGGTGCCCCGCAGCTACTAAGTCTGTGATACTCTTTCCAACTGCATAACCATTTTGAATAAATGGTTGAGTAGTTTTACCTTTTTCAGCAGTACCTGCTTTATAATCTACTTGGAAAGTCAATTCACTATTAGACGCAGCTGTAGTAGTAGTGAATTTTTGAACACCACTAGAGGCAGTAATTGTTCTTGTTTCAACTACAGCACCAGTTGTTTTATCGATTAAGTCAACAGTTGTATCTGTTGAAGCATCAAATCTCTTATAGGCACGTGCATAATACTTTGTATTATAACGTTTATTGAATTCAGTTAAATCCCAGATAGCGTATGTGTACCAATCTCCTTCTTTTGCTGAGTAACCAGCTGGTGCAGTTTGAGAATAAACACTTGCACCGTTCGGATCTGTCATTTCAGGTGTAGCAACTTCACCGTCTTTTAGGAAAGTTGCTACAGCGACCGGCTCGTTATTGTGGTCTGTAGCGGCACGACGGTTACGACGGCTACGACTTGTTGCCAAAGCACCAGCATTTGTACGTTCCACATTGGCAGTTGCGATAGTCGCAGCCGCTTCAGCACTAGCTTCCCGCTCTGCTTGCGCAGCTGCTTCCGTACCAGTGATCGGAGCTGTTGGATTTACAGAAACTGAAATAGCAGTAGGGGCTACTGCTGAAGTTTCACTTGCAGCTGCTTCTGAGTTTTCACTTGCTGTAGCACGAGTTGCTGTTGTAGAGGCTGGTTTAGAGCTTGACTCTTTTTTCTCCACAGGTTTGCTTGTTTCTGTTGGTGTTGCTTTTGGAGCTTGCTCAGATTTTTCAGTTTCAGCTTTTTTTCTTTTTTTGTCTCAGCTTTCGCTTCCTTGTTCTCTGTAGTAACTGGTTTTTCAGCTACTTCAGCTTTTTCAGTCGCTGGAGCTGATGTTTCAGAAGTCGCAACAGGAGTAGATAGGTCAAGTTTTGGCACTGGTGCTCCTTCACCATAGGCCTTAGAAGCTGTTGCTTCTTCTTGACTTGATTCTGTTGCAGCAGGTTGTGCTTCTGAAGCCGCAGTTTCTGCAGATTCAGATGTTGCTGTTGCTTCCTCTGCTGATGCAGATTTAGCTCCTGCAACAAAAAGTGCTGTCCCTAACAAGACAGAACAAACACCCACGCTATATTTTCGTAAAGAAAAGCGTTGGCGTCTATTGAACATTTCCTTCATTTATTTGTATCTCCTATGTGTTATTTCATGATGAACATGATACAAAGCTTATAGTATCAAAAATAGACAGCCACTGTCAAATTGTTGCACTATAATTTTGTATACTTACATATTTCCCTCTAAAAGCTATTTTTTTTATTTGTTTTTTCAAATATTTTTACATCCCGTATCAGTATAATTCCTCTATAATACATATTTTTAAAACAAGAAAAAGAAGCAAATTTCCGTGTAAAATACGGCGTAATTTACTTCTTTATCAATCTAACCATTGTCCTTTAACCCACTTCTAAGATCAATCCTGTATCGACATCATAGACAGCTCCTGAGATAATGACATCGTCTGGAATCAGCGGTGAGGCTTTTAAGAGAGCAACATCCTCACGGACGCTCTCGTAGATATCTTGAAAGGGTAGGAAGTCTTGGTCTCCAACATCAACTCCCAGTTCCTTCTTCAGATGCTGACGAAAACCTTCATTCTCAAAGGTTTGCGCTCCACAGTCTGTGTGGTGCAAGACGACGATTTCTCGAGTGCCCATCTGTTGCTGGGAAATGACCAAAGAGCGAATCATGTCCTCTGTCACGCGCCCACCTGCATTCCGCAAAATATGGGCATCCCCCAAAGCAAGACCTAGTGCTGGTGCGACGTGAAGGCGAGAGTCCATACAGGTCACAATGGCCACTTGCGTTTTCGGTTTGATTGGAAGATGAAGGTCTCCATGCAGTTCAACATAGGCTTGATTGGCTTTTAAAAAATTCTCAAAATAGGACATAGGAACTTCCTTTCTGGTTGGCAAAATAGTTTGAACACCAAATTATTTACACTCTATCTTACCATCTTTTTCCCAGATTGTCAGTTGTCAGCCTACATGAAAAAGGAGAGTAAAAGCAAACCGACTTCTACTCTCCTTTCTTATCTTATGATCGTCTTGGTAAATAGCGATTTAGCAAGCCAGCAAAGGTTTGAAGGTTGAGACTTTGAACATAGATCTCACCAGTCCCTCTAAAGGTATTGACGACTCCCTCACCAGTTCCGATAGATTGCCAGAAACCATTTTCCAAATGAATATTATAATCCAAAGACTGGCTCCAAGCAACGACATGGGCATTATCGATGGTGATTTCTTGATTGTTTAGCTCGATTTTTTTAATAGAACCGTAGGCATTCACCAAGAGGGTCCCTTGCCCTTGGGTCGTCATGACGAAGAATCCTCCCTGACCACCAAAGAGTGCCTTACCAATCGATTGGGTTTCCATTGTATAGTAAGCTGTACCATCCAGTGCAAGGAAGGCACCGTCGTTCAATCGATACTGCTTTTCGCCCAAGTAGAGTGGCACCACCTGACCTGGTGAGTCGGGTGCCAATGCTAGGTAGGCATTATTAGACTGGGCAAATACCTGAGTAATAAAGGTACTTTCACCCGAAACCATTGACCGTCCAACTGCTTTCACAAAGCGTCCCACACCAGAGCCACTCGCATTTAATTTGGTGTTGAGGGTCACATTAGGCGTATGGTAGACCATACTCCCCCGTTGAATATAGACAGTTTCACCTTGATTGAGAGACAGCTCGACCAAAGGGAACTGCACATTGTTGTCTGTAAAAAATTGCAAAATAAGTAACCCCCTATGTTTAGTAAGTATAGAAAAAGTATAGCATAGGAATAACCTTTTTGCAAACGATTCCAAGACCTGGTTAAGAAAAGACTTTTTTCAGAACTTCCCCTACCGTGGAGACTGCTATCACTTGAATGCCATCTGGGATTGCGATCCCTTGGAGAGAATTTTTTGGTGCATAAATCTTAGTGAAGCCTAGTTTCGCCGCTTCGTTGATCCGTTGCTCGATCCGAGTCACTCGGCGAATCTCCCCAGTCAAGCCAATCTCACCGATAAAGGCCTCTTGAGGATTGGTTGGAAGATCCTTGTAGCTAGAAGCAATGGCCACCGCTACGGCTAAGTCAATGGCTGGTTCGTCCAGTTTGACACCACCAGCTGACTTGAGATAGGCATCCTGATTTTGGAGAAGAAGTCCGCAACGTTTCTCTAATACGGCCATAATGAGACTAACCCGGTTAAAGTCCAGACCCGTTGTCGTCCGCTTGGCATTTCCAAATACAGTCGGTGTCACCAAGGCCTGAACTTCCGCCAAGATTGGTCTACTTCCTTCCATGGTGACGACAATGGCAGAGCCCGTCGCGCCATCCAAACGTTCTTCTAGAAAGACCTGACTGGGATTGAGGACTTCGACCAGCCCACCTGATTGCATCTCAAAGATTCCGATCTCATTGGTAGAACCAAAGCGGTTCTTGACCGCTCTTAGGATTCGGAAGGTATGGTGGCGCTCGCCCTCAAAGTAGAGCACCGTATCCACCATGTGCTCCAACATACGCGGGCCCGCCAAGGTTCCTTCCTTGGTCACATGGCCGACGATGAAGATGGCGATGTTATTGGTTTTGGCCAACTGCATGAGCTCTGCTGTCACTTCCCGCACCTGAGAAACCGATCCCTGCACCCCTGAAATCTCCGGAGACATAATGGTCTGGATGGAGTCGATGATAAGGAAGTTAGGCTGGAGGCGCTCCACCTCGGCTCGCACGCTTTGCATATTGGTCTCAGCATAGAGATAAAACTCACTATCAATATCCCCCAAGCGCTCTGCCCGTAACTTGATCTGCTGGGCCGACTCCTCGCCACTGACATAGAGAACTGTTCCTACTTGAGACAGCTGGGTTGATACTTGTAAGAGAAGAGTTGATTTCCCAATTCCTGGATCTCCACCAATCAGGACCAGACTCCCTGGGACGACACCGCCTCCAAGGACGCGGTTGAATTCCTCCATCTCGGTCTTAGTACGATGGACATTGATAGAGGTCACATCAGCCAGTTTCATGGGTTTGGTCTTTTCACCCGTCAAGGATACCCGTGCATTCTTAACTTCTGCAACTTCGACTTCCTCCACAAAGGAAGACCAAGAACCACAGTTAGGACAGCGTCCTAGGTATTTGGGTGAATTGTAGGCACAATTTTGACAAATAAATGTCGTTTTTTTCTTTGCGATGATAAACCTCTTTCTAAATCTCTATCTCACACTCAATCACTTGGCAAAAATCAATCTTCTCATTTGGCACAAACTGGCGCATGAGCATGCGATGGGCTACAACTACCACAGTTTGATGTTCCCGATACTTAGCCATGCATTCTAGAAAACGAGACTTCATCTCTACAGCTGTCTCATATTGAACAGGAGAATTTGGGATCAGCTCCCCCTTGTTTTCTAAAAACAGACATCTAGCTGTTTCAAAGTTCTCTATACCTGTTTCATAAACCTGCCATTCATGCAATAATGGCTCTACCCTCAAAGGAAGGCCAGTAGCACAGGATACATAAAAAGCCGTTTCTAAAGCTCGCGTCACTGCAGAAGACACCAGGATATCAGCTGAGCCAAACAAAGGATTTTTGCAAAGTTCCTGAGCTTGTTGTCTTCCTTTCTCAGATAAGGGTGCCAAATCTATCCCGAATCCAGTATAGGAACGCTCCTCTAACTCACGGTAATTTGGCTCCCCATGACGGACAAAGATAATCTTCATCTTAGTGCCCTGTCGACCCAAACCCACCGGTCCGTATGCCATCCGCCTCATCTCCATCTGCAATTAAGAAAGGAGCAAAGACAGCCTGAACCACACGTTCCCCGACTTCAAGAACGACTTCTTGATCGGTGATGTTTTTCATCTGAGCAAAAATATGACCTTCATTTCCTGGGTTGCCATAATAGTCTCCATCAATAACCCCCACAGAGTTGATCAAGACCAGACCTTTTTTACGAGGATTAGAGGAACGGTCATAGAGATAGAGCACCTCACCCGCTTGCATATAAGCCTTGACCCCAGTTGGGACGAGGACGATCTCTCCTGGTGCAATGACTGTGCGCTCCGCCACCTTTAAGTCGTAGCCAGCTGCGTGGGCCGTCTCCCGTTTTGGCAGTAAGTCCTGATTGGTATAGCTTGATACAAGTTCAAATCCACGAATTTTTGTCATCATAATTCCTCTTTCATTCTTAATAGTTTCTATCTCTTCTATTATACCATCACTTTGGCCTAGCGTCTCCCCTCTACTACTATTCGTATTTTTTCTGGCAAACACACAAAAGCCCCCTCAACCGAGGAGACTTTTGCAGGAGATTATATGAAAAAAGTAAACTGTATCAAACAAAGTTAGGAGGTCTTTGTTGATGAGACTAGTTTACCCCTTTCTCCTTAAAAAATCCTAAAGACTTTACAATTCTTGTAACAGATAGCGGAAGAGTTCGAGATTGCCTTTTTCTTCTTTAACAAGAAACTCTGGATGCCATTGCAAGCCGATGATGCGATGACCATCCACTGCTTCGATGGCTTCAATGGTCTGGTCGCGTGGGTCAATGGCTGTCACTCGAAAGTTAGGCGCCAAGTCCTTGATGCTCTGGCGATGAACAGAATTAATCTGGCTGGCTTGTCCAAAGAGGCGCTCCACCACGCTGCCTTTTTTGGTCTCAATCGAGTGAGATGTCCCAAAAGGAAGCCCCTGCCAGTGCCCTTCCACTTCTTGATGGAGAGTCCCACCGAAGGCGACATTAACCAACTGAACCCCTCGGCAGATGGCTAGGACCGGCTTGTTTTGACGGACCGCTTCTTTTAGCAAGGCCAACTCAAACTGATCGCGCTCGAGATTGTAGTCATCACTCTCGATGGCGATCTCTTCTCCATAAAAGCTAGGATGGACATTTTGCCCCCCACTGAGGATAAGCTTGTCCACTGTTTCGATATAATCTTTTGCAAAAGATGGATCCCCCACTGGGATCACCATAGGAAGGCCACCTACTTGCTTAATGGTTTCCGCAAACTTACAAGATACAGACGAATGGATATTTTTCCCATCTGGATCCACTGCACATAGATTGGCAGAGACTCCAACAATCGTTCTACACATACCCTTCCCTCCTTTGATATTTCTATTCCCTATTTTATCATCCCACCCTTAGAGCGTCTAATATGTGTTTTTTAAGGGCCTGATAAATATTTTTTATCGCCGAAAGCAAAAAAACAGGTTTGTCTAGCAAGGCTAGAACAAAACCTGTTTTAGAGATTAGTTCTCACGTTTTTTGTAAACCAAGGCACTTCCAGCAACCGCCAATGCGAGTCCTGTAGCCACTAGTCCTTCACTCATTGATTGACCAGTAGAAGGAAGAACTTCTTTTTTATCCTCTTTTGGAGGATTTGATGGAATTTCTTTTTCTGGCTTTTCAGTAGAAGGTGGTGGAGTGTTCCCTTTTGGAGGATTAGATGGAATTTCTTTTCTTGGTTTGTCAGTAGAAGGTGGTGGGGTATTCCCTTTTGGAGGAGTCAGTTGATTGACAACATTCCCTTTATCTACTACCAAATTTGTCGCAGCAGTTAACTCTGCCGCAGAAACAGTGATTGAAACGGTTGAAAGTTGGTAGCCTGCCGGAGCAGTCAATTCTTTCACCACATAATCCTTAGCCTCAAAGCCTACAAAGCTTACAAGTCCATTGGCATCAGATGTCGCTGTCGCTTGACCTTCACCATATGGATTCGCAACTGGTGTCACACCATCCGCCTCAAAGAGTCCGAAGACTGCTCCTGCTAGAGATTGGTAGAATGGATTTACCTTGTGAAGCTGAATGGTATATAGCTTCAATTCTGGTTTCTCAACTACTGGTGGAGTTGGTGGAATAGCAGTGAATGGTTTGTTGACAACTTTTCCTTGATCAAGTACTTGATCGGTTGACGCAATCAACTGGCTAGATGAAACAGTAATCGCTTCTTCAGAAAGTTGGTAACCTTCTGGTGCTGTCAATTCTTTCACTACATAATCCTTGGCTACAAGTCCTGTAAAGGTAACGAGACCATTGGCATCAGATGTCGCTGTCGCTTGACCTTCGCCATATGGATTTGCAACTGGTGTTACACCATCTGCTTCAAAGAGTCCAAAGACAGCTCCTGCCAAGACTTGACCTTCATTATTGACTTTGTGCAATTGAATGCTGTAAAGAGTCAATTCCGGTTTCTCAACAACTGGCGGAGTTGGTGGAATAGCAGTAAACGGTTGGTTCACCACATTTCCTTTATCCACTACCAAGTCTGTCGCAGCGCTCAATTCTGTTGCAGAGACAGCGATTGAAGCAGTTGATAGTTGGTAACCTTCTGGTGCTGTCAATTCTTTCACTACATAATTCTTAGCCTCAAAGCCTACAAAGCTGACAAGACCATTAGCATCGGATGTCGCAGTCGCTTGGCCTTCGCCATAAGGGTTGGCAACTGCTGTCACACCATCCGCTTCAAAGAGTCCGAAGACAGCTCCTGCTAGAGCTTGACCTTCACCATTGACCTTGTGAAGTTGGATCGTATAAAGCTTAGCTTCTGGTTTTTCAACTACTGGTGGTGTTGGTGGGATTTCACTTGTCACAAAAGTATTTTTGAAGGATTTCTTCTCACCATATGCCACTGTAGCGTTGATAGTATTGCTTGCTTCATCTTTCGTAACCGTTACTGTCACTTCAATGCTAGATTGATCGTAGGTCATTCCTTTTTCTTGAGATTGAGGAATCACTTCTTTAATCGTGTAGTGGAAAGTTTTTCCTGCATCTTCTTGTGAATAAGAAATTTCATCAAAGGCTACGGAACCATCTGCAGCATTTTGTTTTGTTTGAAGAACTTCCCCAGCTTCATCCAACAAGCTAAAGCTGAATTCTCCATCTTTTAGGTCACGACCTTCTAAAATCTTGCTCGCTGAAATCTGAGCTTTTGCTGGACTTGGAGCTGAGTAAGTATTTGCAAAGGCCTTGCTTTCTGGATAGACAACTGTTGCTTTTAGGTTGTCTCCATCTTTTGTTACCTTAACGGTTACTTGTTTTTCGGCTGTATCGTATGTGATACCTGGGGTAGTCCCTTTGACTTCTTTCACAGTGTAAGTGTGTTCACCTTCTGCTGTGTAAGAAATCGCATCAAAGCTTACTTTACCAGCTTTGTTGGTAACAGTTTGAAGTTTGTTTGAACCTTCGTACAATTCAAAGCTAAATTCACCATCTACCAAGTCACGACCTGTCAACTCTTTTGTCAACTCAATTGTTGCAGTTGTTGCGTTTGGTGTGAAGGCATTAGTAAAGGTTTTGCTTTCTGGGTAGACGACTTCTGCTTTCAAAGCTTCCCCATCACGAGTGACTTTAACAGTCACTTGTTTTTCAGAAGTATCATAAGCAATCGTCGCATTATCCCCTTTAACTTCTTTCACAGTGTAAGTGTGTTCACCTTCTGCTGTGTAAGAGATAGCATTAAAGGTTACTTTACCAGATTTGTTGGTAACAGTTTGAAGCTTGTTAGCTCCTTCGTACAATTCAAAACTAAATTCGCCATCTACCAAGTCACGACCTGTCAACTCTTTTGCCAACTCAATTGTTGCAGTTGTTGCGTTTGGTGTGAAGGCATTGGTAAAGGTTTTGCTTTCTGGGTAGACGACTTCTGCCTTCAAGGCATCTCCATCACGAGTGACTTTAACAGTCACTTGTTTTTCAGAAGCATCGTAAGCAATAGTGGCGTTGTCACCTTTGACCTCTTTCACAGTGTAAGTGTGTTCACCTTCTGCTGTGTAAGAAATCGCATCAAAGGTCACTTTGCCAGATTTGTTGGTGACAGTTTGAAGCTTATTAGTACCTTCGTACAATTCAAAGCTAAACTCACCGTCTACTAAGTCACGACCTGTCAACTCTTTTGCCAACTCAATTGTTGCAGTTGTTGCGTTTGGCGTGAAGGCATTGGTAAAGGTTTTGCTTTCTGGGTAGACGACTTCTGCCTTCAAGGAATCTCCATCACGAGTGACTTTAACAGTCACTTGTTTTTCAGAAGCATCGTAAGCAATAGTGGCATTGTCGCCCTTCACTTCTTTCACAGTGTAAGTGTGTTCACCTTCTGCTGTGTAAGAAATCGCATCAAAGCTTACTTTGCCAGATTTGTTGGTGACAGTTTGAAGTTTGTTTGCACCTTCGTACAATTCAAAGCTAAACTCGCCGTCTACCAAGTCACGACCTGTCAACTCTTTCGTCAACTCAATTGTTGCAGTCGTTGCGTTTGGCGTGAAGGCATTGGTAAAGGTTTTGCTTTCTGGGTAGACGACTTCTGCCTTCAAGGAATCTCCATC
>NZ_JAHZQQ010000020.1 GCF_019930045.1 Streptococcus australis | reverse complement strand
GCTAGCTCAAACAGCTGGAAGAACACTCGCTTAATCAGAGGAATGACTTTGTTGCACTTGACTTGACAATTGGGGAATATATAAAAGACTAAATTTAAGGGGATAGGATGATTTTATGAAAAATCCAATTGATATTTATTCAACAAAAGATTATAAGAAAGTTGAAGCTGTCGTTCAATTGATGGTGGATGGAAAGGTGACAAGTTATAGAGTAGCAACGGAGACAGATATTAGTAAGATGAGTCTAGCTACCTTGACAAAAGGAACCAGTAAAATTAAAAACATTACCTATCAAACAGCTATGTTGTTGATTGAATGGTATGATAAAAATCATGAAAAATATGGAATCACAATCGATTAGTAAAAACCTATTTTTTATGGTTTTTTCTTTTTGTAAAAAAGAAAGCACTAGAAAAGCTGTCCGGATCGAATAGTGGCTGGACACCTCCATCTAAGGACTTATTTTTTGAAAATCAAGGGTTCGTATTGAAAATACCTATAAAATTTGCTATAGTAGAGCATATATGATTTAAAAAGGAGAAACGGTATGCAAAGTGGTACAACCTTGCTATTTATGCTTGCGCTAATGGTCGGAATGATGTTCTTCATGAGCCGTAGCCAAAAGAAACAATACCAAAAACGGATGGAAAGCTTGAACAAGCTTCAAAAAGGGTATGAAGTGATTACCATCGGTGGTTTGTATGGAACAGTTGATGAAGTAGACACTGAACGTAAAACCGTTGTCTTGGATGTGGATGGCGTATACCTCACATTTGAATTGACAGCTATTAAAACAGTTTTGCCAGTTTCAGAAGGAGTGACAGCTGGTGCAGTTGAAGGCGCTGGTGACTCAGATTCTATCATCGACGGTGAATAATAAGAAAGAGCGATCAAAGGGTCGCTTTTTTCATTTTTAGCTAGATGCCCCCTAGAAAAGGGGCTAGACTGCCATTTTAAGCGGATTTATGATATAATGAAGCGATAAAAACAGTGAAATAGGTAGAAAAACATGTTTCGTTTTAAAAAGAAAGAAAAATTAAGTGTTCCCCTAGAAGTGCCCAAGCACATTGGAATCATCATGGATGGGAACGGTCGTTGGGCCAAAAAAAGGATGCAACCTCGTGTCTTTGGCCACAAAGCCGGTATGGAGGCTCTGCAAGAAGTAACCATCGCAGCCAAGGAGATGGGAGTGCAAGCCCTAACGGTCTATGCTTTCTCAACGGAAAACTGGACACGTCCTCAACAGGAAGTGAGCTTTATCATGAATCTTCCAGTTGAATTTTACGATCGCTTTGTTCCAGAACTTCATAGAAATAATGTGAAGATCCAGATGATTGGCGAGGTTTCTCGTCTTCCGAAGGAAACCTTAGAGGCTCTGGAAAAGGCAGAGGCGTTAACCCACTCCAATACAGGCTTGATTTTGAATTTTGCCTTGAACTATGGAGGACGGGCGGAACTGACCCAAGCAGTCAAACAAATTGCCCAAGAAGTCCTCGATGCGCACTTAAATCCGGGTGATATTTCAGAAGAGACCATCGCTAATTATCTGTATACCAGTAGTCTACCCAAGGACTTGCGAGATCCTGACCTGATTATTCGGACCAGTGGTGAGCTTCGCTTGAGCAACTTTTTGCCTTGGCAAGCAGCTTACAGTGAGCTTTACTTTACCGATGTGATGTGGCCTGACTTTGGAGAAAAGGCCTTGCATGATGCAATAGAAGAATACAGCCATCGTCATCGACGTTTTGGTGGTGTATAGGAGAGAAATAGATGAGAAAAGATTTACAGAAGCGAGTGATTTTTGGGGGAATCGCCCTAGCATTCTTTATCCCAGTTGTCCTTATGGGAGGCCTTGTGTTCCAGATTGTAGTGGGACTCATCGCTATGTTGGGTGTTCATGAATTGCTGAAGATGAAAGGCCTGCAGACTGAAACCATCGAGGGAGCCTTGGCCATGCTAGCAGCTCTTGTGTTGGCGCTGCCTTTAGAGAGTTACCTTCCCTTCTTGCCAGCAGGTGGCAATTTCATCGCCTATGGCCTTTTGGTCTTGTTATTGATGGGGACGACTGTCTTGGCGCAAGGCTATACCTATGACGAGGTTGTCTATCCGATTGCTTCAAGTTTTTATGTTGGCTTTGGTTTCCATGCCTTGATTCAAGCACGCTTAGCAGGTGTAGATAAGATTCTTTTGGCCCTCTTTATTGTTTGGGCTACGGATTCAGGGGCCTACTTTATTGGGAGCCAGTTCGGTAAGAAAAAACTCTTGCCAAGAGTATCACCTAACAAGACTGTTGAAGGAAGTCTAGGCGGGATCGCTTGTGCTATCGTTGTGACGATGATCTTTATGATGCTAGATCGCACCGTTGCGGGGGATTACGGTTGGATGACCATGATTCTCTTTACCATTCTTTTCAGCATAGCAGCTCAGTTTGGTGACCTAGTTGAAAGTGCCATCAAGCGCCATTTTGGAGTGAAAGACTCTGGCCGTTTTATTCCTGGTCATGGTGGTGTCTTGGATCGATTTGATAGCTTGATTTTTGTTTTCCCATTGATGCTATTCTTTGGTCTGTTTTAAACAGAAATCATCCCATCATCAGATAAAACGAAGGAGCGTGTATGCAATTTATTGCCTTTATTATCATTTTTGGCGTCATTGTCCTGGTACATGAGTTCGGCCATTTCTATTTTGCAAAGAAATCAGGCATCCTTGTTCGCGAGTTTGCGATTGGGATGGGGCCAAAGATTTTTGCCCATGTAGGCAAAGACGGAACAGCCTATACTATTCGAATCCTTCCATTGGGAGGCTATGTCCGAATGGCAGGATGGGGCGAAGATACGACAGAGATTAAGACAGGAACGCCTGTCAGTCTAACTTTGAACCCTGAGGGAACAGTTGTTCGGATCAACCTTTCTGGGAAAAATATCGATCAGACAGCTCTTCCCATGAATGTCACAGATTTTGATTTTGAGGATAAACTTGAAATCACAGGAATCGTCATCGAAGAGACCAAGACCTATCCTGTCCACCATGATGCGACCATCGTTGAGGAAGATGGGACAGAAGTACGGATTGCTCCTCTAGATGTGCAGTATCAAAATGCTAGTATCTGGGGACGACTCATTACCAACTTTGCTGGTCCCATGAACAACTTTATCTTGAGCATTGTCGTCTACTCTCTTCTAGCCTTTATGCGAGGAGGAGCAGTGGACTACTATAGCAATCATGTTCAGGTTGTTCCTCAAGGAGTAGTGGCTAAGGCTGGTCTAAAAGACAATGACCAGATCGTTCAGATCAATGAATATAAGGTTTCCAACTGGGATGAGTTGACAGATTCTGTCCAGAAGGCAACCCGTAACCAAGGAAAAAATCCAGAAGTAACGATTACCTATGAACGAGACGGGAAGACTCAAAAAGCGACGGTCCAACCAGAAGAAGATGGTGGACGCTATTATATCGGTGTGACCAATGCTGTCAAGACGGGCTTTTTCGATAAGCTTCTGTCAGGTGTGACAGATACTTGGTACACAGCAAGTCGTATCTTAACGGCCTTGAAGGATATCCTCTTCCACTTTAGTTTGAACAAGTTGGGTGGTCCGGTAGCGATCTACAAAGCGAGTTCGCAAGCCGCGGAGCTAGGACTTCCAGCTATCCTGTCCCTGATGGCCATGTTGTCCATCAATATCGGAATCTTTAACTTGATCCCCATTCCGGCCTTGGATGGTGGAAAAATCTTGATCAATCTGATCGAGCTGGTTCGTAGAAAACCGCTCAAGCAGGAGGTAGAGACCTACTTGACCCTTGCTGGAGTGGCGGTCATGGTTATCTTGATGATTGCCGTTACTTGGAACGATATTATGAAATTATTTTTGAAATAGAAAAGGAATGAATCTGAATGAAACAAAGTAAAATGCTTATTCCAACACTTCGCGAAATGCCAAGTGATGCGCAGGTCATCAGCCACGCTTTGATGCTCCGTGCTGGTTATGTTCGTCAAGTATCAGCAGGTGTTTATTCTTACCTGCCACTTGCTAACCGTGTGATCGAAAAAGCTAAGAAGATCATGCGCCAAGAATTTGATAAGATTGGTGCAGTTGAGATGTTGGCTCCTGCTCTTCTCAGTGCGGACCTTTGGCGTGAATCTGGCCGTTATGAAACTTACGGTGAAGACCTTTATAAACTAAAAAATCGTGAGAAGTCAGACTTTATCTTGGGTCCAACTCATGAAGAAACTTTCACAGCCATTGTCCGTGATTCTGTCAAGTCTTACAAGCAATTACCGCTTAACTTGTACCAAATCCAACCTAAGTACCGTGACGAAAAACGTCCACGTAATGGACTTCTTCGTACGCGTGAATTCATTATGAAAGACGGCTATAGCTTCCATGCTAACTATGATAGTTTGGATGTAACTTATGATGAGTACAAGGCAGCCTACGAGCGTATTTTCACTCGTAGTGGCTTGGACTTTAAAGCCATTATCGGTGACGGTGGAGCCATGGGTGGTAAAGATAGCCAAGAATTTATGGCCATCACCCCTACTCGTACAGACCTTGATCGTTGGGTGGTGTTAGACAAGTCTGTTGCATCATTTGACGAGATTCCTGCAGAAGTGCAAGAAGAAATCAAGGCAGAATTGCTCAAATGGATGGTTTCTGGTGAAGACACCATTGCCTACTCAAGTGAGTCAAGCTATGCGGCCAACTTGGAAATGGCAACCAACGCCTACAAACCAAGCAACCGTGTTGTGACGGAAGAAGAAGTGGCTCGCGTGGAAACGCCGGGTGTCAAATCGATTGATGAAGTCGCAGCCTTCTTGAATATCTCTGAAGAGCAAACTATCAAGACTTTGGTTTATATCGCAGACGAGGAGCCAGTTGTGGCCTTACTCGTTGGCAATGACCAGCTCAATGAAGTCAAATTGAAAAACCACCTTGGAGCAGACTTCTTGGAACCTGCAACCGAGGCCGAAGTGAAAGAATTATTGGGAGCGGACTTTGGATCTCTTGGCCCAGTCAATCTTCCAGAAAATGTTAAGATTATTGCTGACCGCAAGGTGCAAGATAGCCGTAATGCTGTTGTCGGTGCCAACGAAGATGGCTACCACTTGACGGGTGTCAACCCAGGTCGTGACTTCACTGCGGAATATGTTGATATCCGTGAAGTGCGTGAGGGTGAAATCTCACCAGACGGACAAGGCGTTCTTAACTTTGCGCGTGGGATCGAAATTGGTCACATCTTCAAACTTGGAACTCGTTACTCAGCAAGTATGGGGGCAGATGTTTTGGACGAAAATGGCCGTGCTGTGCCAATCATCATGGGTTGCTACGGTATCGGTGTCAGTCGTCTTCTTTCAGCCGTTATGGAGCAACACGCTCGCCTCTTTGTTAACAAGACTCCAAAAGGTGAATACCGTTACGCTTGGGGCATCAACTTCCCTAAAGAATTGGCGCCGTTTGATGTGCACTTGATTCCAGTCAATGTCAAGGATGAAGCTTCTCTTGAATTGACAAGCAAGATTGAAGATCAATTGATCCAGTCTGGTTACGAAGTCTTGGTAGACGACCGTAACGAACGTGCTGGTGTTAAATTTAGCGATAGTGACTTGATTGGTTTGCCAATCCGCATCACTGTTGGGAAGAAAGCGGCTGACGGTATTGTAGAAGTGAAAATCAAAGCTTCAGGCGATACGATTGAAGTGCATGCAGACAACCTGCTTGAAACACTTTCCATTTTAAATAAATAAGCTAAACTGCCAGGTTTACCTGGCAGTTTTCTTTTACTGAAGAAACGTGTAAGCCTGATCTTCCAAAGCGCTAAGAGGATTATTGCTATTGGGAAGAATTTAGCCTCGAGCTGAATAGGTTAAAAACAATTTTTTGCAAAAAAAACTAACCATAGCGAATAGCTTGGTTAGTTCAGTGTTCTAGACTGGTAATCTAGAAAAGTAGCGATTTAGTTATCTTCGCTAGGGAAAGACTCTCCAAAAGACAACTCAGAGTATGGTATTTCAAAACTGTCTTTGTTATAAGTTACCTTGACTGATGTCGTTCCAAAGTCGACGACGATGGGATGTCCTGAAGTGATGATTGTATAGCGATCAGCGGTTTGTTTGATATCATAGACTGTCGTTGGTCCGTAAAGGTAATCAGAAGAATAGATATCACCTTTTTTAATTGTTTTCGTTATGGCAATAGTTTCTTTAGTAGGAGAATAGGATAAATTGTAGACTTCTTTTCGGTTGATGTCTTGTGAAATAAAAGTTTGATGGTCATCACTTTTTGCTTGATAGTGAATAAAACTTTCATCGAATCGTTTCAGGGCATTTTGCCTAGTGAGATACAAACTTCCTCCCCATAGACATAGGACTAAAACGACAAGAGAAGCGATAGTAATCAGAACTGTTTTTTTAGTGAGGCGCATAAAAACTCCTTTAAATTTATAGTAAATAGAACTAGAGTAAGGAACTCGGATGAAAAAATAGACGAAAATTGCGAATAGGTAAAAATTCAAAAATGAATTAGAAAGCTTTATTTTTCTTCTGTCAAACCTTGCTCTTCGATAGCTTCAAAAAAGTCTTCTGGTTTATCTTTTAGTTTTTCAAAGAGGGTCCACTTTTGGTCTGTCACGCCCAAAGCTGCCGCCGCTTCATCTACATCCATCTTGGCCAAATCAAATGTGACAAATTGCTGGACCGTTTTTTTATCTGCAGAAATTAGAACTTTTAGCTCAATCCCTTTGGCTTTGTTCATCGCTTCAAAGTAGGGACTGCTTTCCATGTCTTCTTGATAATAGTCAGCTAGCTCTTCACGGCTTTTATCTTTTTCCTCTTCAGGGATCTCTTTTTCATGAATGAAAGAAAAAGCAGTCACCTTATCTTTTAGATAGTAGACTTTGATTTTAGTGACGACATCAGCACTTACTGCCCTTGAAAAAGTTTTCGTCTTCACCTTTTCTTCTTTGGCTTTCTGTTGACTCTGAGTTTGCTTGAGTTTGTTTTCTAGCTGATTCTGACTAGGCGTGCTACAGGCCGTCAGGGTCAGCAGACAGGCACTGGCAAGTAAAAATTTCTTCACAGTGAAGGCTCCTTTTAATAAATATTCTGTTCTATTATATCATAACTGAGCCCCGTGAAAAATGACTCGCTAATTGTGTAGGAGCTTGCACCTGGCCCCATTCTTTTTCTGTCGAAAAACGGTCTGATTTATGGTAAAATAGGGTCACTACTGTACGGGGATATATCATGTCAAACAAGTTTGAAATCTTAATGAATCAGTTGGGAATGCCTTTGGAAATGCGTGAATCAGACGCTTTTAAAGGGGCTGAAATCCAAGAGGTCATCGTCCATAAGCTCAGTCGTGTTTGGGAATTTCGTTTTGTTTTTGCCGAAATTCTTCCCATCACGATTTTTCAGGAGCTCAAAAACTGCTTGGCTGAGGAGTTTTCAAAGACAGGAAATCGAGCGGTGTTTGAGATTCATGTGAAGAATCCAACTTTTAGTGAGGAGCTCTTGCAAGCCTATTATCAGGAGGCTTTTGAAGATGGTCCCTGTGCGAGTCAGGGTTTTAAGAGCATGTATCAGCACCTACAAGTCCGCTCTCAAGGAGAAGAGTTGATCATTAGTGGCCCTTCATCTGTGGATACGGAGCACCACCGGAAAAACCATCTGCCTAATCTTGCTAGTCAATTGACCAAGTTTGGTTTTCCTCATTTCCAGTGTCGGGTTGAGGCGGATGACCAGTTGACAGAAGAACTCCATCAAGCCTTCGAGGCTGAGAAGGATCAAATCTTCCAAGCAGCTAATGAAGAAACCTTGCGGGCCATGGAGTCCTTGTCTCAAATGGCTCCACCACCAGCAGAGGAAAAACCAGCCTTTGATTTCAAGGCCAAAAAGGCCGCGGCCAAGCCTAAGCTGGATAAGGCAGAGATCACTCCTATGATTGATATCACGACAGAAGAGAACCGCATTGTCTTTGAAGGAGTGGTCTTTGATGTTGAGCAAAAGGTGACTCGGACAGGTCGGGTCTTGATCAATTTCAAGATGACCGACTATACTTCTAGTTTTTCGCTCCAAAAATGGGCTAAAAACGAAGAAGAAGCTCAGAAGTTTGATATGATCAAGAAAAATTCTTGGTTGCGGGTCCGTGGGAATATCGAGGTCAATAACTTCACACGCGATTTGACCATGAATGTCCAGGATGTCCAAGAAGTGGTCCACTACGAGCGCAAGGATCTGATGCCAGAAGGTGAGCGTCGGGTCGAGTTCCATGCCCATACCAATATGTCAACCATGGATGCCCTGCCTGAGGTAGAGGAGCTAGTCGCAAAAGCAGCCAAATGGGGTCACAAAGCAGTGGCTATCACAGACCATGGAAATGTTCAGTCCTTCCCTCATGGCTATAAGGCAGCTAAAAAGGCTGGTATCCAACTCATCTATGGGATGGAAGCCAATATTGTCGAAGACCGTGTGCCGATTACCTACAATGAAGTTGATCTAGATCTTCATGAAGCAACCTATGTGGTTTTTGACGTGGAAACGACGGGACTCTCAGCGATTTACAATGATCTGATTCAGGTTGCCGCATCTAAAATGCATAAGGGGAATATCATTGCTGAATTCGATGAGTTCATCAATCCAGGACACCCCATTTCTGCCTTTACAACGGATCTGACAGGCATTACCGATGACCATGTTCGAAATGCCAAACCTTTGAAACAGGTCTTGGAGGAGTTCCAGGAATTCTGTCAGGATGCGGTTTTGGTTGCCCATAATGCCACCTTTGACGTGGGTTTCATGAATGCCAACTATGAGCGTCATGGCCTTCCCAAAATCACTCAGCCAGTGATTGATACGTTAGAGTTCGCGCGTAACCTTTATCCAGAGTACAAGCGTCATGGTTTGGGTCCCTTGACCAAGCGCTTCGGCGTTGCCTTGGAGCACCACCACATGGCCAACTATGACGCGGAAGCGACGGGTCGCTTGCTCTTTATCTTTATCAAGGATGTCGCAGAAAAACATGGCGTGACCAATCTAGCCAAGTTGAATGTGGATCTAATTAGTCCAGATTCCTATAAAAAGGCACGGGTCAAACACGCAACCATCTATGTCAAGAACCAGACCGGCTTGAAAAACATGTTCAAATTGGTCTCTCTTTCCAATACTCAATATTTTGAGGGTGTTCCTCGGATTCCGCGGACAGTTTTAGATGCCCATCGAGAAGGCTTGATCCTGGGATCGGCTTGTTCTGAAGGAGAGGTCTTTGATGCGGTTGTCTCTCAAGGAGTTGACGCAGCAGTCGAAGTAGCTAAGTATTATGACTTTATTGAGGTGATGCCTCCAGCCATCTATGCGCCCCTCATTGCCAAAGAGCAGGTCAAGGATATGGAGGAGCTCCAGACCATCATCAAGAGCTTGATTGAGGTGGGAGATCGCCTTGGCAAACCGGTCCTAGCGACAGGAAATGTCCACTACCTTGAGCCTGAAGAAGAGATTTATCGGGAAATTATTGTCCGTAGTCTTGGGCAAGGGGCTATGATCAACCGGACGATCGGTCATGGAGAAAATGCTCAACCAGCACCCCTGCCAAAAGCTCATTTCCGTACAACCAATGAAATGCTGGATGAATTTGCCTTTCTAGGGGAAGATTTGGCACGAAAATTGGTCATTGAAAATACCAACGCACTGGCAGAAATCTTCGAACCCGTTGAAGTGGTCAAGGGTGACCTCTATACGCCATTTATCGACAAGGCTGAAGAAACAGTTGCCGAATTGACCTATCAGAAGGCCTTTGAAATCTATGGCAATCCGCTACCTGATATTGTCGATCTACGGATTGAAAAAGAGTTGACCTCTATCCTTGGGAATGGCTTCGCCGTGATCTATCTGGCTTCCCAACTCTTGGTGCATCGTTCCAACGAACGAGGCTATTTGGTTGGTTCCCGTGGGTCTGTTGGATCCAGCTTTGTGGCGACCATGATCGGGATTACCGAGGTTAATCCTCTTTCTCCTCACTATGTCTGTGGTCAATGCCAGTACAGTGAGTTTATCACGGATGGTTCTTACGGTTCAGGATTTGATATGCCTAATAAAGACTGCCCAAACTGTGGCCACAAGCTCAGCAAAAATGGACAGGATATTCCCTTTGAAACCTTCCTTGGTTTTGATGGGGACAAGGTACCCGATATCGATTTGAACTTCTCAGGGGAAGACCAGCCGAGCGCCCACTTGGATGTTCGCGATATCTTTGGGGAAGAATATGCCTTCCGGGCAGGAACGGTTGGTACCGTGGCTGCCAAGACCGCCTATGGCTTTGTCAAGGGCTATGAGCGAGATTATGGCAAGTACTACCGGGATGCAGAGGTAGAACGTCTAGCCCAAGGAGCCGCTGGGGTCAAACGGACGACTGGTCAGCACCCAGGGGGAATCGTTGTTATTCCAAACTATATGGACGTCTATGACTTCACTCCTGTGCAGTACCCGGCTGATGACGTGACCGCCGAATGGCAGACAACCCACTTTAACTTCCACGATATCGATGAGAACGTCCTCAAGCTCGATGTCCTGGGACACGATGATCCGACCATGATTCGGAAGCTTCAAGACTTGTCAGGCATTGATCCAAATGATATTCCTATGGATGATCCAGGGGTTATGGCCCTCTTCTCAGGGACCGATATCCTAGGAGTCACGCCAGAGCAAATCGGTACCTCGACCGGTATGCTGGGAATTCCAGAGTTTGGGACCAACTTTGTTCGAGGCATGGTGGATGAAACCCATCCGACGACTTTTGCCGAGTTGCTCCAGCTTTCTGGTTTGTCTCACGGTACCGATGTATGGTTGGGAAATGCCCAAGACTTGATCAAGGCAGGAATTGCGGACCTATCAACCGTTATCGGATGTCGGGACGACATCATGGTTTACCTCATGCACGCAGGACTCGAACCCAAGATGGCCTTTACCATCATGGAGCGGGTGCGGAAAGGTATGTGGCTTAAGATTTCTGAAGAAGAGCGCAATGGCTATATCGAGGCCATGAAGGCTAACAATGTCCCAGAATGGTACATCGAGTCTTGTGGAAAAATCAAGTACATGTTCCCTAAAGCCCATGCGGCTGCCTACGTTATGATGGCCCTGCGGGTGGCTTACTTCAAAGTGCACCACCCTCTCTACTATTACTGTGCTTACTTCTCGATTCGGGCCAAGGCCTTTGATATCAAGACCATGGGCGCAGGCCTAGAAGCTGTGAAAGCGCGGATGAAGGAGATTGCTGAAAAACGTAAGAACAACGAAGCTTCCAATGTGGAGATTGACCTCTACACCACCCTTGAAATTGTCAATGAGATGTGGGAGCGTGGCTTCAAGTTTGGGAAGCTAGACCTCTATCGCAGTGATGCGACGGAATTCATTATCGATGGAGACACCCTTATCCCGCCATTTGTCGCCATGGATGGATTGGGAGAGAACGTAGCCAAGCAGATTGTGCGAGCTCGCAAAGAAGGAGAATTCCTCTCTAAAACAGAGTTACGCAAACGTGGTGGCGTCTCCTCAACCTTGGTAGAAAAGATGGACGAGATGGGAATCCTTGGCAATATGCCAGAAGACAACCAGCTCAGTCTCTTTGATGATTTGTTTTAATGGATTCAACGATCCTCGCTCGGTTTGAGGTTGGTTAATGATAGAAAAGAAAAAAAGAGCAACACCCTGGAAGTCAGGGAAAGTCATTTCCATTCGCCTACGAAATGGTGTTTATGTCTTAGCACAAATGGTGCGGGAGCCTTATCTGGTATTCTTTAACCATTTTAAGGAGGAAAATAGCTGGAAGGGAGTGACCTTGAAAGAGGAGAATATTCTCTTTTGTAAAGCAGTCACTCGTCAGTTTCTACGCTCGAGTCCTGTAACGATTGTCAAAGATCTTGAGCCTCTCTTAGATTATCGGTTGCCTAAAGAATGGATTTATAGCCATATGGGAGGGCATCCGATTACGGTTTCGGTGAAGGGACGGGAGCGTCAAGTAGCTGGTTTTGGTCATCGGCTTTCCTTGGTTCAGGCGGATAAGGAAAGTGGCCAACCAGAGGACAATCCTCTGATGGGACTCTTCCAAGCCTATATCCTACCAGATATCCAAGAGCAAGATTGGGAGCGGGTCAGTCAGGCTGAGCTCATGTCTCTAGAAGTCTTTCCGACGCTCAATGAACGTCTTTATCTCTGCTTTCTCTATGGGAAAAATGTGAATCCAGAGCTAGATATTTCTCTGGGAAAGCCCCTGCCCGATGATTATGAAACCTATCTCGATATTCTTACCAATAGCCCAGAGGCACGACGCCTCTATCTAGGTGAGGAGGATGCTAAGAAAGGAATAGAACGATGAGAGTCAAAATTTTTGCAGAAGACAAACCTGCTCAAAAAACATTTAGCTATCAATTAGAGCTAGATACCGATACAATTTTAAAAGTCACTGGCCTGGTCTGCTCCACTGTAGTGGTAGCAAACCTCTTGTCACTCTTAAAGGATTAATATAGAAAAGGATTGAACATGGTTTTACCAAATTTTAAAGAAAATCTCGAAAAATACGCTAAATTGTTGGTGGCAAACGGCATCAACGTGCAACCTGGACATACCTTGGCTTTGAACATCGATGTGGAGCAAAGAGAATTGGCCCACTTGATTGTGAAGGAAGCCTATGCTTTGGGAGCACATGAAGTGATTGTCCAATGGGCAGATGATTTTACTACCCGGGAGAAATTCCTCCATGCACCGATGGATCGCTTGGACAATGTACCTGATTACAAGATTGCAGAGATGAACTACCTCTTGGAACACAAGGCAAGTCGCTTGGGTGTGCGTTCATCTGATCCAGGTGCCTTAAATGGTGTCGATGCAGAGAAGCTTTCTGCTTCTGCTAAAGCTTTGGGCATGGCCATGAAACCAATGCGCATCGCCACTCAATCTAACAAGGTCAGCTGGACAGTTGCTGCTGCAGCAGGTTTAGAATGGGCGAAAAAAGTCTTCCCAAATGCGGCGAGCGATGAAGAAGCAGTGGATCTCCTGTGGGATCAAATCTTCAAAACCTGCCGGGTGTATGAGGAAGATCCAGTCAAGGCTTGGGAAGAGCATGCAGCTATTCTCAAGAGCAAGGCAGATACACTTAATAAGGAACAATTCTCAGCCCTTCATTACACAGCACCAGGAACTGACTTGACCCTTGGCTTGCCGAAGAACCACGTCTGGGAATCTGCTGGGGCTATCAATGCCCAGGGCGAAGGCTTCTTGCCAAACATGCCGACAGAAGAGGTCTTCACAGCTCCTGACTTCCGTCGTGCAGAAGGATATGTAACGTCTACAAAACCGCTTAGCTACAATGGGAACATCATCGAAGGCATCAAAGTGACCTTTGAAAATGGAGAAATTGTGGATATCACAGCTGAAAAAGGCGATCAAGTCATGAAAGATTTGGTCTTCAAAAACAAGGGAGCGCGTGCCTTAGGTGAATGTGCTCTCGTACCAGATCCAAGCCCAATTTCCCAATCAGGCATTACCTTCTTTAATACCCTCTTTGATGAAAACGCCTCTAACCACTTGGCCATCGGAGCAGCCTATGCAACCAGCGTAGAAGGTGGTGCAGAGTTCACAGAAGAAGAACTCGAAGCAGCCGGCCTCAACCGCTCAGACGTTCACGTCGACTTCATGATCGGTTCAAGCCAAATGGATATCGACGGCATCCGAGAAGACGGCACCCGCGTCCCAGTCTTCCGCAACGGAGATTGGGCAATATAGGGATCAAAACAGAAATCAGTAACTCGAAGAGTTTGATTTCGTAGTTTTGCCCCCGCACAGTTGATTAGGAAGTACGAGTACTGCAGGTAGGAGTAGTTCCAATCAACCACTGCGCCAAGAGACAGAAATCGGTAGACGTAGTCTTGATTTCTACCTCGCTTTTTGGATTCAATGCTCGGGCAAAAAAGGTCCACAGGACCTTTTTAGTACCCCCGCACAGTTGATTAGGAAGGGCCTTGCTCCGCAATCCCTATCTGCCACCTCAAAACAGTGTTTTGGGCCATCAACCACTGTGCCGAGAGACAGAAATCAGTAACTCGAAGGGTTTGATTTCTACTTCGCTTTTTGGATTCAAAGCTCGGGCAAAAGAGGTCCACAGAACCTTTTTAGTACCCCCGCCCAGTTGATTAGGAAGGGCCTTGCTCCGCAATCCCTATCTGTCACCTCAAAACAGTGTTTTGGGGCATCAACCACTGTGCCGAGAGACGGAAATGAGCAACTAAGAGCGTTTGTTTTTAGAATACATCAATAAAGAGTTTGGTTTTAACGACCAAGCTCTTTTTTTGTGTCAGCTAGTTTTAATGAAATATAGGGATAAAATTTTATAGCTTCTTCTCTTAATTAAAGAACCTTTCAAAGAAGCCTTGACGAGGGCTTACTTTCTAGATAGACTGGAAGTAAGCGTTTACACACAACAAATTTTAGGAGGTCCTGATGAAATCACATCAACCACGTTATGCTATTCGCAAGTATGCTGTAGGAGTTGCTTCGGTACTGGTTGGCTTTTTTGCCAGCGGTCAAGTCGTAGCAGCAGATACGCCGAGTGTTACAGAAAGCCCTGCAACGACTCTTCCGACACAGCCAAGTGAAGGAGACTTGCCTCAGTCTGCTACGGAGGAAACTGCTCAGCCGGTAGTAGAAAAACCAACGGCTCCTGCTCCAATCGTCGATCAAAGTCAACCAACCCTACCTGATCGAGAATTGCGCGCATCCGATCTTGATCGCTTGATTCGTGAAGAAGCGATCTCTGTTACAGAAGCTGATGGGACAGCTCAACCGGTGACAGCAGCGACGGAAACAACCGCTAAAGATCCAGAGCAAGAAGAAAAATTGGCTAAGAAAAAGGTCATCTCCATCGATGCTGGTCGCAAGTACTTCTCGCCGGATCAAATCAAGGAAATCATTGATGAAGCCAGCAAGACAGGTTATACCGATTTGCATCTCTTAGTGGGAAATGACGGCTTGCGCTTTGTCCTTGATGACATGTCCTTGCAAGTAGGAGATGCGTCCTACTCAAGTCAAGCGGTCAAAGAGGCTGTAGAAAAAGGAACCAAAGCCTACTATGACGATCCAAATGGAACAGCCTTGACTCAGGCTCAAATGGATGACATTTTGGCTTATGCCAAATCCAAGAAAATAGGGGTCATTCCAACAATCAATAGCCCAGGGCACATGGATGCAATTCTGACAGCTATGGAGCAATTGGGGATTGAAAACCCTCACTTTAATTACTTTGGTACGAAAAAGTCAGAACGGACCGTTGATTTAGACAACCAAAAAGCTCTAGATTTCACCAAAGCCTTGGTGGACAAGTATGCGGCTTATTTCAGTGGCAAGACAGAAATCTTTAACATCGGCTTGGACGAATATGCCAATGATGCAACAGATGCCCATGGTTGGCAGGTCCTTCAAGCTAGTAAGCATTGGCCAGATGAAGGCTATCCAGATAAAGGCTACGAAAAATTCATCCAATATGCCAATGATCTAGCGGCTATTGTGAAAAAACACAAGATGAAACCAATGGCCTTCAACGACGGTATCTACTACAATGGCGATACCTCCTACGGAACCTTTGATAAGGATATCATTGTATCCTATTGGACAGGTGGTTGGAACGGCTATGATGTGGCTTCGTCAAAATTCCTATCTGAACTAGGCCATCAAATTCTTAATACCAATGATGCTTGGTATTATGTCCTCGGCCGGGATAAGGCTGGATCTGGCTGGTACAATCTCGATCAAGGACTTGAAGGGATTTCCAAGTCAGCGATTGATGTTGTTCAAAAAAATGATGGGGCTAAGGTCCCCTTCATTGGTGGGATGGTAGCTGCCTGGGCAGATACCCCATCTGCAACCTACAAAAAAGAGCTACTCTTCAAGCTCATGCACGCTTTTGCAGATAAGAATGCGGACTACTTTGTAGCAGATCCTGAAGTCGTTGAAAAAGCTCTGGCGGAAGCTCCAACTGATTTGGACCACTATACACCAGAATCCCTAGTGGCCTTTACAGCAGCAAAAAAGGCGCTGGAAGGAGTAGGAGCAGAGACGACTCGAGCAGAAGCTAAAGAACTGATTGCTTCTCTCAAAGCCGCTCAAGAGTCCTTAGTCTATACAGAAAGCTATGCCAAAGAGTTGGCAGACAAGGAAGCTGCTGAAAAACTAGCTAAGAGCAAGGTGATTTCCATTGACGCAGGACGCAAATACTTCTCGCTAGATCAGTTGAAACGGATCGTAGACAAGGCCAGTGAGCTAGGTTATTCTGACTTGCACCTCCTTGTCGGAAACGATGGTATGCGCTTCGTCCTCGATGATATGACGGTGGAAGCTAATGGCAAGACTTATGCCAGCGATGACGTAAAACAGGCCCTTCTCGAAGGAACCAAAGCCTACTATGACGATCCAAATGGTCAAGCCTTGACCCAAGCAGAAATGGACGAATTGTTAGCTTATGCGACTTCTAAAGGAATTGGCTTGATCCCAGCAGTCAATAGTCCAGGTCATATGGATGCTATCTTGGTAGCAATGGAAAAACTAGGTATCGAACATCCGCAAGCGACCTTTGATACGGTTTCCAAGACAACCATGGATCTGACCAACGAAGAAGCAGTTAACTTCACCATGGCCCTCATTGGCAAGTACATGGATTATTTCAAAGGCAAGTCTAAGATCTTTAACTACGGAACAGATGAATATGCCAATGATGCTACCAATGCCCAAGGCTGGTACTACCTCAAATGGTATGAACTCTATGGTAAGTTTGCGGACTATTCTAATAGTCTCGCTGCTATGGCTCGTGAAAAAGGCTTGCAACCAATGGCCTTTAACGATGGCTTCTACTATGGAGACGAAGATGATGTTTCCTTTGACAAGGACGTCTTGATTTCATACTGGTCTAAAGGATGGTGGGGCTATAACCTCGCATCACCACAGTACCTCGCAGACAAGGGCTATAAATTCCTCAATACCAACGGTGACTGGTACTATGTTTTGGGCCACAGAGGAGATCAAAGCTATCCACTCGATAAAGCTATCCAACATTCAGAAACCGTTCCATTTGAACAATTAGCTTCAACCAAATACCCTGATGTGAAATTACCAGTGTCCGGAAGTATGTTGGGAATCTGGGCAGATGAACCAGCCAATGAATACAAGGAAGAAGAAGTCTTCCAGGTCATGGAAGCATTTGCCAACCATAACAAAGACTATTTCAAAGCTGACTATACAACCCTTCGTGCGGCCCTTGCCAATGTTCCAACAGATCTTTCCATCTACACTGAGGAATCTCGTTCAGCTCTTGCAACGGTGCTAGATCAGTTAAATTGGAAGATCAGTCGTGCTCACCAAGAAAAAGTGGCAGAGCAGGTTGAACAGGTAACTCAAGCTCTCAGTCAATTGAAACCAATCACCCAAGTGGGAAGCCAAGCAGAAGATGATATCAGAGCCTTGGTAGCAGACATACCAAGTTTGGAAGTTGTCGAAAAAGAACTAGATTTTGAAGTTGTTGAACGGACCAATCCAGATCTAGCCAAGGGTGAACGAAAAGTGGTTCAAGCAGGTGTCAAAGGCCAGCAGCGTGAATTTGTTGCGGTCTCTGCCCTTGATGAAAGTCGCCAAGTGCTAGGGACAGAAGTATCGAAAGAAGCTGTTGCTGAGATTGTGGAAGTGGGAACCAAGGAGGCGGAAGTAGTTACTCCGACTCCAGGTTTACAGGATGGTCCAAGTCCTCAACCAGACTTACCTCAAGTTGATCAAGGAGGTCATCATCAAGTAAGACCAGTAACTCCTGAAGTGAAGCCACTTGTGAACGCTCAACCAGCTCCAGTCGCTTCAGAACAAAAAACAGTAGAAGAGGCTCAGCCAGCACCGGTGCAAGATCAAACACCGTCTAGTCATCAGCTTCCTGAGACTGGACAAGAATCTGTCCTAGGTTTGGCCTTGCTTGGAGCGATCTTAGGAGCGACAGGGATGAGTCTCAAAGGACGGAAAGAAGACTAATCAGCCCCCCGATTGAACTAAGTCTTTCTATTTTCTAGAGATGGAAAAGGAAAGACTTGGTTCTTTTTTTGTCTCGGAAACTGTACCCGGACAGTTCTCTCTTTTCCGCCTTGTTCAGCTTGGATGAACTTGATAAAATAAAAACATGACACGATACAAAGCAACTATTTCTTACGATGGAACTCTATTTGCGGGTTTCCAACGCCAACCGCATGCCCGTAGTGTGCAAGAAGAAATCGAGAAGACCTTGATGCGTCTCAATCAAGGAAATCCTGTGACCATCCATGGAGCGGGCCGGACGGATGCAGGTGTCCATGCCCTTGGACAGGTCATCCACTTTGATCTCCCCCAGCCACGGGACGAGGAGAAGCTCCGTTTTGCCCTCGATACCCAAACCCCAGAGGATATTGACTTTATCCGGGTGGAGCAAGTGCCCGAGGACTTTCATTCACGCTACCAGAAGCACAGCAAGACCTATGAATTTATCGTGGATTATGGTCGTCCCAAGAATCCCATGATGCGTCACTATGCTACCCACTATCCCTATCCCTTGGATGTGGAAAAGATGCAAGCAGCCATCCAAAAGTTGGAGGGAACCCATGATTTCACCGGTTTTACAGCTTCGGGTACCAGTGTGGAAGACAAGGTTCGCACGATTACAGAGGCTCGCTTGGTCGAGGACGTGGCAAATCATCGTCTTCTCTTTACCTTTTCGGGCAATGGTTTCCTCTACAAGCAAATCCGCAATATGGTGGGAACTTTGTTGAAGATCGGAAATGATCGGATGCCGATAGAGCAGATCGATCTGATTTTAGAAAAGAAGGATCGCAATCTAGCAGGTCCTACAGCAGCGCCAAATGGCTTATATTTAAAGGAGATCCGTTATGAGTAATGAATTGATTCTAGCTATTTCAGGAAATGATATTTTTAGTGGGGGAGGTCTTCACGCAGACCTTGCGACCTATACAACCAACAAACAGCATGGCTTTGTAGCGGTGACTTGTTTGACCGCTATGACGGAGAACGGTTTTGAAGTGATTCCGGTGGATCCGACAACCTTTGCTCAACAGCTCAACTCTCTCAAGGATGTTCCTTTCTCTGCTATTAAGCTCGGCCTCTTGCCAAATGTTGAAGTGGCAGATTTAGCCTTGGACTATGTCAAAGCCCATGCGGAGATCCCCGTGGTACTAGACCCCGTCTTGGTCTGCAAGGAAACCCATGACGTGGAAGTATCAGCCCTTCGAGATGAATTGATCAAGTTCTTCCCTTATGTGACCATCATCACGCCAAACCTACCAGAAGCTGAGATCTTGACTCAAAGCAAGATTCAATCGCTCGACGATATGAAGGAGGCAGCTCGCAAGCTCAATGAATTGGGAGCAGCCACTGTCGTGGTCAAAGGGGGCAACCGCCTCAACAAGGAAAAAGCCATCGATGTCTTTTATGACGGCCAAGACTTTACGGTCTTCGAAGAAGACATTTTAGAAAAGAATAATACAGGAGCTGGTTGTACCTTTGCCTCTAGTATTGCAAGCCAGTTAGTCCAAGGGAAGACAACCTTAGAAGCTGTTAAGGCTTCAAAAGCGTTCGTCTACCAAGCCATTCAAAAATCAGATCAATATGGAGTAGTTCAATATGACCAATAAACGTACCCAAGTAATCGCGCATTTAGCCATTTTAACCGCCTTGACAGTTGTGCTAGGCTATTACACCAAGTTGCCAACTCCAACCGGGATGGTGACCTTGCTGGATTTAGGCGTTTATTTTACCGCCTTTTATCTGGGGCGCAAAGAAGGAGCAGTGGTCGGTGGTCTTGGTGCCTTTCTCTTAGACCTCCTTTCTGGCTATCCTCAATGGATGTTCTTTAGTCTCCTTTTCCACGGAGCTCAAGGCTACTTTGCTGGCTTTAAAGGAAAAGCCCGTTACATCGGTCTGCTTCTAGGAACGGTTATCATGGTAGGCGGCTATGCCCTGGCATCAGCGCTCTTTTTAGGAAATACCTGGGTAGCGGCCATTGAAGAGATTCCTCATAATCTGGTTCAAAACTTCGTTGGGATGGCTCTGGGATATGCTCTGTATCATTTCTTACCAAAGAAGGGAAATTAGAAGATGGAGTTAGAGCAATTAAAAAGAGAAACCCAGGAGATTTTGCTGGATCTTTTATCCAAGGCTAATCTGCGTCAGGGGCAAATTCTTGTACTAGGACTATCAACTAGTGAAGTGGCTGGTGGCAGTATTGGTAAGAACTCAAGCCTGGAGATTGGGCAAGCCATTGTGAAAACCATCTTGGATACCCTGACTCCCAAAGGGATTTACTTAGCTGTCCAAGGATGTGAGCATCTTAACCGAGCCTTGGTGGTCGAACGCGAACTGGCAGAAAAGAAAGACTTAGAAATCGTCAATGTACTGCCGAGCCTCCATGCGGGGGGTGCCGGTCAGTTGGCTGCCTTTGGTTATATGAAAGACCCTGTCGAAGTGGAATACATCACAGCCCAGGCTGGTTTGGATATCGGGGATACTTCTATAGGGATGCATGTCAAGCATGTGCAAGTACCCGTTCGCCCTGTCTTGAAAGAACTAGGTGGCGCGCATGTGACAGCTCTAGCCAGTCGTCCCAAGTTGATCGGTGGGGCGCGTGCTACTTATCAAGAAGATCCGCTTCGGAAGTCCTAATAGGAAGGAAACTAGTTCAGGCATGGACTAGTTTTTTTATTCCGGGACAGTTTTTGAGATAGGAAAGAGATTTTTAGTCTTTTGGTCTCCAGAAACGCCAATAAAATTTCTCTAAAAAGAAGCAGTTTTCACAAAACCAGGATGCCCAAAAACTTGCATTTTCGAAGTTTTATGGTAAAATTATTAGGAATGACTATATTATTTTAAGGAGAGACAGAATGTCTGTATCATTTGAAAACAAAGAAACAAACCGCGGAGTATTGACTTTTACCATCAGTCAAGACCAAATTAAACCAGCTTTAGACCGCGTGTTTGAGTCTGTTAAGAAAAACTTGAACGTACCAGGATTCCGTAAAGGTCACCTTCCACGTCCGATCTTCAACCAACGTTTTGGTGAAGAATCACTTTATCAAGATGCTTTGAACGATCTTCTTCCAGCAGCTTATGAAGCAGCAGTAAAAGAAGCAGGACTTGAAGTAGTTGCTCAACCAACTTTTGACGTTGTATCAATGGAAAAAGGTCAAGATTGGACATTGACAGCAAATGTTGTTACAAAACCAGAAGTAAAATTGGGTGCTTACAAAGACCTTGAAGTATCTGTAGAAGTTTCTAAAGAAGTAACAGATGAAGATGTAGATGCACGTATCGAACGCGAACGCAACAACTTGGCTGAATTGGTAATCAAAGAAGGACCAGCAGCTGAAGGTGATACAGTGGTGATCGACTTTGTAGGTTCTGTTGACGGTGTTGAGTTTGACGGAGGAAAAGGAGATAACTTCTCACTTGGACTTGGTTCAGGTCAATTCATCCCAGGTTTCGAAGACCAATTGGTTGGACACTCAGCTGGTGAAACAGTTGATGTCATCGTAACTTTCCCAGAAAACTACCAAGCAACTGACCTTGCAGGTAAAGAAGCAAAATTCGTGACAACTATCCACGAAGTAAAAGCAAAAGAAGTACCAGCTCTTGACGATGAATTGGCAAAAGACATCGATGAAGAAGTTGAAACTCTTGCTGAATTGAAAGAAAAATACCGCAAAGAGTTGGCTGAAGCGAAAGAAGAAGCTTACAAAGATGCAGTTGAGTCAGCAGCGATTGACCTTGCAGTAGAAAACGCAGAAATCGTTGACCTTCCAGAAGAAATGATTCATGAAGAAGTACACCGTGCTGTAAATGAATTCCTTGGAAACATGCAACGTCAAGGAATCTCTCCAGACATGTACTTCCAAATCACTGGAACAACTCAAGAAGATCTTCACAAACAATATGAAGCAGACGCAGCAGCACGTACTAAGACAAACCTTGTCGTAGAAGCAGTTGCTAAAGCAGAAGGCTTCGAAGCAACTGATGAAGAAGTAACTGCTGAAATCGAACAATTGGCAGCAGACTACAACATGCCAGTTGAACAAGTTCGTAGCTTGCTTTCACCAGAAATGTTGAAACACGATATCGCTGTGAAGAAAGCTGTTGAAGTGATCACAAGCACTGCGAAAGTAAAATAAAAAGATGATCTTCCATCATGATGGAAAGAAGTCATAAGAGGAAAAGCTGAGGCCATGTGTCCCGGCTTTTCTCTTCTTATTGGCGCGGAATTTTCCTTTGACGAAAGGGGGAAATTATCGTACAATAGAGTGTAACGATAAATGATGTATTCTAGGGGTATCCTCTTTTTTAATGAAAAAGAGTGTTGCCTTGAGATAAAAATGAAGGAGATCTACCTTGGAATTAGAAGTATTTGTTGGACAAGAAAAAAGTGAACTTTCAATGATTGAAGTAGCCCGTGCGATTTTGGAGTCACGTGGCCGTGATCATGAAATGTATTTCAATGACCTGGTCAATGAAATTCAAAACTACCTCGAAAAATCAAACAGTGAAATTCGTGAAGCTCTTCCATTATTCTATACGGAATTGAATGTGGATGGAAGCTTTATCCCACTAGGGGATAATAAATGGGGACTTCGCTCATGGTATGCAATCGATGAGGTAGATGAAGAAATCATCGCTCTTGAAGAAACAGATGAAGACGAAGAACCTAAAAAACGTAAGAAAAAACGTGTCAACGCCTTTATGGATGGTGACGAAGACGCGATCGATTACAATGCGGATGATCCAGAAGACGAAGATGTCTACGAAGCAGATCCAGCGCTTACTTACGATGATGAAAACCCAGAAGATGAGAAGGATGAAGTGGAAGCCTATGATGCTGAAATTAATGAAATCTCACCAGATGAGTTGGATGAGGAAGTTGAGTTAAGTGACGAAGAAGACGAAGAAGAGTCTTACGAAGAAGAAGAATAATCCAAAGAGGCTGGGACAAAATTCCTAGCCTCTTTCTATGTTTATTTGGATTGTCGAGCAAGACGCAGTGGTTGAGTGGGCTCTACTACGCTGATTTCATCAGCTTTTATAGCCCTACTCAACTGTGCGGAGGTTGGACGACGAAATCGAATTCTAACGAATTACCGATTTCTGTCCCACTCTCTTTCTTTACTTGAAAGAAGCTTCAAGGAGGAGTATAATAAGGGTGTAAGACTGATGTAATGTAGAAGGAGGAAGGGGATATGGACTGGATACTTGATCAAAGTTTGGTGGATTTGGGGATTGAGACAGTTGTAATCGGAGTGGCCAAACAGGTGGATCCGCAAGCTCCCTTATCTGCAGATTTTTTATCTAAAAAGAAGGAGATGGAAGCTTGGGCCTTAAATTGTGATCTCAGCTCGGTGAAAGAGGAGGCAGTTGTACAAGGCTACATTGACTTGTTGAAGGAAGTGGGACGTAGTGTTAAGAAGAACCCGCCGACTATTCTTGCTTTGATTAAGAATATCCAAAGCCGTGGCTTCCTTCCGACGATCAATAGTGTGATTGATATCTATAATGTTGAATGTCTTCGTTCCTTTCTAGCCATCGGAGGGCATGATTTGGATAAGATACAGGAACCAATCGAGTTTACGATTAGTCAAAGAGAGGATACCTTTTTGCCTATCTTATCAACAGAAAAGCATGTTAGTGAAACCGATCCGGTCTACCGAGATCAAGAGGGTATTATTGCCTGGCTAGATGTGAGAGATGGTGAGCGCTATAAGATGGAGGAAACTACCCGCAATGCCCTCTTTATCATCCAGGGGAATCGAGCAACATCTGTAGAGATGCGACTGGAAGCACTCGATCGAATCAGGGAAGATTTGGCCTCTTACATGCCTGATTTAGAATTTGAAAAATATCTGGTTACCACCAGTGAGGCAATTCCAGTCCCTTAAAGGAAGTCCTCCTGTGATAGGGATATGTCCTCATTCGAACAGAAGAAACAAGTGAAGCTGCTAAGGCTTTTCCTGATTTGGGAAAATCTGCAACCTTTGAAAAAAGTTTGAAAAAAATCTTGACAAGAAAGTAGAAGATTGATATACTAGTAAGGTACTCAATCGCGGGGATGGCGGAATTGGCAGACGCGCAGGACTAAGGATCCTGTGACCGCTTTAGGTCGTGAGGGTTCAAGTCCCTCTCTCCGCATCAGATAATCAAGACAGCTTCGGCTGTCTTTTTTCTTGTTCATTTAGCAGAAAGAATGCTTGAAAGAGAAGAAAACGCTTTAAAGGTTCAGGAAAAGCTAGCATTTTCAATGAAAAAGTGATAAAATAAACAATGTAAGTGGTTTAACCACAAAAAATAAGAGGAGGCCTACAACTAATGGCAATCGTTTCAGCAGAAAAATTTGTCCAAGCAGCTCGTGACAATGGTTACGCAGTTGGTGGATTTAACACAAACAACCTTGAGTGGACTCAGGCTATCTTGCGTGCAGCAGAAGCTAAAAAAGCTCCAGTTTTGATCCAAACTTCTATGGGTGCTGCTAAATACATGGGTGGTTACAAAGTAGCTCGCAACATGATCGCTAACCTTGTTGAAGCAATGGGTATCACTGTACCAGTTGCAATCCACTTGGACCATGGTCACTATGAAGATGCTCTTGAGTGTATCGAAGTTGGCTACACTTCAATCATGTTCGACGGATCACACCTTCCAGTTGAAGAAAACCTTAAATTGGCGAAAGAAGTTGTAGAAAAAGCTCACGCTAAAGGTATCTCAGTTGAAGCTGAAGTTGGTACAATCGGTGGTGAAGAAGACGGTATCGTTGGTAAAGGTGAATTGGCACCAATCGAAGATGCTAAAGCAATGGTTGCTACAGGAATCGACTTCTTGGCGGCAGGTATTGGTAACATCCACGGTCCATACCCAGCAAACTGGGAAGGTCTTGACCTTGATCACTTGAAGAAATTGACAGAAGCTCTTCCAGGATTCCCAATCGTATTGCACGGTGGTTCAGGTATCCCTGATGATCAAATCCAAGAAGCTATCAAACTTGGTGTTGCGAAAGTTAACGTTAACACTGAGTGCCAAATCGCATTCGCTAACGCAACTCGTCAATTCGTACGTGAATACGATGCAAACGAAGCAGAATACGACAAGAAGAAACTCTTCGACCCACGTAAATTCTTGAAACCAGGATTCGAAGCAATCACAGCTTCAGTTGAAGAACGTATCGACGTATTTGGTAGCGAAAACAAAGCTTAATTTCGCTTGAAACGATATTAACCAGAGGTTTATCCGCAAGGATAAGCCTTTTTTGGTTCTCTTATTTGGAAAAGTGTTTATTGTAAACAAAAAATGATTGCGATTCTGACAGTTTAAGGTTATAATAAACAAAAACGAAGCAAGTAGGTAGGAAATGAAAAAACAGGAAAGACTGAATGAGATTATCAATCTGGTCAATAAGGCTGGAACCGTTTATGTTCAAGACATCATGGAAAGTATGCAGGTGTCGGATATGACAGTCCGTCGGGATTTGATTGAATTGGAAAAGCAAGGGCTCCTTATTCGTGTTCGAAATGGAGCCAAAAGTAACCAATTCCTCCCTTCACGAGAGCTTCCCCATGAAGAGAAGTTACTCAAGAATATTCTGGCTAAGCGTGAGGTAGCGAAGAAAGCTAGCGAACTGATAAAAGAAGGTGAAAGTATCTTCCTTGGGCCGGGGACCTCTGTTGAGGTTCTTTCCGAAGCCATTAATAATAAGGAATTGCGTGTGGTGACCAACTGTCTGCCGATTTTCCAAGAGTTGTTAAAGAAGAAAAGTGATACCTTTAAGGTAATCCTCTTGGGAGGGGAGCTACGAGAAACCAGTCAAGCTTTTGTCGGCGAGATAACGAACACTCTCATGGAAAGAATGTACTTCCACAAGATGTTTTTTAGTGGGAATGGTATTGTGGATGGGCGCGTTCTGACCTCTTCTTTTGAAGAAGCCTATACGCAAAAGTTGGCCTTAGAACGTTCTTCTGAAGCCTACCTACTGATTGATTCCTCCAAGATTGGCAAGGAAGACTTTACTTCTATCTGTTCCTTAAAAAAAGTGACGGCAGTGATAACGGACGATGCATCTGAGAAAGCACATGAAGAATTAGAGGAATATACACGTGTGATTGTATAAATAATAAACTGAAAAGAGAGAGCGATTCTCTCTTTTTTGTTTATTACAAACAATTTAGGGCTAAAAAATAATAAAGAAGAAAGAAAAATGAAAAAAATAAACAAAAAATGGTTGACAACAAACAAAATTAGCGCTATACTGTGTTTGTGAATAACAAAACGAAGTCGAATGAAGAAAGAGGAGAACTTTCTTTGTTGACGGAGATGAAAAAAGGAGAAGCATATGGCAATTGTAGTTGGTGCGGATGCGGCTGGTATCCGCTTAAAAGAAGTAGTCAAAGAATATTTGGAAGCAGAAGGTTTCCAAGTCGTGGATGTGACAGAAGAAGGACAAGACTTTGTTGATGTGACCTTGGCTGTTGCTAAGGAAGTCAAACAAGCAGAAGACAATCTTGGTATTGTTATTGATGCTTATGGAGCTGGCCCATTCATGGTCGCAACTAAAATTAAGGGAATGGTTGCAGCAGAAGTTTCAGATGAACGCTCTGCCTACATGACCCGTGGACACAACAATTCTCGCATGATCACCATGGGTGCTCAAATCGTGGGTGACCAATTGGCAAAAAACATCGCTAAAGGTTTTGTAAACGGTAAGTATGATGGCGGTCGCCACCAAATCCGTGTCGATATGCTCAACAAGATGTGCTAAGGGGGGAGTAAACGAATGAAAATTGCAATTGGATGTGACCATATTGTCACAAATGAAAAAATGGCTGTTTCTGAATTTTTGAAATCAAAAGGCTATGAAGTCCTTGACTTCGGAACCTATGACCATGCGCGCACCCACTACCCAATTTTTGGGAAAAAGGTTGGAGAAGCAGTAGTGAGTGGTCAAGCAGATCTTGGTGTATGTATCTGTGGAACTGGCGTTGGAATTAACAACGCGGTTAACAAGGTCCCTGGAATCCGTTCAGCCTTGGTCCGCGATATGACCTCTGCTCTTTATGCCAAAGAAGAACTCAATGCCAACGTGATTGGTTTTGGTGGGAAGGTCACAGGAGAACTTCTGATGTGTGATATTTTGGAAGCCTTCATCCATGCGGAATACAAACCAAGTGAAGAAAACAAGAAATTGATTGCCAAGATTCAACATTTGGAAACCCACAACGACCATCAAGAAGATGAGGATTTCTTCACAGAATTCCTTGAAAAATGGGATCGTGGGGAATACCACGACTAAGAGGTGAGTCTATGATACTAACGGTAACCATGAACCCTTCAATCGACATTTCCTATCCATTAGAAACTTTACACTTGGATACGGTCAATCGAGTTGACAAGGTAAGCAAAACCGCAGGAGGGAAGGGTCTCAATGTCACACGGGTCCTTGCAGAGATTGGAGATCCTGTCTCGGCAACTGGTCTGATTGGTGGTTCAACAGGCCAATTTATTTTGGACCATCTAGATCAGGAAATCGGCAAAGAATTCTTTGAAATTCAAGGGGAGACCCGGAATTGTATTGCGATCCTCCACGAAGGTCAACAAACAGAAATCTTAGAAAAAGGTCCATCTGTTTCTGAAGAAGAAGGGCAAGCATTTCTGGCTCACTTTGAAGCTTTGCTTCCAGATGTAGCAGTTGTTGCTATCTCAGGAAGTTTACCAGCTGGTTTACCAGTTGATTATTATGTGAAATTAGTCGAGCGTGCTAAGAAGGCAGGAAAACCAGTTGTTCTTGATTGTTCAGGTGTTTCCTTGGAAAAAGCTCTAGCAGCTCCTATTAAACCAACGGTTATCAAGCCCAATAATGAAGAGTTGTCTCAATTCTTGGGCTACGAGGTGACCAAGGATCTGGATCAATTAAAAGAGGTCCTTCAATCTAACTTGTTTAAAGGGATTGACTGGGTCATCGTCTCCCTAGGAGCTGACGGTGCCTTTGCCAAACATGGTGATGTCTTCTATAAAGTGGACATTCCAAAAATTGAAGTGGTCAATCCAGTAGGATCTGGTGATTCGACAGTTGCTGGGATTGCCTCAGCTCTCTATCATCAGGAAGACGACCAAGCACTTTTAACCAAAGCCAATGTCCTTGGCATGTTGAATGCTCAAGAAGCAACGACAGGCCATATCAATATTCATCGCTATGATGATTTGTATCAACAGATAAATGTAAAAGAGGTATAAGATGGTATTAACAGAACAAAAACGCAACTATTTAGAAAAATTGAGCACCAAAGAGGGTGTGATCTCAGCCTTGGCCTTTGACCAACGTGGCGCTTTGAAACGCCTCATGGCTCAATATCAAGACACAGAACCAACAGTGGCTCAAATGGAAGAGTTGAAAGTCTTGGTGGCTGAAGAATTGACACCATTCGCATCTTCTATGCTCTTGGACCCTGAGTATGGACTTCCAGCGACTAAGGTTTTGGATGCGGAAGCAGGTCTCTTGTTGGCTTATGAAAAAACAGGCTACGACACGTCTAGCACTAAGCGTCTGCCAGACTGCCTCAACCTTTGGTCAGCTAAACGCATCAAAGAGCAAGGTGCAGATGCAGTAAAATTCTTGCTCTACTATGATGTGGATAGTGCAGAAGAACTCAACCAAGAAAAACAAGCTTACATCGAACGCATCGGTTCAGAATGTGCGGCAGAAGAAATTCCATTCTTCCTTGAAATTTTGGCCTATGATGAAAAAATCGCGGATGCCGGTTCTGTAGAATATGCGAAAGTAAAACCTCGCAAAGTCATCGAAGCTATGAAAGTCTTCTCAGACCCACGCTTTAACATCGATGTCTTGAAAGTAGAAGTTCCTGTCAACGTCAAATACGTAGAAGGCTTTGGCGATGGTGAAATCGTGCATAGACGTGAAGAAGCGGCAGCCTTCTTTAAAGAACAAGAAGCAGCAACTAACCTTCCATACATCTACTTGAGTGCAGGTGTTTCTGCCAAACTCTTCCAAGAAACCTTAGTCTTTGCCCATGAAGCAGGAGCGAACTTCAACGGAGTTCTTTGTGGCCGTGCAACTTGGGCTGGATCTGTAGAAGCCTACATCAAGAATGGGGAAGAAGCAGCTCGTGAGTGGTTGCGTACCGAAGGTCGTCGCAACATTGAAGAACTCAACCAAGTCTTGGACCAAGTCGCAACTTCTTGGAAAGAACGTATTTAACAGTGTAGACTACTCCTTTAACAATGGGCGTTCGAATTTCCTTGAAGAGCCCAGAGAAGACAGCTATAAACAGCTATTTGTTAGGAAAAAACAAAAAAGTTAAAAAGTTGTTAAGAAAGGGTTTACAAAAACAAAAGCGTGTGCTATACTTAATCCATAAGTGAATACAAGGTGAGTGTTAGTAAGTTAGATTACGCATGATCACAGATGAATCGGGGAGAAACCTCTCTGATCTCATTTGTGGTCATTTTTTATACCCTAAACCTTAAATAAACTAGCAAGGAGAGTACCATGTATCGGATTTTGAATCCACTCAATCACAATGTTGCTCTGGTGAGGAATGACAAAGGGGAAGAACTGATTGTCATTGGAAAAGGAATCGTTTTTGGCAAAAAGAAGGGCGACCTAGTCCCTAAAGAAAAGGTAGAAAAGCTCTTTCGGATGAAAACAGAGGAATCCCGAGAGAACTTTATGACCCTGTTAAAAGATGTTCCATTAGACTTCATCACAGTGACCTACGAGATGATTGATTACTTGAGCAAAAAGTATCACTACCCCGTTCAAGAATATATCTATGTGACCTTGACCGACCACATGTTTTGCTCATACCAGGCAGTGACTCAAGGCAGGTATAAGGAAAGTAATCTTTTGGATATCTCAGAAAACTACCCAGTGGCTTTTGAGATTGCTAAAGAGGCAGTTGATATCTATCGGGAGAAGCTCACAACTAGCTTCCCTGAAGATGAGGTCACTCGTATCGCCTATCATTTCATCAATGCAGAAGGTGAAAATGGAGCGGAGGTCGTGGATTCCATGGACCAGCGCAAAGAAATCTTAAAAGGTGTGGAAGAGGTTTTAGATAGTTATTCAATCAAACGAACCGAGACCAACAACAACTTTTATGATCGTTTCATGATTCATCTTAACTACTTCTTGGATTACCTGGATCGCAATCGGGATGATAATCAATCGCTTCTAGATATGGAGGAACATATCAAAAGCTCCTATCCCAAAGCCTTTGAGATTGGTTCCAAGATTTATGATGTGATTTCTAGGGAGACCGGGGTTGACTTGTACAAGAGTGAACGGGTCTATCTGGTCTTGCACATTCAACGCTTATTGTAACAACTTTTAAAAATTAAGAAATTCAAATTGGAGGAATTGGTCATGACCAAAGAAGAAATGACACTATTAGGTTTTGAGATCGTTGCGTATGCAGGGGATGCTCGTTCTAAACTCTTGGAGGCCCTCAAGGCGGCTGAGAAGGGTGACTTCGCTCAAGCGGAAAGCTTGGTAGAAGAAGCAGGAAGCTGTATCGCAGAGGCTCACAAGTCTCAAACAACTATGCTAGCGCAAGAAGCAGCAGGAGAAGACCTCCCCTACAGCATTACCATGATGCATGGACAGGACCACTTAATGACAACGATCCTATTAAAAGATGTGATTCATCATCTCATTGAACTATACAAAAGAGGAGCTAAATAATGCATAAATTAATTGAATTAATTGAGAAAGGAAAACCTTTCTTCGAGAAAATTTCTCGTAATAAATATTTGCGTGCGATTCGTGATGGATTTATCGCAGGGATGCCAGTCATTTTATTCTCATCTATCTTTATCTTGATTGCCTACGTTCCTAATGCTTGGGGCTTCCATTGGTCAAAAGAAATTGAAAGCTTCTTGATGACCCCTTATAGTTATTCAATGGGAATTCTGGCTTTCTTCGTAGGTGGAACCACAGCTAAAGCTCTGACAGATTCTGTCAACCGTGATCTACCTGCAACAAACCAGATCAACTTCTTGTCAACCATGTTGGCATCTATGGTTGGTTTCTTCTAATGGCAGCTGAACCAGCAAAAGAAGGAGGTTTTCTGACTGCCTTCATGGGAACAAAAGGTCTTTTGACAGCCTTTATTGCAGCCTTCGTAACAGTTAATGTTTACAAGGTCTGCGTGAAAAACAATGTGACGATTCGCATGCCAGACGAAGTTCCACCAAATATCTCTCAAGTATTTAAAGACTTGATCCCATTCACTGTATCTGTCGTTCTCCTTTATGGACTTGAACTGATTGTGAAGGGTAGTCTTGGTGTAACAGTAGCTGAATCTATTGGTACTCTTCTTGCGCCTCTATTCTCAGCAGCAGACGGTTATCTTGGTATTACCATTATATTTGGTGCTTTCGCCTTCTTCTGGTTTATTGGTATCCATGGACCATCTATCGTTGAACCTGCTATTGCAGCTATTACTTATGCCAATGCTGAAGTGAATTTGAATCTTCTTCAACAAGGTATGCACGCTGATAAGATCCTTACATCTGGAACACAAATGTTTATCGTTACTATGGGTGGTACAGGTGCAACACTTGTAGTTCCATTCATGTTTATGTGGTTATGTAAATCAAAACGAAATCGTGCTATTGGACGTGCTTCAGTAGTTCCTACATTCTTCGGTGTAAATGAACCAATCTTGTTTGGTGCACCACTTGTTTTGAACCCAATCTTCTTTATCCCATTCATCTTTGCACCAATTGCAAACGTATGGATCTTTAAGTTCTTTATTGAAACACTTGGCATGAACTCATTTACTGCCAACCTTCCATGGACTACACCAGGACCTCTTGGTATTGTTCTTGGTACAAACTTCCAGTTCTTATCATTCGCTCTTGCAGCATTATTAATTGTAGTAGATATTGTTATCTACTATCCATTCCTCAAGGTTTATGATGAACAAATTCTTGAAGAAGAACGTTCAGGTAAAGCTAATGATGAATTAAAAGAAAAAGTAGCTGCAAACTTTAACACTGCAAAAGCAAATGCTATTCTTGCAAAAGCTGGAGTAGAATCAGCACAAAATACAATTACTGAAGAAACAAACGTCCTCGTTCTTTGTGCGGGTGGTGGAACAAGCGGTCTTCTTGCTAATGCTTTGAATAAGGCAGCAGCAGAATACAATGTTCCAGTTAAAGCTGCAGCAGGTGGCTATGGAGCCCACCGTGAAATGTTACCAGAATTTGATCTGGTTATCTTGGCTCCTCAGGTTGCTTCCAACTTTGAGGATATGAAAGCTGAAACAGATAAACTAGGCATCAAATTGGCGAAGACAGAAGGTGCTCAGTACATTAAATTGACACGCGATGGACAAGGTGCTCTAGCCTTTGTTCAAGCTCAATTCGATTAACGATAAGGACTGTGAAACAGTCTCCTATCGTAACGGAAATCGCTATGGCGATTTTCCTAATCGACTTGTTAATTCGTCGGTAAAAATATATCGTTTTTACCTCCTCATGTCACAATTCGGTGGCTTGGAACAAGAAGTGAGATGGAGATGGATGGCTCACTAACTCCTCTCCCCTCACTTTTCATTTTATCCAATCAAGAAATAGGTGAAAAAATGACAAAAACACTTCCTAAAGATTTTATTTTTGGTGGGGCAACGGCTGCCTATCAAGCAGAAGGAGCTACCCATACTGACGGAAAAGGACCAGTTGCTTGGGACAAATACTTAGCTGATAACTATTGGTATACAGCAGAACCAGCAAGCGATTTCTACCATAAATATCCAGTAGACTTACAGTTGGCTGAAGAATATGGCGTAAACGGAATTCGTATTTCTATTGCTTGGTCACGTATTTTCCCAACTGGCTATGGTGAAGTAAATCCAAAAGGGGTAGAATTCTATCATAAGTTATTTGCAGAATGTCATAAACGTCATGTAGAACCATTCGTAACTCTTCACCACTTTGATACTCCTGAAGCTCTTCACTCAAACGGAGACTTCTTGAATCGTGAAAATATCGAACACTTTGTAGATTACGCTGCCTTCTGTTTCGAAGAATTCCCAGAAGTAAACTACTGGACAACCTTCAATGAAATTGGCCCAATCGGTGATGGTCAATACTTGGTTGGTAAATTCCCACCAGGTATTCAATATGACCTTGCTAAAGTCTTCCAATCTCACCACAATATGATGGTTTCTCATGCCCGAGCTGTGAAATTGTATAAAGACAAAGGGTATGAAGGTGAAATTGGAGTTGTGCACGCTCTTCCAACTAAGTATCCGTTGGATCCAGAAAATCCTGCAGACGTTCGGGCGGCTGAATTGGAAGATATCATCCATAACAAGTTTATTCTAGATGCAACCTACCTTGGACACTATTCCGATAAAACCATGGAAGGTGTAAACCACATTCTTTCAGTTAATGGTGGTGAGTTGGATCTTCGTGAGGAAGACTTTGTGGCACTTGAAGCAGCTAAAGACCTGAATGACTTCCTTGGAATTAACTACTACATGAGTGATTGGATGGAAGCATTTGATGGTGAAACAGAAATCATTCATAATGGTAAAGGAGAGAAAGGAAGCTCTAAGTACCAAATTAAAGGTGTTGGTCGTCGAGTGGCTCCTGACTATGTGCCTCGTACTGACTGGGACTGGATCATTTATCCTCAAGGTTTGTATGACCAAATCATGCGCGTGAAAGCAGACTATCCGAACTATAAGAAAATCTACATCACAGAAAATGGTTTAGGATACAAAGATGAGTTTGTGAACAATACGGTTTATGACGATGGACGGATTGATTATGTAAAACAACACTTGGAAGTTCTGTCCGATGCGATTGCGGATGGGGCAAACGTCAAAGGCTACTTCATTTGGTCACTCATGGACGTCTTCTCTTGGTCAAATGGTTACGAAAAACGCTATGGTCTCTTTTATGTGGACTTTGAAACCCAAGAGCGCTATCCGAAGAAGTCAGCTCACTGGTACAAGAAAGTAGCAGAAAGCCAAGTAATTGAATAAAGAAATAAACATGTAAGAAGGCTTATCCGTAAGGGTAGGTCTTTTTTGGTTCTCTTATTTGGAAAAGTGTTTATTGTAAGATAAATTGTAAAATATAGTGCAACAAAAAAACTCATAGCGTTTCATTGGGGTAAACTGTAAGTATTCACACAA
>NZ_JAHZQQ010000002.1 GCF_019930045.1 Streptococcus australis | reverse complement strand
GTGGTAGAGCCCACTCAACCACTGCGTCTTGCTCGATAATCCAAAGACAATTGAGAGGCTAGGACTTTTGTCCCAGCATCACACGGGAGTTTTGAAACTTTAGGTTTAAAACTAAGTCATGGAACTTCTTCGAAGTTCGCTGACGTCCGATCTCACCTAAGGAAAGTTTCAGAGATAACATTATCCATAAGCAAAAAGCCTGAGCCAACGCTCAGACTTTTTTGTGTTAATCAATTTCGAGACCACCGGTGTAGAGGCGGTAATAAGTTCCGCGTTCTGCCATCAAGGAAGCGTGGTTACCTCGCTCGATGATGCGTCCCTTGTCCATGACCATGATCACATCCGAGTTGACGATGGTTGAGAGACGGTGGGCGATGACAAAGACAGTCCGTCCTGCCATCAGGCGATCCATCCCCTCTTGGACCATCTTTTCTGTCCGTGAATCGATTGAGGAGGTCGCTTCATCAAGGATCAAGACCGGCGCATTGGCCAAGGCAGCACGCGCAATGGCAATCAACTGACGTTGACCGTTTGAGAGACCGGCTCCATCATCGTTCAAGACGGTATCGTAGCCTTGGTCCAAATGTTTGACGAAGGAATCCACATTGGCAATGCGGGCTGCTTCCAGGATTTCCTCCCGGGTCGCATCTGATCGACCATAGGCGATATTTTCTGCGATGGTTCCAGTGAAGAGGTGGATATCCTGCAAGACGATCCCTAGCGAGCGACGGAGCGAAGCCTTCTCGATCAGCTTCACATCGATCCCATCATAGGTGATAGATCCTGATTGGATATCGTAGAAACGGTTGATCAAGTTGGTAATGGTGGTCTTTCCTGCTCCTGTCGCACCGACGAAGGCCACCTTTTGCCCCTTGTCTGCGTAGAGGTTGATATCGTATAGGATTTGGTTCTTCTCATTGTAGGAGAAGTCTACATTTGTAAAGACGACATTTCCGACCAGTTTGACTAGTTCGTAGTCGCCATTTTCCCGAGGGTGTTTCCAAGCCCAGAGGTTGGTCTTCTTATCAGTGATGACCATGCGACCATCGACCTCTTCATAGTTGACCAAGGTGACTTTCCCTTCATCCACTTCGACTTCTTCATCCAAGAGATCAAAGATCCGATCTCCCCCAGCAAGAGCAATGAGGACAAAGTTCAACTGTTGCGATACTTGGGTGATAGGTCCGTTGAAGGAACGGTTGAGCTGGAGGAAGGCCATGAGTCCACCAATGGTGAGGCCACTGATACCATTCAAGGCAAAGATCCCACCGACTAGTGAAGTCAAGACGAAGGAGACATTTCCCAGGTTCCCCAAGATAGGCATCAAGACATTGGCATAGCGGTTGGCCTGATAAGATGATTCAAAAAGTTGGTCATTAATCCGCTCAAAGGCTTCAATACTTTCTTTTTCATGAACGAAGGCCTTGACCACTTTTTGACCAGACATCATCTCTTCGATAAAACCATTTTCAATCCCTAAGTTCTTTTGCTGATCGGCGAAATAGCGACCAGATTTGCCAGAGATATCTTTGATGACATAGGCCATGACTCCGACCATCAAAAGAACGAGAAGGAAAAGGAGAGGGCTGATCATGATCATGCTGACAGCTACCCCGATAATGGTAATGGCAGACTGCAAGAGCTGCGGGATAGACTGCTCGATCGCTTGGCGAAGAGCATCGATGTCATTGGTGTAGATCGACATAATATCCCCGTGTTGGTGGGTATCGAAGTACTTGACAGGGAGCTTTTGCATGCGGGCAAAGAGCTGGTTCCGTAGCGAGCGAAGCGTATCCTGAGAGACTGTCGCCATAATGAGGGAAAAACCATAGTTGGCCAAAACTCCCAAGATACCGACTACTGCCAGCATCATCAAGAAGCTGAGGAGAGGCCCAAAATCCTTGCTTCCACTATCCAACATGGGTTGGATGTATTGGTCCACCAAGGCCCGGATAGAGGAGGTAATATAGACCGTAGAGAGGGAGGCTGCCACAATGAGGACAGCCGCTAAGAGAAGGACAAACTTATACTGTTTCCACATATAGTCTAGCAAGCGCACCAGAGAGCCCCAGCTGGCTTTTTTCTTATTCTTCATCTGCTTGTCCTCCTTTCCCTTGGGTTTGCATGTCATAGACTTCACGGTAGATGGCATTGCTCTCGAGCAGTTCTTGGTGAGTACCGATGGCATCGATCTTCCCATCATTCATGACCACGATCCGGTCTGCATCTTGGATAGAAGAGATCCGTTGACCAATGATGATCTTGGTCGTATCCTTGAGACTAGACGCCAGTCCTTGACGGATCAGACTATCCGTCTTGGTATCGACAGCCGAGGTCGAATCATCCAAGATCAAAATCTTTGGATTCATCAAGAGAGCGCGGGCGATACAGAGACGTTGGCGCTGACCACCTGAGACATTGGCTCCACCACGTTCGATCATGGTATCATAGCCATCCTTAAAGTTCTGGATAAATTCATCCGCTTGAGCGATCTTACAAGCTTCCACGATTTCTTCGTCCGTCGCGTCCTTATTTCCCCAGCGCATATTTTCCTTGATGGTACCGGAGAAGAGGACATTGGTCTGAAGCACCATGGCAACTTGCTTGCGCAAATGGTCTAGATCATAGTTTCGCACATCCTGACCAGCTACCTTGACGCTACCAGACTCTACATCATAGAGACGAGGGATGAGCTGGACCAGACTAGACTTACCAGAACCAGTCCCCCCAAGGATTCCGATCACTTCACCCGAGCGAATGCTGAGGTTGATATCAGATAAGACATGGGCCTTGTCACCATTTTCGTCTGTATAGGCAAAGTCCACATGGTCAAAGGTAACAGATCCATCTGCTACTTCTGTCAGACCATTCTCAGGAGAGACGATGGTTGACTCTGTCCCAAGCACTTCATTGATCCGCTCCACTGATGCCATAGAGATTGAGAGCATGACGAAGATCATCATAAACATCATGAGGGACATAAGGATGGTCATGACATAGGCAAACATAGACGTCAGCTCACCCGTTGTGAAGCTGCCACCCACGATGAGTTGGGCCCCGATCCAAGAGATCAGGATAAAGGATGCATATAAGGACAGCATCATGGCTGGACTACTCAAGATCACGATGCGGATAGCCTTCATGAACATGTTGTAGATCAAGCGAGAAGCCTTCTTAAACTTAACCGTCTCTTCTTCTTCCTTGACATAGGACTTGACCACGCGCATATTGGTAATATTTTCCTGGATGCTATTGTTCAAGTTATCATAGGCCTCAAAGACCTTGGTAAAGAGTGGATAGACGATCTTCGTAATCACCCCCAAGACCAGACCCAAGAAAAGGGTAATTCCAATAAAGATCATGGCCATCTGCGGATTGATCAAATAGCTAGCAACAATGGCAAAGATCAAGTTGAGCGGTGCACGCACACAGATCCGGATCACCATCTGATAGGAGTTCTGCACATTGGTCACGTCCGTCATCATGCGGGTTACTAGACCACCTGAGGAGAAGCTATCGATGTTTTCAAAGGAGAAGGTTTGGATCTTTTTGAAGATCGCCTTCCGTAGATTCTTAGCAAAGCCTGCTGATGCAAAAGCTCCGTAGCGGGCCGACTGCATCCCACAGAAAAGAGAGAGAAAGGCGAAGACCAACATGAGGAGACCATAGGTCAGAACAGTGGTCATATCCCCCTTCTGAACCCCCTTGTCCAGAAGCGTCGCCATGATAAAGGGAATAGAAATCTCAAACATGACCTCAAACACCATATAGAGTGAGGCCAGAACTGAGGGTTTCTTGTATTCCTTGATTTCAGCAATCAATGACTGAAGCATAGATACCTCCTAAAATACTAGTTAGTACAGTTTTCGTTAGTAAGACGTCCATTCCCAAACAAAGAGAAAATCATTTGAAGAGATCGGCCATCTCTGCATTCGAAAGCTATGGAAACAGAAAGCGCCCTGACAGCGTTACTGTAGGGACGACTTTCATTATTCATAACAGTTATTATAGCTTAACAATGGATAAAAATCAAACTTTTAGTCAGTCCTTACCAAATAGACTGACATTCTTCTGGATACAAGTTTCTACTCTTCACTGGTACTGAGAGACACCAAGCTCAAGAAGCGATCAAAGTAGGTCTTGTTCTTCTTTAAGTTTTTCTTCAGGCTTTGTGCCTCTGAGACTTCATCCGTGATGATTCCATCAACCGGCCGTTGAAGGTAGGCCGTTAACTTTTGCTCATCATTGATGGTCCAGACATAGAGATCTTTTTTCATCTCATGGGCCTGGGTTACCAAATCCTCCTGATAAGAAAAGTCTTCGATCGCAAAGAAATCAACAGAGTAGTTCTCAAACTGTCCAAACTGAATCGGAATGACATAGCCGGTCTTAATCTCCGGAGCTTTCTTCTCCACCTTTTCCATCACCGACAGATCCAAGGACATGGTTGGATAGTCCTTTTCAACTCCCAACTCCTTCATCTTTTGGACGAAGAGGTCCACGTAATTTTCTGGTTCTGCACCGTGAGGTTTGAGCTCGACCAAGAGGGGCATCTTCAGCTCCTTGGCCCGGGTGACAAACTCCTCAAAGGAGGGGATGTGACTGGTATGACCATCCTGTTGGATCTCCAATCCCTGCACCTCAGCCAGGGTCATATCTTTGACATCCTTGTCCACTCCAGCCAAGCGTTTGAGATTGTAGTCATGCATGACGACGAATTGATGGTCCTTGGTCAAGAGGATATCCATCTCAACATAGGAAACCTTCTCCTTGGCAGCTGCCTCGAGTGCTTCGAGGGAATTTTCTACACCCTTGGCCACATAGCCACGATGGGCTACGATTTTTACCTGGTCATTGACCTCTAAGGTCGCTAAGTCAAATGCTGCCATCCCTGACTGAGCCAGGAGGAAAAGAAAGGTCAGGACAAAGAGCCCCTTCATCTTGCGAGAGCCTCGAGTCTTGATGACCGAGCAACTCGGAGCCTCCCAGCCATTGTCCAGGATGATTCCCAAAGTTCCCAGTTTAGACATGACAGAAAAGAGGAAAATGTAGAGGCGGATCAAGACCAAAAAGATAGTCTGCACCCAGATATGCTGGCCCGTTTTGTCCAGCTGACTAGACGCAAAGACCAGGCCAAGGATCAAGAGAATACCCGTAACAGAAAGGATAAACTCAAAGGAGAAGATCCGCAGGATAAGGCGAATCCCACCTTTTTTAGTCATCTCCCAACTCTTGCGCAAGGCAGTGCCAAAAGGCAACTCTTCAATCACGATATTGGGTACCGTATAGATGAGACGCAGATTGAGATAGATCAGAAGCACTTGAACTATGAAGAGACCGATGGCCCCAGCGGTCGTCTTGGAAAACTCCCCTGTGATAAAGTTCGGAATATAGAGACCATCCGTCAGAGTGGAACCAATGAAGAGACCCGCTACAGGCAGAGTCAGAACCATATAAAAGAGAAAATGCAACAGATTCCAACCGCTAAAATCCTTTAAGCGACCAAAAGACTGGTGAAAGACCTTTTTAAAAGACAGGTGCTGATCCGTACGAGACAGATAGATCAGGGCGATCATTGTCCGCATCTCCAGCATAAAGAGAAAGGCGAAGACGATGGCAAAGAGAATCAAAGCCACTAGACTCAATGGATTGGTCAAGGTCGTGAGGATATTGTTCTTGTCAATGTTGGACTCACCCGATAAGAGGAGGGCCAGTTGAAAGACCCAACTCAAGGCCGCAGCCCCTATACCAACCACAAACTGCAAAAGAATCCCCACAGAGATAAAGGACCATTTGTTGCGCCAGATCAAGTAAAAGGCCCCTTTCAGGTCTTGCCAGTAACTCCGTTTCATAAACTCTCACTTTCATTTCTATTATTCCCTTAGGATAGCGGAAAAGCCCTCCCTTGTCAATGCGTTTCAAAAGAAAAAGGCTGGGAAAACCAACCTTTTCTGATCATTCTGCTAAAAGCACTTCTTTGATAGTTTGTTTTTGGAGTTTTCTGTTGGATAGATAAAAGAGGCTTTCGTAAACCACAGCAAAACCAAGCAAGGTCCAAAAGCAAACGTTCCAGTCAAAGTTGTGCTCAATCTTTTCGGGTACCGTGTCTTTGATCACACCAATCAAGATTTCCATGATGCCATATTGATAAGCCGTCCCAAGGGCAAATCCTAGATAAGCCCAGAAACGATAGGGAGCGAGAATATGACTTTGGCATTCACGATCGGTGTAGCCAAATGCCTTCATAAGAGCCAAGGTTTCGCGACTTTCTGAAACGACAATCCCCAATGACAAAAAGAGGATCGAGAAAGAAAGAATCAGACCAATCATAATCATCATTGTTTGGATGATGTCATCTGTGTAGTCCCTTAGCCCAAAAGACAATTGAACCATGGACGCGAAACACATGGAGCCAAAGACCACAAAAAACAGGATTGATTTTCTCCCCCAAATCAGCGACGAAGACAGCTCTTTTAGGAAGGATTTCTCTTTCTTAGGAGCCCTTCTTCTCCTTTTTTCCTTAATCGGTGTTGGAGATTTTTTTAATAAGCGAAGGGCCGGCGTTTGTAGTTGTCTTCTAGCATAAGCAATCGCAAGGACCATAAAGAAAGTCGTTGGCAACACCACCAAAGCAAGCAAGAGCTGCCAATGAAAATGAATGGTAATTTCTGGCAGAATCCCCTTCTCATTGCGAAAGTCATAAAAATGTCCCATCATTAGAAAAGAAGCGAAATAGCCAAGAAGTGCTCCAACTCCAAAACTGAGTCCAAAAGCCCAAAATCGTTTCGCCAACTGGCCATTGCTATAGCCCAAAGCCTTTAAAATCCCTAATTGTTCCTTGTGGTCATCGACAAATTGTTTGATATAAAAACACATGAGAAGGCTCGACGTCAAGGACAAGACAACCCCACTGACCATAGCCACCATCCAAGATAGCGAAACCTGGGCATCATAGTAGGTCTGAATCATCGGATTGGTTTTAGAAATCTCCAACTGCTCGATATCCAGGTAAAAATTCAAGAAGAGATTGGCCACAAAGGCCGCACAAGCCCCAATGATACTGACGACAACTAATTTTCGAATATCTTTTACTGAAAACATGGCTTACCATCCAATCTCATAGGCAGTCTGAGGCTGATCGTTGGTCACAACTTGGGTAATCTTGCCACTATTGACGCGAATGATGGTTCTGGCCATATCCGCAATATTTTGGTTGTGCGTCACCATAATTAGAGTAAAGCCAAGCTTTTCCTTCAACTTCCAGATATAGTCGAGAATCTTGCGCCCTGTTTCTTCATCGAGGGCCCCCGTCGGCTCATCTAAGAAAAGAATCTCTGGCTTTTTGGCCAAGGCCCGAGCAATGGAGACTCTCTGCTGTTCCCCACCAGACAATTCACTTGGATACTTGTCCAGCTTATCGCCAAGCCCCAAATCCTCAATGATCTGCAAAAAATCATGATTGTTTGCCAGGTCAGCTCCCATCTTTACATTTTGTCTAACCGTGAGATTCGGTAATAAATAATACTGCTGAAAAATAAAAGCTATCTTCTCACGTCTAAAGGCTGTCAATTGAGCATCCGTGAGTTGCGATAAATCCTGCCCTTTAATGAGGATATGCCCCTCGTCTATCTTTTCTAATCCTGATAATACGTTTAAGAGAGTGGACTTTCCTGATCCAGAAGGACCTAGGATAACCACATCATCCTGGTCTTGAATCTGCAAATCAATCCCTTTTAAAACCTTTGTTTGGCCGTAACTTTTGTGAACATTTTCTAGTTGAATCATTTCTTTCCTACCATTTCTTTGATGAGAGATTGACAAACTTCTGTCAATAAACCAATCACTTCTTCCATGCTGAACTGATAAATACCAGAAGCAACCATAGAGGCCATCCCGTGTGAGTAGATGAATAGATGCTGGTACAAGCGACTAGCCTCCTCTAGCGTCAACGGATAGTCTGCGACAATCGAATCCAGAACCATTTGGTAACTATGATCCTTCATGGGAAGAAAATCTTGAAAGCGACGAATCGGATCTTTGCTAGGATTTTGGAAAAGCAATTGAAAGAGTTGGGGCTCTTTTGAGGCAAACAGGATATAAGCAACCCCGACAGATCGAAAAGGCTTCTCATCTTCTAGGGCCTTGCGAATATACTCCACCACGACCATCTCCGCCGCAACAATAACCTCTGCTTGTAACTCAGCCATATTGGCAAATTGCCCAAAAATGACCCTTGGCGTGGCTCCCAGTTTCTCTGCTAATGCTCGAGCCGTCAAACTAGCCAAGCCCTCTTCTCTCACCAATTGTAAAGCTGTCCCAATGATAGCCTCTTTACTAAATTTAACCTTGGGTGGCATAAGACTCCTTTCGCGCAACAGTTGTTACGCAACATATGTTTCCTAAAGAATACCATAACAAAGAAAGACTTGTCAAGAAAAATCTGTAAAGCATAAAACAAAAAAAACCAGCCCACTGATACAAGTGAAGTCTGGTTTACTAACAAGATTCTAAGGCAAATCATTTCCCGCCGCCAAGTAGATTTGGTACCATTCCTTGCGCGTTAGGGTGACTGTTGCTGCTTTCCCCGCTTCAAGGACATGCTGGGGTTTGGTCGTTCCGATGACAGCCTGCATCTTTCCCGGATAGCGGAGGACCCAAGCAAGGGCGATGGCTGTCGGAGTGACCTGATATTTCTTCGCCAAGTCATTAAGGACATGATTGAGGGCCGCAAACTCTTCCTTGCCGACAAAATTCCCTTTGAAATAGCCATGCTGGAGGACAGACCAGGCTTGAATCACCGTATCGGTTAAGCGACAATACTCAAAGACACTGCCATCTCGCACGGTTGCTTTTGGCCCTTCCATGTTGACATGAAAACCAGCTTCAAGGCTAGGCGTAAAGGCGGCACTCAACTGCAACTGGTTGATCTTGAGTGGTTGTTTGACAGCCGTTTTGAGCAATTCCATCATCATAGGATTTTGATTGGACACCCCAAAATGATGGACCTTGCCCACTTGCCCCAAGTGATCAAAAGCTGTCGCCACTTCTTCCGGCTCCATGAGGGCATCCGGTCGGTGAAGGAGGAGACTATCTAAGCGCTCGATCTGCAGACGCTCGAGGATACCATCGACGGAGTCCAAAATATAGTCCTTCGAAAAATCAAAATAGGTAAAACCGTCTTTACGAATCCCACACTTAGACTGGATCCACATCTGATCCCGAAGATCCGGACGGCTCTTGAGAACCTTCCCCAGCAGGACCTCACACTGGCCATCGCCATAGATATCCGCCAGATCAAAAGTGTTGATCCCAATCGACAAGGCTGCCTCCACCAAGGCTTCCACCTCGTCTTCACTCATCTGACTGATCCGCATCATCCCAAGGACAATCGTGGACAGACGCTCATTTTCAGCAAACTCAATATAGTTCATGTCCGCCTCCTTTTCATTCTTCCTTCATTATAAAGGAAAGAAGACCAAACAGCAATGATTTCACAAAGCAAAAACACCTCCAGTATCCACTGAAGGTGTCTTTTTTAGCGATAGCTCAAGGCTTTTTTGACTGTTTTGACCAAGCCTAGATCATCTGTTTGTAAGATGAGGCTAGAATAGATTTTTCCAATGATCATGGTGCCAAGGAGCGTAAAGGCCAAGGCGATTCCGAATGACCCCCATGATTCAAGTCCACTTGCATAGCCATTGATGGTACGGAAAGGCATGAAGAAGGTTGAAATGAATGGAATGTAAGATCCAATCTTCAAAAGAGGAACATCACCAGCGCTACCCAAGGTAGTCACTCCAAAGAATCCAACCATCACCAACATCATCAGTGGAGAGAGGGCCTTCCCTGTATCTTCAGGACGAGCAACTGTTGACCCTAGGAAAGCTGAAAGGACAACGTACATGAAGATTCCAAGAATGATAAAGAAGAAGGTGTTCAAGGAAATGGATTGTCCAATATGTTGAGTAATAGGAGAGTCTGGAGATAATACATCTTTCACAAGAGGAATGGAATCTCTAAAGATCCAAACACCTCCCAAACCTACTGCATAGATACCAATATGGGTAAAAATGACTCCGAAAAGACCAATCATGCGAGCATAGAAATAGTGAGTTGCGCGAATGCTTGAGAAGACCACTTCCATGATCTTGGTTCCTTTTTCACTGGCTACCTCTTGAGCAGTGATACTTGAATAAAAGATCAGAATCATGTAGAGAAGAAAACCGATTCCTCCAGCTACCATGGTCTGCACCATTTTCAGTCCTTCTTTCTTCTCATCAATTTTTTCAGTCAATGAGACCTGTTGAGAAAGGGCTGTTAACTGCTCTTGGCTTAAATCTGCCTTAGAAACATTGAGCATTTGTTGGACCTGACTCAATTTAGCCATAAGAACTGATTTGAAATCTGGCTTCATGGCATCCTCACTCTGGTAGCGAGCCTCTAGCTGGCCATCCTTTTCTTCAACTGTGAGGATCCCCTTGATTTCTTCCTCTTTCATGGCCTTCTTAGCTGCTGCTTCATCCTTATAGTCAAAGGTCAAGCCATCGGTCCCTTTCAAGCTTTCCTTGACAGGAGCTTGATCTGTAATCAAGGCGATGTTGCTTTTAGCAGAGGTAGAAGAGCCAACGAAGTAGTTTATTCCGATCGTCAATCCAATGAAGAGAAAGGGAGAAAGAACCATCAGGAAAAAGCTCCATGATTTCACTTGGCGTAAATAAGTTTCTTTGATAACAATCAGCATCTGTTTCATACTTCTACTCCTGATTCTAATTTAAAGATTTCATCAATGGTTGGGGCTTGTTGGTCAAAGGTTGCAAGATAGCGACCCTTGGTCAACTGGTCAAAGAGGTCTGGACCTGCTGTCTCATCATCCAATACCAACTTCCATAGACCTTGCTTGGTCATAGTCACTTTAGTCACATGAGGCAAGGCTTCCAACTCCTCTTGACTGAAGTCATTGGATACGAAGAGGCGAGTCTTGCCAAAGCTATTCCGAACTTCTTGTACAGGACCTGAGAGGATGACGGATCCATCACGGATCATGACCAACTCATCACAGAGTTCTTCTACATTGGTCATGACATGGTCTGAAAAGATAATAGTTGCACCGCGTTCTTTTTCTTCAAAGATGACCTGCTTGAGGACTTCTGTATTGACAGGATCCAGTCCACTAAAAGGCTCATCTAGGATGATCAATTTTGGCTCATGGATCATTGTAATAATCAATTGAACCTTTTGCTGATTCCCTTTTGAGAGACTCTTGATCTTATCAGTTAATTTCCCTTTTACTTGGAGTTTTTCCATCCAGATCGGAAGTTTCTCCTTGACCTCAGCAGTTGACATTCCTTTGAGATTGGCAAGGTAACGAACTTGCTCATAGATGGTCAACTTAGGCATGAGGCTCCGCTCTTCTGGCAGGTAACCAATTTCCTTATAGGTTTCTTGACTGATTGCTTTGCCATCCAATTGGATATCGCCACTGTAGTCAAGGAAGCGGAGGATACTATGGAAGATGGTCGTCTTCCCTGCTCCGTTCTTCCCAATCAAACCTAAGATGGATCCTTTTTTCGCAGTCAAGTCAATGCCGAACAAGACTTGCTTTTTGCCAAAGCTCTTTTCTAAATTTCTGATTTCTAACATAGAAAACTCCTCTACTCTTTATAGTAACGTTTGGTAATCTTGTACTGAGAGACCAAGATATAGATATAAATTAATGATACAACTACTAATGCTAACAAGATATCTGCCTGGAAAGTAATGCCGACTAAGAATATCAACATCAAGGAAATCGGTAAGACATAATTGCTTAATTTGAAGACAATATCGAAGTTCTCCTCATAGCAAATTTGTTTCTCTGCTTCATCCATCATACTCATTATTAATTCACGGACTTCTGCCCCACTAGCATTTCGTGGGATTGCTTTTCCATAAATCTGTTTGAAGGTTTTTCGAAACTGATGTTCCAGTCCAAAAGTAAGAAGGAGCAAAGCAACGAAAATAAGCAGGATGCTATCTTTTCCAAAAACGCCTGTTAGTTTATCTTCATAGACTAGTTTTTGGCAAGAAAAGAAGAGCACTAACAGATAGGGAACAATCATGACGCCTTTGAAAATCGCAGCCAAGTCATAAAGCCTTCTCGTTTGACTTTCATAATGGTAGGCTTCGTCTTCATCTTCTGTCTCCTCCATCATCTGATAAGACTGGCGGGACGACAAGAGATAAGTAGACGCAATTCCGAAGCTCACCAGATATAAAATGATTGACCCTATATAGAGCATATCTCGATCAAATAGTTTTTGGATTTCAATAGGATGATCTGAACCAAAATAAACTTTAAAAAAGCCAATGATTATTCCTAAAAGGAACATGGCCAGGTTTCTCCAAAAACGAAAACGGGCTGACCTTTCTTTATACTTCTTTTTCACTTTCATTCTTCTCCCTCTACTAGACTAAAAACATTCTCCACCGGTTCCTTGAAAATCAGGGCGATGGTAATAGCAATGATAACCGAAGGGGTGTATTCCCCCCGCTCCAAGAGACTGATGGACTGGCGCGAGACCCCTGCTAGCTTAGCTAGCTCGGATTGGTTGAGCCCATCACGCGCCCTCAGCTCTTTCAGTCGATTTTTTAAGATCATGGCTTTCGCCCCCTTATAGTTGAATACCTTGAATATCTTCGATGCGAACTAATTTGAATTCCTTCTCTTTTTTCTTATTCTCACGGCTCAATTTGACCCAATCTTCATCGATATCCGTAATTTCATATTCGGTTCCAAAACCATTCACTGTAACCGTGACCGTTTGGCCTTTCAATTCTTCTAAAAGTCTAGACATGTCTTGATTTCCTTTCACTTGTTTTTCTAATCTTTTGATGCGCTTGTTCAACCTTTTAATCTTCTTTTCTGAGCTTGTATAAAATATAACCAGAAAAGGGATAATGAGAATCCAAATGGCGTCCATAACAACTCCTCTTCTTCTTTCAACTGAAATCATTGTAACACTTCTTTTTCTTTTTGACAAGTATATTTTTCAAAAAAATAAAAATATTTGTCAAAAATAGAAAGATGGTTGACATAGATATTTTGAGTACTTAAAGGAATTTCTCTATTTTAATAGGGTTTCAAGGCCAATAACTTACAAATCCTGTAAGAAAAAAACAGTTGAGAACTTCTCAACTGTTTCATCTTTTTACGACTTAACGCACTTCTGCATTCACTTTTTCTTCGAGAGATGCTTGGATTTTCTCCATGTAGCGTGCGACTTCTTCGTCGGTCAAGCTATCTTCTGGATTTTGGAAGGTCAAGCTATAAGCCATGGACTTCATTCCGATACCCAGTTTTTCACCTGAGAAGACGTCAAAGAGTTTGATATCTGTCAAACGTTTCACGCCTGCAGCTTGGATGGCATCGACTACCTCTTGGTGAGTCACTTCTGCCTTGAGGAGAAGGGCGATATCACGGCTGACCGCAGGGAACTTCGTAATTTCCACAAAGGCTGCGGCTGGTTGAAGGGCTGCTTCAATAGCTGAAAGGTTAAGCTCAGCCACATAAGTCTCTGGAATATCATAAGCCTTAGCCGTCACAGGGTGTACTTGACCGAGGAAACCAAGAACTTGATCCCCGAGTGAAATCAAGGCTGTACGTCCTGGATGGAGACTAGCTATTTCAGAGGTTGCTGTATAAGTCACTTCAAGACCCAAGCGAGCAAAGAGGGCTTCCAAGATTCCCTTAGCATAGAAGAAATCAACTGGAACAGCTGGAGTCTGGAAGTCTTTTTCAGCAACTAAGCCAGTCAATGCAAAGGCAAAGCTGTTGATTTCGTTTGGCAAGTCTTCTTTTGGATTACCCGTTTGCTCGAAGACTTTTCCAATCTCGTAAAGAGCCAAGTCTTTGTTCTTACGCGCTACGTTGTAGGCAACTGTATCAAGGATACCAGAAACCATATTTTGACGAAGGACTGAACGATCCACAGTCATTGGCCACATGAGCTCCGTTAAGTTACTTGGTGCAGTCGTGAATTCAACGGCTTTTTCAGGAGTTGTCAGAGCGTAGGTGATGATTTCTGTCAATCCAGCCCCTTCAGCGATAGTCCGAACCTGACGACGCAATTTTTGTGTCGCTGTCAACTCACCGGCTGTCCCATCATCTTTTGGAAGACTGGTTGGCAAGCGGTCATAGCCATAGATACGTGCGATTTCCTCAAAGAGGTCCGCTTCAATCGTGATATCCCAACGGCGACGTGGAACGCTAACTGTGAAGGCTTCTGCATTTCCAGAAAGGCCAAATCCAAGGCGACGGAAGACATCCTCTACATCCGCGTAGGAAAGCTCAGTACCAAGGACACGGTTAACGTCTGCAAGAGTAGAAGAAACTTCTACATCAGAAGTATCCAATTCACCTGCTGAAACAATACCTTTACGAACAGTTGCTCCTGCAAGTTCAGCAATCAGGCTTGCTGCCGCATCAAGGGCTTCATTAACGGTTGCCACGTTGATGCCTTTTTCAAAGCGAGAAGAAGATTCTGAACGAAGGTTGAGGCGACCACTAGTCTTGCGGATTGATTTACCATTGAAGACAGCGGCTTCAAGGACGACACGGCTAGAGTTTTCAGAGATTTCTGTAGCCTCTCCACCCATGACACCTGCAAGGGCAACAGGTTTGTCAGCAACAGTAATGACTAAGTCAGTTGTTTCCAACTCACGCTCTTCCCCATCCAAGGTCACTAATTTCTCACCAGCACGTGCTTCACGCACACGGATGTCAGTACCTTCAAAGGTATCCAAGTCAAAGGCATGCATAGGCTGACCAAAGTAAAGTAGGATGTAGTTGGTCACGTCAACGACATTGTTAATCGGACGGATACCTTCATTCATGAGAAGATTTTGCAACCATTGTGGACTTGGTGCGATGGTCACATTGTCCAAGATACGAGCAGCATAGTAAGGCGCCTTGTCTGTGTCAATGCTGACAGAAAGAGCATCCGCTACGGATTGGTCTGTTTCAGTCAAAGAAAAGTCTTTGAAATTGACTGCCTTGTCATAAATCGCTGCTACTTCGTGCGCTACCCCACGCATAGAAAGAGCGTCTGCACGGTTTGGAGTGATGGAAAGTTCGATAATTTCATCATCCAAGTCGAGGTAAGAGAAGACTTCATCTCCAGGAACAGCATCTTGAGGCAAGATTTGGATCCCGTCAGCGAATTCCTTCGGTACAACGGAGTCAGAAATCCCTAATTCACCAAGGGAACAGATCATTCCGAGAGATTCCAAACCACGGATTTTCCCTTTTTTGATCTTGTAGTTGTCCGCGATACGAGCACCTGGAAGAGCCACCATGACCTTGATGCCAGCGCGCACATTTGGTGCTCCACAGACGATTTGACGGGCTTCTTCTTCACCCACATTGACTTGGCAGACATGCAAGTGTGTTTCTGGCACATCTTCACAAGACAAGACTTCTCCGACGACAATTTTTGAGAGACCAGCAGCAGGTGATTCCACACCTTCTACTTCGATCCCTGTAGTTGACATTTTTTCAGCCAACTCCTCTGATGGCACATCAATGTCCACCAATTCTTTTAACCATTTATAACTAACTAACATATGTAAGATACCAAGGGCCAAGCAGAAATCTAGTTATCTTTCCTAGATCTCCATCCACCCTCGTTTTGATCCTTTCATTTTGTGTTTTCCAGCTCGAGGCTTGTTTAGGTAGGTCTAGTAACCTCCCCTTCTCTAGAATAGAAGTTTCTCGTTCCTTCTAGATCAATTTCTTTCTCAACAACCAGTCTGTATCCACGGTATCTCCAGTGATATACTGGTGTTCACTAAATCGTTCAAATCCAAAGCGATAGTAAAAATCTTGCGCCTTAAAGTTGCGTTCCCAGACACCTAGCCAAGCCCACTCAAAGCCACGGCTCTTGGCTTGATCCAGCGCAAAGGTAAACATTTCCTTGCCAAAACCAGCCCCATGCCATTCCTTTTTGACATAGATCCGTTGGATCTCAAAGGCCTTGTCCATCTCTACTGGCTCGGTCTGCGCTTGGCCCCAGTTGATCTTGAGAAAACCACAGATTTCTTGATCTTCATTGAGGACAAAATAGGTTTCGGACTCCGGATCTTGCAGATCCTTTTCGATTTGCTCCAATGAGAGAACCGTTGAGAAGTAATCTTCCAAATCTTTCTCAACGATATAGGGACCAAAGGTATCCCGATAGGTTTCCACCTCTAGGTCACGCAGGGTCTGTGCCTGGTCGATTTTTACTCTAACTAACATGATTATTTAAACTGTTCCGAGAAGCGAACATCTCCTTGATAGAAGCCACGGATATCATTGATTCCATAACGAAGCATGGCTACACGCTCCTGACCAAGTCCGAAGGCGAATCCTGAATAAACTGTTGAATCAATGCCACTCATCTCAAGCACGCGTGGGTGAACCATGCCGGCTCCCATGATTTCGATCCAACCGGTCTTCTTACATACATTACATCCCGCTCCCCCACATTTGAAGCAAGAGACATCGACTTCAACAGATGGCTCTGTAAATGGGAAATAAGAAGGACGCAGACGGATTTGGCGTTCTGCACCAAACATCTTTTGCACGATCAACTGAAGCGTTCCTTGAAGGTCTGCCATAGAAATATTCTTCCCAACGACCAAGCCTTCGATCTGATGGAACTGGTGGCTGTGGGTCGCATCATCTGTATCCCGACGGAAGACCCGCCCTGGAGAGATCATCTTCAAAGGCCCCTTGCTAAAGTCATGCGCATCCATAGCACGCGCCTGAACTGGTGATGTGTGGGTCCGAAGCAAGATTTCTTCTGTGATGTAGAAGGTGTCCTGCATATCCCGCGCTGGGTGATCTTTTGGAAGGTTCATGCGTTCAAAGTTGTAGTAGTCTTTTTCAACTTCAAACCCATCGACGACTTGGTAGCCCATCCCGATAAAGATATCTTCGATTTCTTCACTGGTTTGGGTCAAGACATGACGGTGACCACTTGCGACTGGACGTCCTGGTAGGGTCACGTCGATACTTTCACTAGCTAATTTAGCTTGGACTTTCTTTTCTTCCAAGAGTTTGGCTGTTTCTTCAAAGGCAGCCGTCAAGACATCACGCGCTTCATTGACGTGTTTCCCGATAACCGGACGCATTTCAGCAGAGACATCTTTCATCCCTTTGAGGATTTCAGTAAGGGAACCTTTTTTCCCAAGGACAGAGACGCGTAACTCTTGCATCTCTTTTTCGTTTTCAGCAGAGATTTGCTTCAAAGCTGCCAGCGTTTCTTCCCGAAGCGCTTTTAATTGTTCTTCAATCGTTGACATATTTCCTCCATCATGGTCTTCACTCAGACATAGAAAAAACCACGCGCCACACCCATATTCGGAGCGTTGACACGCGGTACCATCCGTTTTTTATCTGAAACTCAGACCTTAATTTCTAAATCCTTGCGCAAGTGAATTCACTCAGCTTTCATGCAAAGAGCTTTCAGTCACGGCTCTTCTCCCTGTTGCACTTCCCTTGAGGTACTAGTCTTGCAGATTTCTATTCAATTACATTCTAGTTTATCAGATTTTTAGTTAAAAAACAAGTTAGATGAGACTAATTTCAATAGACAAAGAAACAAGACGCAGGGCATTATTTATTTGCCTTGTCTGTTTCATCTGCTTTCCTTTTCAATAGAAGAGTTGCTGCTTGGTTAAAACCATCACACCAGTTATACCATTTTGCTTCATACTCATCTTGAGGTAAGATACGATGTTTTAAATCCAGAACAGAGGATATCTTTCTTTCCTCGCAAGCTTGCGCATAGAGATGATAGAGCTCATCACCACCATCTCTATCAAACTCAGCAGAAATCGTATCCCGACTAGCCAATAAAGCCTGATATGCCCTGTGATGCCCGTCTGTAATCAAGAAGCAATTTCCAAATGCAAGAACACTAATCGGATCCACATTGATGATTTCTGCCGACTGATCAAGCATCTGGATATCATGTAACTTCTTTTCCGATAAATAAAGTTGAGTCGGATGAAGATCTGTTATCTTGACTTCCATTTCTTTCTCCTCTACCATGAGTAAAAAAGCTGGTCATGAGCACTGGTGAACATTTTTAAAGGTCAGGATTTAAAGACCTGCCAAAGCCAAATTCCCTTGCCATTCTTGTTATTCGTTTGTTTTTATTCGATGACTTGTCCAGCTTCTTTCAAGACAGATTCTGGGATGGTAATGCCTAATTCTTCTGCTACTTTTTTGTTGATGACAGATTTACCATCTGTAAAGATCTCGACTGGTGTATCCGCTGGTTTTTGACCTTTCAAGATTTTCGCAGCCATTTTACCAGTTGCCACTCCAAGATCGTGTTGGTCGACAACGACTGAACCTAAACCACCAGCCTCGACCATGGCTGTCGCACTTGGGAAGATTGGTTTTTTAGCTGTTTTGTTTGCTTCGACTACAGTTGAGAAGGCTGAAGCGATGGTGTTGTCGATTGGAACCCAGATAGCATCCACTTTACCAGTCATGACAGAAACCGTTGAAGCAATTTCATTTGTAGAAGGGACTGAATAAGGAACCACCTTGTAGCCTGCTTTTTCAGCCAATTTTGTAAATTCTTCTACTTGCGTTTTAGAATTATCTTCACTGGTTGAGTAAAGAACCCCGATTGTTTTCACGTTTGGAGTCAACTCTTTGATCAACTTCAACTGTTGTTCCGTTGGGTTGTGGTCAGATACTCCTGTGATATTGCCACCTGGTTTTTTCAAATCTTTGACCAAGTTAGCGCCGACTGGGTCTGTGATAGCACCCATGACGATTGGTTTGTCCTTAGTCGCACTAGCCAAACCTTGAGCAGATGGGGTTGCGATTCCAATCAAGACGTCGTTGTTGTTTTGGACCAATTGCTTGCTCATGGTTGCAACCTTGTTTTGGTCTCCTTCCGCATTGAGGAATTCGATCTCAATCTTGTCCTTATCGTAGCCTTCTTCAGCCAAGCCATCTTGAATCCCCTTGTAGATTTCGTCTAGCGATGGGTGGCTGACCAACTGCAAGACACCGACTTTTACCTTTTTACTTCCATCTGCTTTATTAGCATCATTTTTATTGTTTAACATTGGATAGACAACAGCTACTAAAATAATAGCTAGCAAAGCACCAATCATTCCCAATACACGTTTGTTTTTCATTTTCTTTACCTCAATTATTTATTTTTTCATTTTCTAGCATCTTTGTTAAAGACTGAGTCGCCATCGTTTCTTCATCTTCTTTTCTCCCTTCTTTTTGAAACAAAAAACACGCCCACACATAGCTATAGCTATGTGAGGACGTGTCATCGCGGTGCCACCTCACTTATGGGAAAATGGATAAACTCCTCCCATATCTCTGTCTTGTCTAGCAACAAATTGCACGATAAGGTGTGCCGACCGAATTTTTATTGTTTCAAATTCATCTCATCATTAGTCCAATTTCATAAATGTCCACTACCCACTTCCACCAACCGTGAGCTCTCTATTAAATTTTCATTTATTACTTTTCTAATTGAATCCATTGTAAATGTTTCCGTAAGCCTTGTCAATACTTTTTTATGTTTTTTTTGAAAACGTTCGTCATTTCCTGAAAATTCATTATCTAACGGATGCTTTTACAAGGATTGAAAACCGCCTTCTTACTGGGTTTTCAGGCACTTTTTTGATATAATTTACTAGAACTAGTCTAGAATGTTGAGGAACCCCATGTCTTTTGATGGATTTTTTTTACACCATATGGTGAATGAATTACAAAGCGAACTCCTATATGGTCGCATCCAAAAAATTAACCAACCCTTTGAACAAGAGTTGGTTTTACAAATTCGTAGCAACCGCAAGAATCAAAAACTCTTGCTGTCTTCCCATTCTGTTTTTGGTCGGATCCAACGGACCCAGACCAATTTTGAGAATCCTGCCTTCCCTAATACCTTTATCATGGTCATGCGCAAGTATCTCCAAGGGGCAGTCATTGAGCAGATCCAGCAACTGGAGAATGACCGGATTTTAGAAATCGCCGTCTCCAATAAAAATGAAATTGGAGATGATATCTCTGTGACCCTGATCATTGAAATCATGGGTAAGCACAGTAATATCATACTCCTGGACAAGGCGACTGAAAAAATCATCGAAGCCATCAAGCATGTGGGCTTCTCTCAAAACAGCTACCGAACTATCTTGCCAGGTTCGACCTATGTAGCTCCTCCGAAAACCGAAGCGTTCAACCCCTTTACCATTAAAGACGAAGCCTTATTCGCCTTTCTTCACCGAGAAGAGTTGACACCTAAAAACCTTCAAGCCCATTTCCAGGGTCTTGGTCGAGATACTGCTCAAGAATTGGCTAGTCGATTAGAAAGTGGAGAAAAATTAAAAACCTTCCGGGCTTTCTTTGAAGCTCCAACAGATCCCCGTCTAACGAAAAAATCCTTTGCTGCTCTCGCTTATGCAGATAGCCAAGAGGAGACCTTCGATACCTTATCGGATCTACTTGACCACTACTACTTGGACAAGGCTGAGCGCGACCGGGTCCAGCAACAAGCTGGGGAACTGATCCGCAAGGTGGACAATGACCTAGAAAAGAACCGGAAAAAATTGGCCAAACAAGAAGCCGAACTGGCAGCGACAGAAAATGCCGAAGACTTCCGTCAAAAAGGCGAACTGCTCACCACCTTCCTCCATCAAGTCCCAAATGATCAAGACCAAGTCACCTTGGACAACTACTATACCAACCAGCCTATTACCATTGCCTTGGATAAGGCCTTGACCCCCAGTCAAAATGCACAACGCTACTTCAAGCGCTACCAGAAGCTAAAAGAAGCTGTTAAACATTTGACCTCTCTCATCCAGGAAACCAAGGAAACCATCTCCTACCTAGAGACAGTCGAAACCGCTCTGGCCCAAGCCAGCCTTTCTGAAGTAGCCGAGATTCGCGAAGAGCTGATCCAAACAGGCTTTATCAAACGACGCAACCGCGAAAAGATCCACAAACGGAAAAAACCAGAAAAGTACTTAGCCTCAGACGGAAAAACCATTATCTTGGTCGGCCGAAACAATCTTCAAAACGAAGAATTGACCTTTAAGATGGCTAAGAAAGATGAACTCTGGTTCCACGCCAAGGATATTCCAGGTAGTCACGTGGTTATTACTGGTAACCTCAATCCTTCAGATGAGGTCAAGACGGATGCAGCTGAGCTAGCGGCCTATTTCTCTAAGGGACGCCTCTCTAATCTGGTCCAAGTCGACATGATTGAAACCAAGAAACTTAACAAACCGACCGGAGGAAAACCTGGCTTTGTAACCTATACCGGTCAGAAAACCCTACGGGTCACCCCTGAAGAAGAAAAAATCAAATCCATGCGCATCAGCGAGTAGACAACATAAAAGGACTGAGAATCATCTCAGCCTTTTTGGTTTATTCTGATTTGTGAATATCCTCTTTGACCTGGTCAACATTGAACTTGGCAAAGAGATACTGGCGGTCCTGGACAGGGAAGCGTTGATCCAATTGATCAATGGCCCCAACTTCAACAATCCCTTCTTTGATGACAAAATCCATGACATGACCTCCGAAGGTATGGTCATCTGAGATAAAGTGGAGGTGATAGCCTGCTACACTGACCCCATGAAACATCTCTGGTGTCCAAAAACCAACAATGGTTCCTGTAACATTTTCTCGCGTAAATTCTGGCTGATGGGTCGCCACGTCTGCAAATTTGGTTTCCGATGTTGATTTTGGAATCATGCGCACATGCATTTTGGCGAATTCTCCGTGAATCTTAATTGAACGAAACAAATTTTCACCATCGTAATATGATTCAATGCGAGCCTCTAATTCCTCGTCTGTCATTTCAAAGCGTTGCCGAAAAATCACTTCGGCCTGATGGGGAACGATGGCCGCATAGGGAACTGTCGCATCCGGGGCCACTTCCACAATCTCTGGCTCTTCTCCTGATCCCTTAGCTTGATAGGCCTTGCCATCTAGGACAATTAATTCGCCATCAATTGAGTCCAGGGTCCCAATTCCTAGATCTCCGTGCTCTAGTAATTCTTTAATGGTAAAGGATCCTCCATAGAGACCTGCCATCAAAGCCCCCAAGGTATTGTATTGAAACAATTTCACCGGTTCCATTATCTTCTCCCTCATTCATCTTGTCTTCTTTTTAGCCCTTCCAGTATACCATATTCTCAAGGACAATAACAGAAAGACTGATTAAAAAAGAGCGGGTCAGAACAATGATGCACACTTGTTCGGATTCCCGCCCTTCAAGGCTCAAATAGTTAATCTTCTAATAGGCTCTCATAGAAAGCTTGCATTTGCCCATCATCTGGGACTAGCTGCAAATAGCCTTCTGCCACTTCCCGGGCTTTTGCGATTTGTCCCAACTCTCTCAAGAGGTAACTATAGCTTTCTAAGTACTCTGGATTTTCTTTCAAATCTGGGTAGAGCTCTTCATAGATTGGAGCCGCTTTTTCAACCTCTTCGAGTGCTACCAAGGCACGAGCGATATTCCAACGGGTGACGACATTTTCCACTTCCACTTCTTGCCATTCAAGGACGTCTTCATAGCGTTCCTGTTCCAAATATAGAGTTGTTAGGCGAAGGGCGATATCTTCAAGATCCTCAGCAACTTCTTTGGCTTCTAACAAATACTTCTCTGCTTTTTCTGGCTGGTGCAACTCGTAGGCCAATTGGGAGGCTAGAAGGAGGAGATAAGCGTCAAAAGGATTCTTTTGGATCCCTTGCTCTGCTATTGCTAGCGCTGTTTCTCGGTCATTCTCAGCTTGTAGAGCCAAGGCATAACCATATTCATACCCTTCGAAGTCTGGCGACAGTGTATCGATCTGCTTGAAGTAGATCAGAGCACGTTGATACTCTTCTCGGTCATAAAGAAGGGTTGCCAATTCATAGGCAATCTGGTCATCAAACTCGATTTCCAAAGCTTTTTCTAAAAACTCAATGGCAGACTCAAACCGACCCAGATTGGCATAAGCATAGCCAATCCGCTGGTAGGTGGAAATGCCTGTTTCTTCTAAAATGAATCTGTTATCTAACTGAGCATACTCTTGAATGGCTTCTTGGTAATTTTCGAGTTCTAGATCAATCTCTGCCAAGCCTAGTTGAATAATAGGGTCATCTGAAAGACTTGCAGCTTCCATCAGCTTTTCCCGAGCCACATCTGCCAAACCCTCACTTTGGTAGAGATCTGCCTTGACCAAGAGACTAGCCAGGTACCACTCCGAACTTTCCGGGATTTCTTCCAAATAAGCAAAGGCTTCTTCCATTAGGCCATCTTCCGCTACAATGGTCGCTAGACTCAGATAGACCTCTGGATAATCATCTTTCAGATGCAAGTAAGTTTGTTTTGCTTCAGGGTAAAACCCGATACTTTCAAAATACTGGCCCAATTCTAACAAGGTTTCTGGATCATCTTCTAGAAAAGCCTTATCCAAATAAGCCGGCAGACGATCTAGCTCTTGGTTCTCAATTGCTTCTAGGATTTTTTGACTATTCTTCACTTTGAATTTCCTCAACTTCGTCTTCTTCGTACAAGCCACTGACTTCTTTGTACCATTCAAATAGAGCACTGATGACGACCTTGGCGGAAGCGTAAACCGGGATTCCTAAGAAGACACCCCAGATTCCAAACATAGAGCCAGAAGTAATCAATACAAACAGGATGGTAATTGGGTGGATATTGAGCTGACTACCCAAGACAAGTGGAGAAACGAAACGTCCCTCGATGGTTTGCTCAACAATAAAGACAATGACGACTTTGACAAACATTTCTGGTCCTGCTACCAAACCCAAGACTAAGGCTGGGAGCATGGCCAAGAAGCTACCCAAGTATGGAATCAAGTTCAGGAAACCAGCGGTTACACCAAGTGTCACAGCATAACGAAGTCCAATGATCTTAAACAAAAGAATGAACATTAAGGCCACAATGATGGCAACTGTGATCTGACCTCTGACATAATTGGCCAATTGGGTATTGACATCAGACAGGACTTTGCCTGCTGATTTACGAATCTTGGTTGGTAAGAAACGGATAATTTGACCTTTCAAATTCTTCCCATCTCTCAATAGATAGAAGACGATAAAAGGCATAATAATCAAAGCGATAATGACTTGAGAGGCGACAGCAATCAGATTGCTGACCCAGTTGACTGCACGGGCAGAAAAGGAACTCGCCCAGCTAGTAATATTCTCTGACAACTGGCTGGTCCATTCATCCAGTTGAGGCTTGATTTCTGGCGACACTTTGTTGTCTAAGAAATCATCAATGGTCATATTGGCCTTTTCCAAGTAATCTGGCAGATTCTTCATAAAACTGAGAACCTGACGCTGAATGGCTGGAATAGCGACGGCCAAGCCCCATAAAATGAGAAGGGCAATCAAGATAAAGACGATGGAAATCGCAATAATCCGCTTAACTCGGTGCCTTTCCAAAAAGTCAACAATTGGATTTAACAAATAATAGAGGAGGCCTGAAATAATGACGGGCAGCATGACCGCTGCTCCAAACTCTAACAGGGGTGTAAAAATAAAGCTAATCTTGCTCAGAACTAAAATATTTAATCCCATTAGCAAGGCTACAAGGAAAACAGTAATGGCCTTATTATCAACAAACCATTTAAAAAACCAGGATAAACTAAAATCTTTTTCTTTATGTTCCACAGGAATCTCCTTCGTTTTCAATCTGTTTTTATTTTAGCATTTTTAGTCTATAATTTCACGATATAGCTGAATGTGAGCTAGTTTTTAATTCTTAACTTGTCAATCCTTCACCTAATCGTTTTCCATCCCCTTCTTTTCTGATATAATGGAGCTATCAACAAAGTCGAGGTGCATGTAATGCAAGATATTTATTTCGGAACCTATACCAAACGCGACTCCAAAGGAATTTACAAAGCTTCCTTTGATGAGAGAACTGGACAGCTAAGGGATTTGCAACTAGTCGCTCAAGAGCCAAATCCAACCTATCTCGCTTTTTCAAAAGCTGGTTTCTTATACAGTGTAGGTGCGGACCAAGATCTTGGTGGCATTGCGAGCTTTAACCCTGACCACCAGTTGATTAATCACGTCGTCGAGGAAGGCGCCCCCCTCTGCTATGTATCTGTTGACGAGGAACGGGGCTTGGTATATGGTGCCAACTACCACAAGGGGCAAGTCCTCTCGTATCGCATCCATGAGGATGGGCATTTGACCTTGGTCGATCAAGCGACTCATCAGGGTTCTGGACCTCACGCAAACCAAGCCAGTCCCCATGTTCACTATGCAGATCTCACTCCTGATAAACTGCTCATCACTTGTGATTTAGGTACTGATCAAGTAGTGGTCTACCAAGTCGATGATTTTGGGCAACTGACGGAAGCTCAAACCTACCAAACTGCTCCAGGTGCTGGTCCGCGTCATATCATTTTCCATTCTCATTACAAGACAGCTTACCTGATTAATGAATTAAACGCCACCATCGATGTCCTTTTCTATGATGGACTTGGCTACTTTGAACATTTCCAAACCATCTCCACTCTACCAGAAGATTATGAAGGTCAAAAATGGGCTGCTGCTATTCGCCTGTCAGAGGACGGGAAATTCCTCTATGCCTCAAATCGAGCTCATAACTCCATTGCAGTCTATGAAATCTTGGCAGATAGTAGCCTAGTGCTTCTTGAAATCGTTCCAACCAATGGTCTCAATCCTCGTGATTTCATTCTTAGTCCAGACCAAGAATACCTCATTGCAGTCCATCAAGATTCAGACAATGCCACTGTTTTTAAACGTGACAAAGAAACTGGTCGATTGACTGAATTGAGCCATGATTTCTACGTACCAGAGGCAGTTTGCGTCCTCTTCAACCAATAATCAAAACGCTTGCTAGTTTGGTTGAAAAATGATTAAATAGTGATATTAATAAATAGTTTATAGGAGAAACCTCATGAACCCAATGGATTTGTTTAACCAAGTCAAAGAAATGATCGAAAAGAAAGATTTCGATGCTGCTAAAAAATTTATCGATGACAACAAGGAGAACCTTGGTGACTACTTAGAACAAGCCAAAGCTCTTGTTACTGGAAACGATCTCGTCAGCGGTGCTGTAGATAAAATCAAAGGCTTGTTCTAATAAAACGATTCCTCAACTATCTAGTTGAGGATTTTTTGTTTGGTTCGATAACAAAAAAGATCCTTGAGAAAACTCAAGGATCTTTTGTATCTAGTTAACTAGATTATTTTTTCAAGTTGTAGAATGATTTCAATCCACGGTATTCAGCTACTTCACCAAGTTGGTCTTCGATACGAAGTAATTGGTTGTATTTAGCGATACGGTCAGTACGTGAAAGTGAACCAGTCTTGATTTGTCCTGCGTTTGTTGCAACTGCGATGTCAGCGATTGTTGAATCTTCAGTTTCACCTGAACGGTGTGATACAACGGCAGTGTAACCAGCTTCTTTAGCCATTTCGATAGCTTCGAAAGTTTCAGTAAGAGTACCGATTTGGTTAACTTTGATAAGGATTGAGTTAGCAGCACCTTCTTGGATACCACGTGCAAGGTAGTCAGTGTTAGTTACGAAGAAGTCGTCACCAACCAATTGTACTTTCTTACCAAGACGTTCAGTAAGAGCTTTCCAACCTTCCCAGTCGTTTTCATCCATACCATCTTCGATAGTGATGATTGGGTATTTGTTAACCAATTCTTCAAGGTAGTCGATTTGTTCTGCAGATGTACGAACAGCAGCGCCTTCACCTTCGAATTTAGTGTAGTCATAGACTTTACGTTCTTTATCGTAGAATTCTGATGATGCACAGTCAAATCCGATGAATACGTCTTTACCTGGTACATATCCAGCAGCTTCGATCGCAGCAAGGATAGTTTCAACACCATCTTCAGTTCCTTCGAAACGAGGAGCGAATCCACCTTCGTCACCTACGGCAGTTTCCAAACCACGTGATTTAAGGATTTTCTTAAGAGCGTGGAAGATTTCAGCACCGTAACGAAGAGCTTCTTTAAATGTAGGTGCACCAACTGGCAAGATCATAAACTCTTGGAAAGCGATTGGAGCATCTGAGTGAGAACCACCGTTGATGATGTTCATCATTGGAGTTGGAAGAACTTTAGTGTTGAATCCACCAAGGTAGCTGTAAAGTGGGATTTCAAGGTAGTCAGCAGCAGCACGAGCTACAGCGATAGACACACCAAGGATTGCGTTCGCACCCAATTTACCTTTGTTAGGAGTACCGTCAAGAGCGATCATTGCACGGTCAATAGCTTGTTGATCACGAACATCGTAACCGATGATTGCTTCAGCAATGATGTTGTTTACATTGTCAACAGCTTTTTGAGTTCCAAGACCACCGTAACGAGATTTGTCACCGTCGCGAAGTTCAACTGCTTCGTGTTCACCAGTAGAAGCTCCAGATGGAACCATACCACGTCCGAAAGCACCTGATTCAGTATAAACTTCTACTTCAAGTGTTGGGTTACCGCGTGAGTCTAGGACTTCGCGAGCGTAAACATCAGTAATAATTGACATTTCTTACTCTCCTTTGAGTTTAAATTTTTTACACCTCTATGATACCTTAAAAATACGCGTTTTTCAAGAAAAAACGTTATCTTTGTGCAGATTTTCCTTAACTTTATCAAGAAATCGCTTTCTTTTTGTTTGGAACAGCCTTTATTCGTTTGGCATTTTCAACCTAAAGTATGATATACTATTCTTATGACTGATCTATCTAAAGAAATTATGGAAAAGGCTAACGGTGGCCTAAAATTAAATCCTGATGAACAACGTCGCTTTCTAGGTACGTTTGAAGAGCGCGTTCTAGGATATGCCGATTTAAAAACAAGCAATAGTCCTCAGCTTCAGAAGGGCTTTTTGAAGGTGCTGAAAAGCTTGAATGAACAAGCTAGCCCTCTCTTTGTAAAGATTTCTCCAAATGTTGATTCTAGCGTTCAGTTGAGCTATCTAAAACAAGCAAAAGAATTTGGTTGCCAGGCTACTATTGTTTCGGAGGAGCACGACTCCTCTCCTTTTGGCCTCGTGATTCATACAGATGCACCAGTGACCACTACTGACAAGGACCTCCGAACTGCTTTTTCGGATCTCTGGGAGGAAGAAAAGAAGCCGACCAAACCTTCTCTTTGGAAAAAATGGTTTGGTTGATCAGAGCTGTCCCTTAGACATTTTATTAGTATTAAACAATAGATGAAAAAAAGCGGTTTAACCGCTTTTTTCTATGCTTAATAGATTTCCGATATTTCTAGCTGTAAAGAGAAGATTTTCTCTCGCATTCTTCAGAAGTTGCTCTAAACTATCGGGATGTTTCGTAATAGAAAAGGCACCGACTATATTTTCAAATGGGAGACTTGGTAAATCATCTGCAAGACTGCCACAAATGGCTATTACTGGGATTCCTTTTGGGGTTCGTCTCGCAACCCCTATCGGAGCTTTCCCGGATAGACTCTGATGGTCCAGTCGTCCTTCACCGACAATGACCAGGTCTGCATTGGCTACTTTGGAGTCAAAGTCGATCAGATCTAAACAGCTATCGATCCCTGATACCAGTCTCGCTTGCGCGAAGGCACAAAGACCCGCAGCAAGGCCACCACCAGCTCCCATCCCTACTTGAGTCAAAATACTTGGACAGTGCTTTTCGTAAAAGCTGTAAATAGCTTGATCCACTTGCTCAAACATATTGGGACAGAGCCCCTTTTGTTTTCCAAAAATATAGGTCGCACCATCTAGTCCACATAAGGGATTGGAAACATCTGCTAAGACCTGTATCTCGACATCATCTGGAATCTTGATCGCTTCCTCTTTACGGACGGAATGCCATTCTAAAAGACTTTGTCCACAGGCCTTTAATTCTCTTCCTTCTCGATCATAGAATTGGTAGCCTAGTCCTATTGCAAGTCCCAGGCCACCATCATTGGTCGCTGTTCCTCCAACCCCGATATAAATCTCCTTTTTTCCCTGTTTGATTAAATAACAAATCAGTTCACCAATTCCTCGGGTTTCTAGGTCAAGTGGACGGCGTTGATCAACTGGAATCTTTCCTAAACCAATCAAGTCGGCTACTTCAAAGAGAGCCAAAGAATCCTTCTCCATATACCGCATTTCTACCGGCTCTCCAAATGGACCTGTGACAAGGGTAAAAGTTTCCTTCAATCCCAATGAGTAGCTGATGGCATCCACTGTCCCTTCCCCACCATCTCCAACAGGACAGGTGACCGGTTCTACATCGAGGAGAGACTGACGCAAGCCTTCTGCAATCATTTCTGCTACATCTTTCGCAGGTAAGCTTTCTTTGAATGAATCTGGAGCAATTAAAACTTTCATGGACTCATCTCCTTTTTCTATCCTTCCCTTTCCCATCACAGCTTCATTTCCATAAAAAAACATCCAGGAATATTCTCCTGGATGTTTTAGATTAGAATCGGATGGATTCTCTTGTTTTTTCAAATGAGGTAACAAATCTCTCTGTTACTCCTGGTTCAACTGTTTCCAATGCTTCTGAAATGACTTTGAATGAAGCAGGATAGTCATACTCTTTTTCAAAGATGTACAAGGCTTCATCAAACGCTGCTTGGACATGATCGTCGAATGAACGATAGCGATTTGAGTATTGAAGCAACTGCTCTGTTAGAGTAGCATATTGTACTAATTTGTAAGTTTCTTCCTCTAACTCTGTCATATCGTTGGTCAAAATATCCAGGAGACGGTTGGCGTTTTCGATATTGACACGACGACCTTCTAACTCAGCCAAGAGAGCTTCTGTGTTATCACTTGCAGTGAAGAAGATAGTAAGGAAGGATTGAGGGATTCCAGGTAAGTTACGCTTATCCATGTAACGCTTAATTGCATGTAAACGGTTGGCGTAGATATTTACCTTTTGACGAGCATTGGTGTCGTCTTTCTCAATCTTAGACAAGGTTTCGCTCAAAGCAATTTGATCATCTTCAATCTCTTTCAGACGTTCTTCAATCGCTTCTAACTCTTCTTGAAGGATAGAGTAGGCTTTTTGAGTTTCAGATGTATCCTTCAAGGCATCTTCTACAACGAGCTCTTGAGCTGTTAATTCAGCTTCTAACTCCTTCAAATGATTTTCCTTAAGTTCTTTGCTTTCAAATGTTTTGCTGAGACGTTCAACTTCTTCTGCTAAACGCTTGTTATTTTCCTTCGCATGGGCAAGGTAACCTGGTAAGGCTTTGACCAATTTTTCAACAACTTTGTGTGATTCAATTTCACGAGTGAAAATATCATACAGGGCGTTGATTTCTTCTTGAATCTGCTCATTTTCATAGAGCGCATTATCTAATTCAAGAGCAGCAACATTTTGTAGGTTGGCTTTCAAAGCTGCATGCAATTGTTGGAACCGTGCTTCCAAATCAGTCTCTGTAAAATGATAACCAGATTCCAAAAGTTTGCGATGACCAGCTTCCAAATCTTCCAATTGATCAGGAAGAGTTGTTTGGACATCCTTCACAATTGCAGGAACTTTTTCAACAATATGCGTCAAGGCTACAATATGGTTTTCAGCTGTATCCAAAATTTCAGCAGCTTCAACAGGGTCACCTGATGAATTCAAGGTTACAAATTTTGAAAACTCAACTTGAATATTTTCAGCTTGCTTCTCGATTTCGGGAAGCGCTGGGCCGTATGCGTCTGGATCAGAAGCTACTTGTTTTTGCAAGTTTTCAAACATATCCAAGGCATGAACAACCCGACCGCTATTCTTTTCTTCTTTTTCTTTTAATTCAGATAAAGCTTGACGGATGGCCTTGATATCTTCATCAATCAATTGAACCTGACTCTCAATATTTCCAATTGCTTGCTTGGCTTTTAAAAAGCGGAAAGAATTGTTGTAGCCTTCTGCTTCAAAGAGGTTGTTCTCGATATCAGCAAAAGAATTGAGGGATAGGTCCACCCATTTTTGATTCCATTCACGAAATGCAACTTGACTTTGACCAATCAAGTGCATATTCTTCACTTCTTCTACTTCATCATTTACCGGAAGGTTATACAACTGTTCTTTTCGTTCTTCCAGAGATGCCAGTAAGGCTTCGTTACGCTTTCTCAATAAGACTGCCACTACATATCCTAAAACCAAGAGGACCCCAATGACAATAATGAGAATAATTAGTCCACTAGACATATAAAAACTCCTTCATTAAATTACTTGAAAGTAATCGTAGTTATTATATCATAAATATTCGAATAATTGGCAAATATCGCAGAATTTTATACATCAAGTGTACTATATTCGGCATTTTCTTCGATAAATTCACGACGAGGTTCTACTCGATCCCCCATAAGCATATCAAAGATTTTATCTGCTTCTGCTGCATCATCAACTGTCACACGCGCCATGAGGCGATGTTCTGGGTTCATCGTTGTTTCCCAGAGCTGATGATCATCCATCTCACCCAAACCTTTGTATCGTTGAATCGTTGGTTTGGAACGACCTTCAGAATAGCGCTCCAAAGCTTCAGCCAATTCTGCTTCTTGGTTGGCTCCTGGTTGGATGTATTCTTTGATTTCACTACCGACTTTTACACCATAGATTGGTGGTTGGGCGATGTAAACATAGCCTGCCTCCAAAACTGGTTTCATATAGCGATAGATCAAGGTTAAGAGGAGGGTTCGAATATGAGCTCCATCGACATCGGCATCTGTCATGATGACTAATTTTTGATAACGGGCTTTCGATACGTCAAATTCTGCACCAAAACCAGTTCCCATAGCTGTGAAAAGGCTACGAATTTCTTCGTTGGCTAAAATCTTATCCATGCTGGCTTTTTCCACGTTGAGGATTTTCCCTCGAATAGGGAGAATCGCCTGGAACTCGCGGTTTCGACCTGATTTAGCAGATCCTCCGGCAGAGTCTCCTTCGACGATGAAGAGTTCTGTCTCAGCTGGATTGTTAGATGAACAGTCTGCTAATTTACCAGGAAGGTTTGAGATTTCTAAACCAGATTTCTTACGGGTGACTTCACGGGCGCGCTTAGCAGCAACACGCGCTTTGGCAGCCAAAATTCCCTTTTCGACAATTTTCTTAGCAATCTGCGGATTTTCCAACAAGAAATCAGAGAAGGCATCGCTGAACAAGCGGTTGGTAATCTTCACCACTTCAGAGTTTCCAAGTTTGGTCTTGGTTTGTCCTTCAAACTGTGGATTTGGGTGTTTGACAGAAATCACTGCAGTCAACCCTTCCCGGACATCTTCCCCTGTTAGATTTTCTTCATTGTCCTTGAGAAGTTTATTCTTACGCGCATAGTCGTTGATAACACGGGTCAAAGCTGTACGGAAACCTTGTTCATGAGTCCCCCCTTCATGGGTATGGATGTTATTGGCAAAACTCATGACGGTTTCGTGATAACCAGTCGTGTACTGCATGGCTACTTCAACCGTGATATCATCCAATTCTCCATCGGTATAAATCGGAGTTTCAAAGATGACATCCTTGTTTTCGTTGATGTATTCTACATAACTAGCAATCCCACCCTCATAGTGGTAATCTTTCGTTTGCTCCTGCCCTTCACGCTTGTCCGTGATCGAGATCCGTAAGCCACGGTTCAAGAAGGCTAATTCTTGAATCCGTTTGTTCAACTTGTCAAAGTCAAATTCAGTGGTTTCTGTGAAAATCTCTGGGTCTGGAGTAAAATGAACGGTTGTACCAGTTCGATCAGTTTCACCGATCACTTCAAGATCTGCAACGACTTGCCCACGTTTGTATTCTTGGTAATGAATTTGGCCATTCTTATGGACGTGAACATCTAACTGAGTCGACAAGGCATTTACGACGGATGATCCAACTCCGTGGAGTCCACCAGACACCTTGTACCCACCACCGCCAAATTTTCCTCCCGCATGGAGAACGGTAAAGACAGTCTCAACCGCTGGACGACCCGTTTTTTCTTGAATGTCAACCGGAATCCCCCGTCCATCATCGACGACTGTAATCGAATTGTCCGCTTCGATAAAGACTTCGATATGGCTGGCAAATCCTGCAAGGGCCTCATCGATTGAGTTATCGACGATTTCCCAGACCAAATGGTGAAGACCTTCTTTAGAAGTGGATCCGATATACATCCCCGGACGCATCCGAACTGCTTCTAAACCTTCTAAAACCTGAATCTGACTGGCATCATATTCTTGACCAGTCGTTTCTTGCTTCAATTCTTCTGTCATTCTTTCCCTTTTCTAATTAAAAATATAGGCACTTAATTGATCCATTGAGTCGAACAAATAGGTCGCCATGCCAGCTCTCTGACCAGCTTCGATATCGATTGGGCGATCTCCAATCACCAAGCCAGACTCAATCGCATACTTGTCTTTTAGATACAACATGGACGTAGGATTTGGTTTACGTGGAAAACCATCATCAGCAGTCACAACTTCTGTAAAGTAATGACGAATCCCTGTTTTTTCTAAGATGGTCTCTACATGATGGTCACGGTGAGAAACCAAAAAATGACGGGCTCCTACAGCTGTTAGACGATGCAATAACTCCTCAGTCCCCTCGAATAAGCAGGGGATTTCAAGAGCTTCTTTCTCTCGCTGTTTATACTCTCCCAAAAAGTCTGGAAGATCTGAGGCAAACTGCTGAACAGCATAATCCGTGGAAACCTTTAAAGCTGCATAAACGGAATCATGATCAGCCTCCCTTTGGAAATACTGTAAGGTCGCTACAAAAGCTTTTGTAGAGGTCTCATAATTGTCCAATAAAGTCCCACCAAGATCCCATATAAAATCATGATAATCCATAGCTTCAATTATACCATAATTTTCAAAAAATTGCTTGTAAAGTCAATGTTTTCACGGTTTTTTTACAGTCATCTCACACCTGTTTTACTTTCATTTAAAAAGCATTTATATTTTGACAAAACTAGCCTATAAAAAAATGAAGACAGGAATTTTCCTACCTTCATTTTTCTTCTCGACAACTATGGGGCCGATGTTCCAAAAACATCTTGATAGAGCATCCCTTCTCTCAATGCTGTGGCATCTCCACCAAAATGGTTGACCAGGGCATAGGAAAAAGCAAGTGCTGTTGCAGGACCCCGACTGGTGAAAATGTGACCATCCTGGACCACTGCTTCTTTCACATAATGCTCTCTTCCAATTTCTTTTTCGAAGCCATCATAGCAGGTATAGCGTTTTTCATCAAGTAGTCCAGCTCGATCCAAGACAATCGGAGCTGCACAAATAGCTGCTAGAGTTTTTCCTCGTTCATGGGCTTCTTTTAAAGACTGAATCAAGCCCTCATGGTCGCGTAGATTTGCTGCTCCCGGCATCCCTCCTGGAAGGACAATGCCATCAAAATGATCCAACGAACCGGACCAGACCTCATCTACCTTCACTGTGATACCATGGGAACCTGTCACTTCTGGATCAAATCCAACCATCAAACACTCGATTGCTGCTCTTCGCAAGACATCGACAACGGTCAAGGCTTCGATTTCCTCGAAACCATTTGCTAACATCACTGCTACTTTTGTCATATCAAATTATTCCTTTCTCGTGTAGTCGACTCAATTGTTTCTGTCTCAAGAGTCTACTTTCTTTTTTCCGTTCTTCACTCACCCTATTTTGATGGCTCATGGATAATAATAAGCCAATCCCAATAAGGTTACTCACAATAGCGGATCCTCCTTGTGAGATAAAAGGCAAGGGAATTCCAGTGAGAGGCAAGATCCCAGTTACAGCCCCAATATTCTCAAATATGTGGAAGACCAGCATCATGATGAAACCAGTTGAGATATAGGTGTAAAATTGATTATTGGATTTCAGGGTAATGCGCAACATCTTATAAACTAGAAACATGTATAAGAGAAGGAGGCACAGTCCTCCTACAAATCCAAAATCTTCCGCGATGACCGTAAAAATCATATCACTCTCCCTGACCGGGATCAACAGATTAGATACATTAAAACCTTGCCCCAATAGACCACCGCTTGCAATGGCCAGCTGTCCCTGAGCCTGTTGAAAGGTCATGGTTTGTGCATAATCAAAAGGATTCAACCAGGCTAAAATGCGGTTCATCTGATAGGTGGGCATCCCCAGAGTTTGATGGAGAAAGGCCCGCCCACCGTCGGATAGAAAGACGGCCAAAAAGAGAGCAATTCCACCTGCGAGGGTCAAAAAGACTGGTAAAATGATTTTCCAGGAGACACCTGAAATAAGGACTACTCCTGAGAAGATAGCCATAAATACCAAGGAGGTTCCAAAATCATGTTGAAAGGCTAGAAGCCCCAGGACCGGTATGGTATAGGCAGCAATTTGGAGAATGAGAGAAAAGTCTTTTTTTAGCGTCCGATTTTCTTCCCTATTGTTTCGTAAAAAATGAACAATCGCACGAGAGACCATCAAGATATAAGAAATTTTCATAAACTCTGATGGCTGAAAAAGGCTGATCCCCTTGTAGGCCACCCAGTTTTTAGAACCGGTCGAAGCAACCAGGTTTGGGTTGTAAAAGTAAAGGGGCAAGACCATTAAGACCAAGCCAAAGACATACAAATAGGGCGTTACTTTCCATAAAAATTCTGTATTAAAGAGCATAACGACAAAACTAATCATACATCCTAAAACAATCCAGGCAACCTGTTGGCCTAAAATAGACCAAACCAAGTCAGGATAATCATTCGAAACTGCAATGTAGACTGCCACCACTCCAAATGCCAATAATAACAAAACAGTGGTGATCAAGGAGAAATCTCCTCTAAGTTTGAAAGACTGACGTCTCTTCATTTCATCTCCCTTTCATTTAGATTCCTAAAACGTGTTGAAGTAGCAAACTAGAAATGGATACAGCTAGCCAGGCCACAAGGCCGATGATGAGAGGAGCCACCCCCTGCTTACGGAAGGCCTGAATAGACACTTGACTTCCAATGCCAACCAAGGCCATGGCCATCAAATATTGTGACAACCATTTACAGAAGGGGATCCAAGAACTTGGAAACCAGCCAAAGGACGTCACTAAAGAAGCCAAAAGGAAATAGAAAATAAACCAAGGAACAATTTTACTCAATTTCACTTGCTTGCCTTCTCGATCCTGTTTCGACCGTCCTAGAAGTTTTAGTCCCAACATCCCAAAACAGATTGGAATAATCATCAAAGCTCGGGTCAACTTTACAACCGTAGCCACTTCACCCGCTGCTTTACTATAGGAAAATGCGGCCGCTACAACAGATGAGGTATCATTAATGGCCGTTCCTGCCCAAAAACCAAATTGCCGATCCGTCATAGCAAGGAGGTGACCAAAGAAAGGAAAGAGGAAAACCGCTAGGATATTAAAGAAAAAGATGGTCGACATAGACAGAGCGATGTCATTTTCATCAGCTTCTAGAACAGGAGAGGCTGCCGCGATTGCAGAACCTCCACAAATAGCTGTCCCCATTCCAACCAAGGCTGTTAGGATCTTTGGAACTTTTAAGAGGTAGCCCATTACAAAAGCAGAGAGAAAGGCAATACTGATGGTCGGTAAACTAATGACCAAAGAAGACAAGCCCAATTGAGTCACCTTTTGAAAAGACATGGTAAAGCCCATCAAGATAATGGAATATTGCAAGAGTTTTTTCCCTGAATAGGCTAGACCCGGCCTACTATTTTGAGGCAAGAGTTGGCTAGCATTCAAAAGGATGCCACATAGGATAGCAAAGAGACTAGAGCCAAGGATAGGTACTGCTTTTCCTAACACCATAGATAGTCCTGCTGTGAGAGCGGCTAGCAAGACACCGGGAACATACTGAGTTCCATTGGGTTTTTGATTCATGTTAACTCCTAAATTGTTCAACAACTTCTTTTACTTCTCCTGTCTTAACAATGACAAGAGGAGCTATTTTCTCTAAACTGGCTTGAATCTGCGAGCCATATTGGCGATTTAATAAGCGTTGATCTAATAAAATGACCAGAGATTCTTGCTCGCTCGAACGACTCGAGCGTCCAAGAGCCTGCTTCAAGCGTAAGATAGCTAGTGGCAAACTATAATCATAGAAAGGATTTTTCCCTTCTAGACGCAAGGTTTCGTGCAGTTTTTGCACGAAGAAATCACTTGGATTATCAAAAGGAATGCGAGGAATGACTTGAATGATTTTTGCTTGCTGGGCAAAATCGACCCCTTCCCAAAAACTACCGGATCCTAAAAGGACGGAAGCTTCCCCTCTATCAAATCGGCGTTTAATAGTTGCTGCTTCACCATTCTTATACTGAGCCAGATGACCCACTGTCATCAGCTGAGAAGTTGCTAAAAGCAAGTCCTTGGAAGTGAACAATGCAAAGAGAGGCAAGCCAGTAGCTGCTAGATCATCCAAATAACTTGCTAAAGAGCCAGCTAATTCCTCTTGCGTCAAATTGGTCAAATCAGGAAATTCTCGATCGATGAAGATGGTTTGCCCTTGATGATAGGACAGTTCTTTCCCAATGAATTGGTAATTCTCAATTCCTAAAATCGAGGCTAGATTGACCTTTTTACTAATGGATAAGGTAGCTGAGACCAAGAGAAGTCTGGTAGTTGTTGGAATAAAGTCTTGAAGGGAAACCAAGCCCTCTCTTCCAGACTGCAAGCGAATTATCGGATGCTGATTCTCTTGCGTACGATCAATCCAAAAAATTTGAAAACGAGAATCAAAGACCGTTTTTAATGCAGCCAAGACTGGACTATCTAGTTCAGATAAATCCTGGCGAATTTTTTTCACCTGTTCCGGTGTTAGTTCGACCTTTCTGCTACCCGATTCAAGATGTTTGAGTAGAGCATTCAATTCAAATTGGAGACTTTCAAGGATCCGTCGTTTCAACAAGGATTTTTCTATTTCAATCTCCCGTTGCAGATCTAGCATGAAATCCGATAAGGATAAGGAAGCCCTTGAAAACTGCTCCAATGAAAAATATAGTTTTTGTGCTTCATCCACCACTAGAGTCCGATTTTCTACTAGAGAAGGATCATCCTCTAATCGAGTCAATAAATAGGCATGATTGGTGAGCAAGACCCGACTCATTTTGGCTTTTTCTTGACCGAGACGCCAAAAATCTTCTGTGTAAAATAAAGATTTTTTTGATAGCTTCCCATCATGACGGATTCGTTGAACAAAATTCCCGTAACGATGAAGCTGTCCCACTTCGTTTAGATCACCCGTCCTTGTTTGGGTCAACCAGACTAGCAATTGCATTTTGAACCGATTCCATAGACGATTTTCCTCTGGTTCATGCAAGATTCGAAAGAACTCATCTAGTTTTAAATAATTTTGAGGACTCTTTAGGCTATGAAAAGATGTCTGAAAAACGTCCTCAATCATCTTAGCCTCCTGCTGCATAATCTGGTCTTGTAAGACCTTGGTTGGAACACTGACGACAATCTGGTCCCTTGTATGCGATAGTAAGGAAAGAAGGTAGCCATAGGTTTTTCCAATCCCAGTAGGTCCCTCGACAAAGGTTGCTACTTCTCTCGAAGACTGAAGACTTTCTTCAATTGACTGGGCAAACTCTTGCTGCAAGGGACGGGGTTCCATACCCATTAACTGGATATTAATAGCAAACTGATCAGAAAAATTCTTGGCATCTCTTTTGATCAGAGGCTTACGAAGAAAAATCCCATGGTGAGATGTCAAGTCCTCTTTATGAAAAGCTCCCGTATCCTCGAACGCATCCTCTATCAAGAGTCTCGACTCGTAAATCAGATTATCAGAAAATGACAGCAAGGTTTCCACCAATTCTCTTGGTAAGGAAGCAATCGTTTCACGAAGCTTAAGAAATAGCTGGGCGGTTGCTTGCGCATCAGAAATAGCTGAGTGGGCATGGTCTAGAGGAATCGCCAATTCTTCACACAGGCTACTTAAATTATATCTTTCTAGGGTTGGAAAAAAGACTTGGGCCAATTCAACCGTATCGATCCGGGGGGTTATGAGCTCAAAACCTTCCCAAAACAATGATTCTGCCAAGAGATTGGCATCAAATTTGACATTATGAGCCACAAAGACAGCATCTTCAATCAGTTCGTATACTTGTCTGGCTACCTGTGAAAAGTCAGGGGCCTTCTTTAATTGCGAATTGGTAATCCCAGTCAGTTGACGAATATGTTCGTCTAGTTCCTCATGCGGATTGACATCAGTCTCATAGGTCTCTACAATCTGCCCATCTTGAATGATGACAATCCCGATTTGAATAATTTTTGCATTGCTGCTTGCACTGGTCGCTTCCAGGTCCACGACAGCATATTTTCTTTTAACATTCGTCGTCATAGCACTTAAAATTATATCACTTTCCGACTCGCTTTGCTTGGTATTTTATGACATTGAAAGGACCAAATCCAGCCAAGCGGCGATTCTTCGGTTTCTAGAGGCGTTTTAGTCAGCTATTTTACAATATTTTTGATAGACTAATAGAGAAAGGAGCTCTTATGAAAATCCACCGCATTGTCAATCCCATCGCTTATGAAAACACCTACTTGCTTGAAAACGAGGACTATCTTCTGGTCGTTGATCCCGGGAGTGCTTGGGAACAAATTCGCAGCCGCATCGATCAACTCGCAAAACCAATTGCTGCTATTCTCCTCACCCATACCCACTACGACCATATCATGAGTTTAGAGAAGGTGCGGGAAACTTATGGCCATCCACCTGTTTATGTAGATGCTCATGAAGCAGCCTGGCTTCAAAGTCCCGTAGACAATCTTTCCGGTTTAGACCGCCATTCTGATTTAATGGATGTGGTATGCCAGCCAGCCGAAGAGCATTTTGACTACCGAACAGATTATCAATTAAAAAACTTCCATTTTTATGTCCTTCACACACCAGGACATTCCATCGGAGGGGTCTCCTTGGTCTTTCCTGATGACCACCTTGTCTTGACAGGAGATGCCCTTTTCCGAGAAACTATTGGACGGACCGATTTGCCGACAGGAAGTGGTCCTCAACTCCTTGAAAGTATTGAGACACAATTACTCACTCTTCCATCCTCTTATGCAGTATATCCAGGACATGGGAATGATACCACTATCGGTCATGAAAAAATGTTTAATCCCTTCTTTCGAAATCGATAAAAAAGGAAGTTCATCTGAACTTCCTTTTTTGTATAATCTTAAATCTTCAAGAAACGTCTCATTGAAATAGATGAGCCAAGTGCTCCAATTAAAATACCGAGACCAAACAGTCCTCCGACCATAATCGGAACAAGAAGGTTTGGACTATATAAGAACAATTTCTGATCTTGTAGGGTATTGTACATGGACTTGTAGACAATATTATAGACATAATAAAGCAAGAGAGCTGGTGGAATTGCACCAATCAAGCCAATCCAGGCACCTTCCAGAAGGAATGGCGCACGAATATAGCCACTCTTAGCACCTACAAGACGCATAATCTTGATTTCTCGACTTCGTGAAATAATGGTAATCCGAATCGTATTAGAAATCAAGAAGACTGCGATAAAGATTAGTAAAGCGGCACCAATCAGGCCCCAAATACGGATGAAGTTCCCGAGAGCAAAGAGACGTTGAGTATCAACTCCCCCATCTTTTACTTCAGACACCCCTTCGATTTTCTTAGCGGCCTTGGAAACTTCTTTTACATACTTAGGAGCCGTTGTCTCTACAAAATAGGCATCATAGAGTGGATTGGCATCGCCGTCAAAAATTTTCCAGTTGTTACCGGCAGTCTTGATCAAGTTTTCATATTGTTCTTCCTTGCTGGAGAACTCAACTTTATCAACATTCTTCATGGCTGTCAACGCATTATAGACTTTCTTGTAGTCCTCATTATCAACCATCTGGCCTTCTTTTTCAATCTGCTGGCTTTGATCTTGGATATCCTTACGCATATAGACAACAATCCGTACACTATTTTGAATATCATCTGATAGCTTGATCGTATTCGCAATAACTGAGGCAAAAATCGCTACAAGTCCAAGTGTAATCATCACCGAACTAACCGCAGCAATGGTCATCCAGCCATTCCGTTTTAAACTTTTAAATGATTCAATGAGATGGCGGAAAAATCTTCTAATCATCGTATCCGTACTCTCCTTCCGCTTCATCCCGTACAACACGGCCATTTTCAATGGCGATAACACGGTGACGAAGTGTATTTACAATTTGGCTATTATGGGTCGCCATCAAAACAGTGGTACCTTGCAAATTAATTCGCTCTAAGAGGTTCATAATTTCCCAAGAGTTATCTGGGTCCAAGTTCCCTGTTGGTTCGTCCGCAATCAATACTTTAGGATTGTTGACGATGGCACGCGCGATAGCGATCCGTTGTTGTTCACCACCTGAAAGCTCATTTGGGAATGAACGAACCTTGTGTTTCAAACCAACAAGGTCTAAAACTTCCATTACGCGTTTTTTAATGTTGCGACGACGCTCTCCGATTACTTCCATTGCGTAGGCAATATTTTCATAAACGGTCTTTTTAGGAAGCAATTTGTAGTCTTGGAAGACTACCCCAACGTTCCGACGCAACATCGGAATATCACGTTTTTTGATTTTATCTAAATCAAAACCAGCAACTTTCAAGCCACCTTTATCATGCTTCACCTCACGGTAAAGCAAGCGAATAAAGGTTGATTTACCTGCACCAGAAGGTCCTACAATATAGGCAAATTCTCCTGGTTCAATATGAACGGTCACTCCTCGAAGAGCTGTCGTTCCGTTGTCATACTTTTTGACAACATCTTTCATTTCAATCATTGACATGTATTGAAAATTCCTTTCCACATTTTATATAGAAGGAGGACTTTAATTGAGACGCCATTTTAAATAGGCATCAATAAAGCCATCAATATCTCCGTCCATTACTTTATCAACTTGGGCCACTTCATAGCTTGTACGGTGATCCTTCACCATGGTATATGGTGTAAAGACGTAAGAGCGAATCTGACTTCCCCAGGTGATTTCTTTTTTATCACCTTTTAAGGAATCCACTTCAGCTGCCTTCTTTTCTTGCTCCAATTGATAAAGTTTCGCCTGCAACATTTTCATTGCACGGTCACGGTTTCCGTACTGAGTCCGGTCAACCGTCGAAGCAACCACAATCCCTGTTGGGATGTGAGTCAAACGAACACCTGTAGAAACCTTGTTGACATTTTGTCCACCAGCTCCACCCGAACGGAAGGTATCCATCTTGATATCATCATCTCGGACTTCCACTTCAATGGTATCATCCAATTCTGGCATGACTTCAACTGATGTGAAGGAAGTATGGCGACGTTTAGCTGAGTCGAATGGCGAGATCCGTACCAAACGGTGAACGCCCATTTCAGATTTCAACAAGCCATAGGCATGCGGTCCTTCGAAAGACAAGGTAACGGATTTAATCCCAGCCTCGTCTCCTGCCTGGTAGTCCAAGACTTCCACCTTGAAACCATGAGAATTTCCGAAGCGGGTATACATCCGAAGAAGCATATCTCCCCAGTCCTGAGCCTCAGTACCACCAGATCCCGGATGGATTTCCAAGATTGCATTATTATTATCATAGGGTTCTGATAAGAGAAGCGTCATCTCATAACTGGTCATCATCTTATCCAACTCTGTCAACTTCTCTTCTAGCTCTTCGTGAACGGATTCATCTTCTGAGAGAAACTCAAGAAGGATTTCGGATTCATCAAACAAGTCTGTCATTTGATGGAAATTCTCATAGGTTTGTTTCAACTCATTTAATTCCTGGGACGTTTTTTGCGCCGCAATATTATCATCCCAAAAATAAGGTTCTGTCATTTTGTTTTCCAAAATGGCAATTTCTTCTTCCAGACCCTCTAAGTCAAAGAGACCCCCTGAAAGAAGCTAATTTTTCACGATTCGCGTCAATTTTCTGACGGATTTCTGAAATATCCATAAGTACCTCTTTCTAAGTATCAGTCTATTATACCACAAACCCCGTCATTTGCACATAGTAAGAGATAGTAAGGATGGTTTACCCTACAAAAATCGCATAAAACCAGGTCGTTGTCACCTCCCTTGTTACATAATTGTTAGATTTGTTACATGTTGGTTACCTTTCTCTTTCTCATCAACTTATGATACACTAGTGATATGACACGTATTGGTTTTATGAGTGACCTGCACCTGGATTCCAATCAGTTTGGCGAGGCCGAACGCATGCAACTCCTGCAGGTCCTACAAGAAGAACAGATTAATCACCTTCATCTAGCTGGTGACATTTCCAATGACTTTAAACAGATAAGCCTTCCCTTCATTCGGGACATCCAAAGACAGCTTCCTGTCTCCTTTAACCTGGGCAATCACGATATGCTATTTCTTTCAGAAGAAGAAATCAAACAGTACGATTTTCAGGTCCAGACCTTTGGGGATAACCATTTAGTATCTCTTGCTGGATGGTACGATTATAGCTTTGTTCCTGAAAAGAGCAAGGAGGCCCATCTACGTACCAAGAATACTTTCTGGTTTGATCGAAGATTGGAACGTCCTTTAGATGATCCAAGGATCACTCAAGAAGTCCTCTTCCGATTAGATCAGCTCCTCGCTTCTTTAGATGGTAGAATCATCGTCGCTCTTCACTTTGTCCCCCACAAGGACTTCCTCGTTAGCCACACCTACTTTCAGAAATTTAATGCCTTCTTAGGTAGTCAAGCTTTTCACGATCTCTTTGTAAAGCACGAGGTAGCGGATGTCGTCTTCGGACACTTGCATCATCGCCATCCTTCGAGAGCCATCGATAACGTCCATTATCACATGCGGCCTCTTGGCTATATTCGAGAGTGGCAACTGACAGAAGACTTTTTCAAGGCCTATCCACAGTACAAGATCCCTGACATGTATCGTCTTCATAAACGCTACAACGCTGTGAAAGACTTACCTGAATTTCATCAATACAAAAGACAGCAGTTAGCAAGCGAATTTCGTCAGGCTTTAACCATCCTTGACTGCTAAAAAGAAAAAGATTTCGACCCCACAGGGAATCGAAATCTTTTTTTCGTTAAAATGGCTTAAGCTTCTGTTTCAAGGAGATTCTTTGCAACAAGCGCTGCCAAGACACCACCAACAATTGGAGCAAGGATAAAGATCCAAATTTGTTGGAGGGCTGCACCACCTACAAAGAGTGCAGGAGCCAAGCTACGAGCTGGGTTAACAGAAAGACCTGTAATGTTCAAACCAACAAGAATAATCAAGGTCAAGCTCAAACCGATGACAAGACCAGCAATCTTCCCGTTTCCTTTAGAAGCTGATGTCACTGTCATGATGACCAAGATAAAGATAAAGGACGCGATTACTTCAAACAAAAAACCGCCAAATGGAGTTACTCCTTTAGCCAAGGCATTTTCACCAAGACTAGCTGTTGACATCCCTGAATTAGACAAAAGGAAGAAGACAGAAGCAGTCGCAAGGAAAGCTCCTACTACTTGTGCTACAATGTAGTTAACCAAGTCTTTAGATGACAAGCGTTTGTTGACAAACATAGCAATCGAAACAGCAGGATTCAAGTGAGCACCAGAAACAGTCCCGATAGAGTATGCAGCTGCAACAATTGACAAACCAAATGCCAAGGCAATTCCTAAATGCCCAAGACCTTCAGTTCCATTTCCAAAAACAACAGCGCCGGTCCCGATAAAGACAAGCATAAATGTGCCGATTACTTCAGCAAAAAACTTTTTCATAATATAAGTTTCCTTTCTTCAAACTGTTGTCTAGTTTATCAAAAATCTAGTCTTGCCTCAAGAAATATGCCCAGACATTTCTGTACACAAAAAAGCCATCCGAAGATGACTTTTCATAATTGTTTAAATAGCGTTTTTATCTTTTCCAAGTGCTCGTTGGACTGCTTTAACAATCTCAACAAGGACTACAATCATAAGCGCTCCTACAGCGACCACCATCCATTGAGTCAAACTCAAATGTGACACGTGGAAGAGATTATTAAATCCAGGAACCAAAATTGTCACCACAAAGAGGACGAAGGCAACTGGGATAGACCAGTTAAATGTCTTGTTCGTAAAGAGTCCCACTTTAAAGATAGATTGGTAAACCGACTTAACGTTAAAGGCATGGAGCAATTGGATCAAACCGAGAGTTGCAAAAGCCATGGTAAGGGCATCCGCATGGATTTCAGTATGACTTTGGTGCTCTGGGAAGAGAAGAGCCCAACCATAAACACCTAAAACGAGCATGGTTTGGAAGATCCCTTGATAAATGATTGCTCCGAAGACACCACCATCAAAGAAGTTAGACTTACGCCCACGAGGTTTGTGAGTCATGACGCCTGGCTCAGCTGGTTCCACACCAAGGGCGATGGCTGGGAGCGTATCTGTTACCAGGTTAATCCATAGCAAATGCACTGGTTGAAGCACATCCCAACCCAACAAGGTTGCAAAGAAGATGGTGAAAACTTCAGCCATATTAGCAGACAAGAGGTATTGGATGGATTTTTGGATATTCGAGAAGACCTTACGTCCTTCTTCTACCGCTACGATAATGGTTGCAAAGTTATCATCAGCAAGGACCATATCAGAAGCTCCCTTAGAAACTTCTGTACCTGTAATCCCCATACCGATACCAATGTCAGCTGTCTTAAGTGAAGGCGCATCGTTGACCCCATCACCCGTCATAGCGACAACCTTACCTTCATTTTGCCATGCTTTCACGATACGAACCTTGTGCTCAGGTGATACACGAGCATAAACAGAGTATTGCTTGAAGACTTTTTGGAATTCTTCATCAGTGAGTTCATTCAACTCAGCACCCGTGAAGACATGGTCTTCTGTATCATTTGGATCGATGATTCCCAAACGTTTGGCAATGGCTTCAGCTGTATCTTGGTGGTCACCTGTGATCATGATCGGACGGATACCTGCTTCCTTAGCGACACGAACAGCTTCTGCTGCTTCTGGACGCTCAGGGTCAATCATGCCGACCAAACCAGAGAAGATGAGGTCAGACTCAACGATTTCAGATTCCAAGGTTGGGATTTCCTTGCTTGTCTTATAAGCCATCATCAAGACACGAAGGGCTTGTTTGGCCAAGTCTTTATTGGTTGCAAGAATAGCTTTCTTGTCTTCTTCTGTGATTGGGCGAACTTCCCCATTGACTTCAATACGCGTCACACGCTTGAGCAATTGGTCAGGCGCACCCTTGACAGCGATAAAGTAAGAACCGTCTGCTTCCTTATGAATGGTAGACATGAGTTTACGGTCTGAGTCAAATGGCAATTCAGCTACACGTGGCTCATCCTTCAAGACTTCACGAACATCAAAGTTGTGGTCCAAACCAAACTGTACAAGAGCTGTCTCCGTTGGATCCCCAATCAGCTTTCCAGATGGATCCACCTTGGTATCGTTGGCAAAGTTCATGATACGTAGCGTATTGTTGTTAGCCGCAATTTCTGTTGCAGAGCTTTGCAATTGACCGTTGGTATAAACTTTTTCAACCGTCATTTGGTTCATGGTCAAAGTACCTGTTTTATCAGATGCGATGATTTCTGTTGAACCAAGAGTTTCAACCGCTGGTAATTTACGAACAATCGAATTACGTTTGGCAAGGGTTGTTGTTCCCAAAGATAGAACGATGGTTACAATGGCAGGGAGACCTTCTGGAATCGCAGCAACCGCAAGAGCAACCGCAACCATCAAGCCTTCTAATGGATGTTCACCACGAACGAATACACCAACCAAGAAAGTAATAACGGCAATCACAATAATCAAGTAAGTCAAGGCCTTAGATAATTGTTCCAAGCTTTGCTTCAATGGTGTTTCAGTTTCGTCTGCATTGGCTAACATATCCGCAATCTTACCAACTTCTGTATACATACCAGTGTTGGTCACGACCCCAATACCACGACCGTAAGTTACGTTTGAGTTTTGGTAACCCATGTTAACACGATCCCCGATACCAGCATCTGCTTCAACAAGTCCTGTCACATCTTTTTCAACTGGGACAGATTCCCCTGTAAGAGCTGCTTCTTCGATTTTAAGGGAAGCTGCTTCAAACAAGCGCATATCAGCAGGCACAACATCCCCTGCTTCTAGCAAGACGATGTCCCCAGGCACCAATTCTTTTGAGTCAATCTCAATGACATGACCATCACGACGAACACGGGCCATCGGGCTAGACATATTTTTAAGCGCTTCAATAGCTGCTTCAGCTTGACCTTCTTGGTAAACCCCAAAGGCTGCATTCAAGACAACTACGGCCAAGATAATAAGAGCATCTGTTAAACCATCCATTCCTTCTGTAATGACAGAAAGTGCCGCAGCCGCAAGCAAGATAATAATCATCAAATCCTTAAATTGATCAAGGAATTTAGCTAGTAGGCTACGTTTTTCGCCCTCTTCCAACTCATTACGACCATAAGTCGCTAGGCGTTCTTGAGCTTGAGCAGTTGACAAACCTTCGATAGATGAGTCCAAATTCTTTAGGACTTCTTCTGAGGTCTGTGTATAAAACAAGTCTTTATTTTGTTCTTTTGACAAAATAGTCTCCTCCTTCTTGGCCTCTTTTTACAAAAAAAGAGACCTGTTTTTTAAAAAAACAAGTCTCGCTGTTTAATATAGTGCCGGAAATAATTCGGAATGACGACACTATCGCGGGAAATCCGCCAGCTACTCCCTTGAGTGGTTTCATTATACCACACCTTGTAGAAAAATCAAGAAAAACTACTGATAAACTAGTCTCCCCATGTCAATTCTAAGCGATAGGTTGCGAATTGTTGACTTCCATCTGCCGTTAACAACTGATAGGACAAACCAAGCTTATTTTGCTCCAATCTATATTCCTGAGTATCAATCACAAACTGCTGCATGCCTAGGGGAGTTGGAATGAGCGCATGACCTTTCTCTGAAACTATAAATTTCATGATGGATTTTGGCGTTGAAAAGCGAGTCATAGTCAATTCTTGATCATGAAATTTCAAAGCGACTTTTTCCCCTTCTTCGTTGGTGTAAAGCAGATAGTGATAGCCGCCTTTTTCCTTCCATTCCCCTTCGTAATATTGGTCCATCACTTCCAGTTGATCATCAAATTGAATCTGATTTTGTATTCTAATCTTCAAAAGTTCCCATCCTTTCCCTCTTTCCTTTATTTTACCAAAAACTTCTTTCTTTTTGCTATTGCAACCATCTCTCGATACCAATTTAGGCCGTTTTCTGCTATAATAGAGGCATGAATGAAAAAGTATTTCGGGATCCTGTGCACAACTATATTCACGTGGATCACCCAGTCATTTACAAGCTCATTAATACAAAAGAATTTCAACGACTACGTCGCATCAAACAGTTAGGAACCTCTGGGTTTACCTTTCATGGGGGCGAGCATAGTCGTTTTTCGCACTGTCTAGGAGCCTATGAAATTGCTCGGCGCATCCTATCAATCTTTGATGAGAAATACACCGACCAATGGGACTCAAGCGAATCCCTTCTCACCATGGTTGCCGCCTTGCTCCATGATATCGGACACGGCGCTTATTCGCATACCTTTGAAGGGCTATTTGATACTGATCATGAAAAAATGACCCAGGAAATTATTACCTGTCCTGAAACAGAAATCTACCAGATATTAATTCAAGTAGCACCAGACTTCCCTCAAAAGGTAGCTAGTGTTATCGACCACACCTACCCTAATAAACAAGTGGTGCAGTTAATCTCTAGTCAGATTGATGTCGATCGCATGGATTACCTTCTAAGAGACGCCTACTTCACTGGGGCTTCTTACGGTAATTTTGATTTAACTCGTATCCTGCGTGTCATTCGCCCAGTAGAAAACGGAATTGCTTTTCAGGTCAATGGGATGCATGCGGTTGAAGATTATGTTGTTTCTCGCTACCAAATGTATATGCAGGTCTACTTTCATCCAGCTACCAGAGCAATGGAAGTCCTATTGCAGAACCTGCTCAAGCGGGCACGTCATCTCTACCTTGCGCATAAAGAGTTCTTTCAAGTGACTTCTCCTCGACTGATTCCTTTTTTTGAGCACCAAGTTAGCCTGGCCGATTACTTGGCTTTGGACGACGGCGTTATGAATACCTACTTTCAATCTTGGATGGAGAGTCCTGATTCTGTTCTCTCTGATTTGGCCCAGCGTTTTATCAATCGCAAGGTTTTCAAATCCATTCTCTTTCAAGATAAGGATGAAAAACAATTAGCTGCTCTCAAACAACTGATTCAAGAGGTTGGTTTTGATCCGATCTATTATACAGCTATCCATCGAAACTTTGACCTTCCTTACGACGTTTACCGACCAGATTCAGAAAAACCTCGTACTCAAATTGAGATCATCCAAAAGGATGGTAAATTAGCTGAGCTATCCTTACTCTCTCCTATCGTTGCTTCCTTAGCCGGTAGCAGACAAGGTGATAACCGCTTCTATTTCCCAAAAGAAATGTTGCTTGAAAATAGCTTGTTTACACCTCAACTACAATTATTCCAGTCCTATATTGTTAACGATACCTTCACAGGAGAAAAAGATGAACATTAAACTTGTTGCCCTTGATATCGATGGGACCCTTTTAACATCTGACGGCCAAGTAACCCCCGAAGTTTTCCAAGCCATCCAAGATGCCAAAGCTCAAGGGGTCCATGTTGTCTTAGCAACTGGTCGTCCTCGTTCTGGTGTCCTTCAATTGTTAGAAGAACTTCATTTGGATCAGCCGGGTGATCTCGTCATCACCTTCAATGGAGGGCTCATTCAAGACGCCCACACTGGTGATACTCTCTATGAAGAACACCTCTCCTACAATGACTATTTAGATATTGAAGCACTAGCTCGCAAATTAGCTGTTCCTATGCACGCTAGTACCAAGTCTGGCATTTATACAGCTAATCGTAACATTGGTACCTATACCGTCCATGAAGCCAAATTGGTCCACTCTGATCTTTTCTACCGGACTCCAGAAGAAATGAAGCAGCATACGGTTCTCAAGTGTATGTATGTCGACGAACCGGAAGTCTTAGAAGGAATCATCTCCTCTATTCCAGATAGTTTTTACGACCGTTTTACGATTGTGCGTTCCGCACCTTTTTACCTTGAAATCTTGCCTAAAACAGTTGATAAAGGCCGGGCGCTCTTACACTTAGCGTCTAAGTTACACTTAAGTCCAGACCAAGTGATGGCGGTCGGCGATCAAGAAAACGACCAGGCCATGCTAGAAGTTGCTGGCTTCCCAGTCGCGATGGACAACGCTAGTCCTGAATTAAAAAAGATTGCGAAAGTTGTTACGCGATCCAACGATGAGTCGGGTGTTGCTTACGCCCTTAGAAAGTGGGTACTCCATTAATGTATACATACAAAATCGGCATTACTGCCGAAGAACATGATGAATTCGTTAAAACTAGCCCCCAAACCAATTTGCTTCAGAGCTCCGATTGGGCAAAGATCAAAGACAACTGGGGCAATGAGCGCCTTGGCGTTTACCAAGATCACAAACTAGTCGCTGTCGCAAGTATTTTAATCCAGCCACTTCCACTTGGTTTTACCATGCTCTATATCCCACGTGGACCTATTATGGATTACAAAAACAGTGAATTAGTAGCCTTCATGCTCCAATCCATCAAAACATATGCTAAAAGCAAGCGTGCTGTCTTCGCCAAGTTTGATCCCTCTCTTTTCCTAAGAAAAGGATTAATCGGCCAAGAAACAAGTGATCAAGAGGCTACTTTGGCGATTATCCAATCCTTAAAAGAATGTGGAGTGGAATGGGTTGGACGGACAGAAGACATGGGAGAAACCATTCAACCACGTTTCCAGGCCAATATCTATAAGGAATACTTCACTGAGGACCAACTGTCCAAATCCACCAAGCAAGCCATTCGGACTGCTCGAAATAAAGGAGTTGAAGTCATCTTTGGAGGCACTGAACTCTTAGACGAATTTGCAGCTCTGATGAAAAAGACAGAAGCACGAAAAGGCATCCATCTTCGTGGAAAGGACTATTATGAGAAACTGCTAACAACCTATGCAGGACAATCTTACATCACTCTATCAAGAATTAACTTGGCTCAACGCCTTGCTTCACTCAAAGAGCAACTTGAAAAAAATCAAGCAGAAGCTAGTCGTTTTAACGAAAAAACAAAACCAGGCAAGATTGACAACAACCGTCAAGAAAAAGAACGTTTGGAAGAAGAAATCCAATTTCTCCATCAAGAGCTAAAAGGCGGCCAAGAAATCGTTTCTCTTTCTGGAACCTTGACTCTTGAATTTGGAGGCACTTCAGAGAATGTCTATGCAGGGATGGATGAGAACTTCCGCCGTTATCAACCAGCCATTTTGACCTGGTATGAAACAGCCCAGCATGCCTTTGACCGTGGAGCTGATTGGCAAAATATGGGAGGAGTTGAGAACCATTTAGATGGAGGACTCTACCACTTCAAGTCAAAATTTAATCCAATGATTGAAGAATTTGTTGGCGAATTCAACCTCCCAACAAGTATTCTTTATCCCCTTGTTAACAAGGCCTATCAATTACGAAAAAAACTAAGAAATAAACAGTAAGGTGACCTATGACATTCAATATTATTAGTAGGGAAGAATTTTACCAACACTCTCTCACTACTTCCAATCACTCTTTTTTACAGAGTATTGAAATGGCTGATTTGCTTCAAAAAAGAGGCGCAACTATTCAATATATTGGATGGGAAGAGCAAGGAACATTAGCTATCTCTGCCATTTTATATAGTCTACCCATGACGGGAGGCTTGCATTACGAAATCAATAGTGGACCAATCGTGACGGATGCTCGCTACCTACCAGATTTTTATAAAGCATTACAGGATTATGTAAAAGAAAATGGTGGTATCGAATTTCTTTTAAAACCCTATGACCACTATCAAGTTTTCGATAGCAATGGAAACCCGACCGAAGAAGAGCAAAAACAACTTCTCCATTCATTACTGGATCTTGGCTATCAATTTGATGGCTTACAAGTAGGCTATCCGGGAGGAGAACCTGTTTGGCATTATCTGAAGGACCTAACTGATTATGATGCGAAATCTCTCCTAAAATCCTTCAATAAGAACTGTAGCCGGAATATCACGACTGCCCTCAACTATGATATTTCCATTCGAAATATTAGGAGAGAGGAAATCCCTCAGTTTAAACAAATTATTGAGGAAACTGGAAAACGTCAAGGCTTTGAAGACAAGAGCCTGGACTACTACTACGATCTCTATGATACCTTTGGAGACAAGGCAGAATTTCTCATTGCTGAAATCAATACAGCAGATGCACTCGCTTACTTAGACCAGAAGATTTCCTTGCTCAATCCTTCATCCAAACAATATGAGCAACAATTGCAAAAATTAGAGAAACAAAAGACAATTGTCCGGGAGACCTTGGCGGACGAAACAGCTGAAACAGTGCCCTTGGCCTGTGCCCTAATCATCTATAATCCATCAGAAGTGACCTATTTGTTTGGTGGTTCGTATACCAAATATCAGAAATTCTCTGCAGCCTTCTTGATTCAATACCATGCCATGAAGCGTGCACTAGAAAAAGGAATCACCTTATACAATTTCCTTGGTATTCAAGGGATCTTCGACGGTTCAGACGGCGTTCTTCGTTTCAAACAGAACTTCAATGGCTACATCGTCCGTAAGATGGGAACCTTCCGTTATTACCCAAATCCTCTGAAATTCAAAGCCTTGTCCTTGATCAAACGAATCTTAGGACGCTCATAAAAAAACAAAACCAGCCTTCTAGCTGGTTTTTTTAAGACAAGAAAAGAGACTGGGACAAAAGTCCTAGCCTCTCAATTGTTTTTGGATTGTCGAGCAAGACGCAGTGGTTGAGTGGGCTCTACTACGCTGATTTCATCAGCTTTTACAGCCCTACTCAACTGTGCGAAGGTGGGACGACGAAATCGAATTCTAACGAATTACCGATTTCTGTCCCACTCTCTTTTTATGTTCGATTAGTTTACGAAGTTCAACAATGCCAAGAAGCTTTCTGGATCAAGTGATGCACCACCAACAAGAGCTCCATCAACGTCTGGACAAGCCATGTATTCAGCAACGTTTTCAGGTTTCACTGAACCACCATATTGGACACGTACTTTGTCAGCTACTTCTTGACCGAAGTCAGCAGCTACAACGTCACGAACCACTTTACACATTTTTTGTGCATCGTCTTGTGATGCAGATTTACCAGTACCGATCGCCCAGATTGGCTCATAAGCGATAACAGATGCAGCTACTTGCTCAGGAGTCAAACCAGCCAAAGCAGCAGATACTTGAGCACCTACGAATTCAGCCGCTTTACCAGCTTCGTAAGTTTCAAGGCTTTCACCACAACAGATGATTGGAAGCAAACCATTTGCAAAGATAGCTTTTGCTTTTTTGTTGATGTCTTCGTCTGTTTCGTGGAAGTAATCACGACGTTCTGAGTGCCCGATCACAACATAGTCAGTACCGATTTCTTTCAAAACTTGTGGGCTAGTTTCACCAGTGAAGGCCCCAGCGTTTTCAAAGTAGCAGTTTTGAGCAGCAACTTTAAGGTTTGAACCTTTAGCAGCAGCAAGAACAGTTGTCAAGTCAAGTGCAGGAGCTGCAATCCCAGCTTCAACAAGATCAGATGAAGGAAGTTTTGATGCTACTGCTTCAACGAATGCTTTTGCTTCTTCTGGATTTTTGTTCATTTTCCAGTTACCAGCAATAAATGGTTTACGTGACATTTCACATACCTCGTTTTTCTAATTTTATACAACCTATTTTACCATAAATTTCGTCATAATGAAAGGTTGCACAAACTCTTTTACTTTTTAAAACAATAAAAACCCCGTCTTCACGGGGTTTTCTGTCTGTCTATATAATTGTTAATCTGGGAACTAGATCGAATTAAGCTTCGATTTCAGTAACCATACCTGAACCAACAGTACGTCCACCTTCACGGATAGAGAATGTAGTACCTTGTTCAACGGCGATTGGGTGGATCAACTCAACGTCGATAGTCACGTTATCACCAGGCATTACCATTTCAGTTCCTGCTGGAAGTTCGATAGATCCAGTTACGTCAGTTGTACGGAAGTAGAACTGTGGACGGTAGTTGTTGAAGAATGGAGTATGACGTCCACCTTCTTCTTTAGTAAGGATGTATACTTCACCTTTGAATTTAGTGTGTGGGTTGATTGAACCTGGTTTAGCGATAACTTGTCCACGTTCGATTTCATCACGTTGGATACCACGAAGAAGCACACCAACGTTGTCCCCTGCAAGACCTTCGTCAAGTTGTTTACGGAACATTTCAACACCAGTAACAACCGCTTTTTGGATTTCTTCTTTAATACCAACGATTTCGATTTCGTCGTTGACTTTAACGATACCACGGTCGATACGTCCTGATGCTACAGTACCACGTCCAGTGATTGAGAATACGTCTTCGACTGGAAGAAGCAATGGTTTGTCAGTATCGCGTTCTGGTTCTGGGATGTACTCATCAACAGTGTTCATCAAGTCCATGATGATGTCTTCGTATTTAGAATCACCTTCAAGAGCTTTAAGAGCTGAACCTTGGATAACTGGAAGGTCATCACCTGGGAAATCGTATTCTGAAAGAAGGTCACGGATTTCCATTTCAACCAATTCAAGCAATTCTTCATCGTCAACCAAGTCAACTTTGTTCATGAAGACGATCAAGTGTTTAACACCAACCTGACGTGAAAGAAGGATGTGCTCACGAGTTTGTGGCATTGGTCCGTCAGTTGAAGCTACTACAAGGATAGCTCCGTCCATTTGAGCGGCACCAGTGATCATGTTTTTAACGTAGTCCGCGTGTCCTGGAGCGTCGATGTGAGCGTAGTGACGTTTTTCAGTTTCGTACTCAACGTGCGCAGTGTTGATGGTGATACCGCGTTCGCGTTCTTCTGGAGCAGCATCGATAGACGCATAGTCTTTAGGTTGGTTAACTGATGAAGGCAAGCGACGTGCCAAAACAGTTGTGATAGCTGCAGTTAGGGTAGTTTTACCGTGGTCAACGTGTCCGATAGTACCAATGTTAACGTGTGGTTTACTACGATCGTATTTTTCTTTTGCCATTTGAGTAAAAGCCTCCAATAAAATATATTTTATAGATAGACAGTAGGCAATACAGTCTAACTTTCCTTACTATTTTATCAAATTTCGTCTAAATTGCAAGTGTTTTACTAGCTTTTTTTCTTATTTCTTTTTTCTTAAAGGAATTTACCCAAATGAAAGTTTGTGAAATCTTATTTCCACTTCTTTTTTGAAATAAACAGCTAGATTTTTCATTTTTTGCGACCAATTTTCGAGTTTTTTCACAATCATTTTCACTTTATTCCAGTAAAAAACCAATCCCTTTAATCGGGATTGGTTTTATGGTTCACGATTAACCAGAATTACGCAATCCTGTCGCGACACCATTGATCGTGATATGAATCAACTTGTCCTGATCAGCAGGCAATTCACCGCGTCTTTGGCGTTTAATTAATTCTAATTGAATATAGTTCAGAACATTAAAGTATGGCATACGATAATCTAAACTATCTTTTAGATAAGGGTTCTCAGCCAAGAGTTCATCGTGACCTTCAATCTGTAAAATAACATCCTTAGTCAATTGCCACTCGTCCAGGATAATATTGAAGATGTCACGAACCTCCTCTTCTTCACACAGCTTGGCGTATTCAAAAGCAATGTTCATATTGGCTTTTGAGAGCACCATGTCTACGTTTGAAAGAAGAGACTTGAAGAATGGCCATTTTTGGTACATATAACGCAAGGTTTCAATGTTTTCTGGATCTGCATCGATAAATTCCTTAAAGCTAGAACCAACACCGTACCAACCAGGGAACATCACCCGACTTTGTGACCATGAGAAGACCCAAGGAATGGCACGCAGGCCACCGATTTCTTTGATGGTCTTACGGGCTGCTGGACGGGAACCAATATTGAAACTAGAAATCGCCTTAATCGGACTGGATTCGAAGAAGTAATCATAGAAATGCTCATTACCAAACACCAGTTCACGATAAATATCGTAGCTACGATTGACAATCTGGTCCATTATCTCATTGTACTGATCGGACATGCTCTTTTCACTCTTCTGCTTAGCAATCATCCGGTTAATCGTTGCAGATACCAACATTTCCAAGTTGTAATAAGCTGCATCCTTGTTCCCATATTTATTGCCAATTACCTCACCTTGCTCAGTCAAACGAATGCGGTCATTAATGGATCTCAATGGTTGTGAGGTGATGGCTTCATAGGTTGGACCACCCCCACGACCAACCGTTCCCCCACGGCCATGGAAAAAGGTAATTTTGACACCAAACTCGTCGCCAATCGCTGTTAATTGTTGCTGGGCCTTATAAAGAGTCCAACAAGAAGATAGATAACCACCGTCTTTGTTACTATCTGAATAACCAAGCATAATTTCTTGGTAGTTATTCTTAGAAGCAATCCAGCGCTTAGCAATTGGAAGTGATAGATACTTTCTCATTGTATCTTCTGATTGATCCAAGTCTTCGATGGTCTCAAAAAGAGGAACAATTTGCACACGTGCGCTTTCTTTGTCAATCAGTCCCACTTCTTTCAACATGATAGCCAACTCAAGCATATCCGATACACTGGTTGCGTGAGAAATAATGGTTTGGCGAATGACATCTTCTCCTAAGCGGTCTTTTAATTCACGCGCTGTTTGGAAAATAGCTAATTCTTTTTCAAGCAATTCTGATTTTTCTGCATGGGTAGCAGATAAAATCCGAGGATCTTCTAACAACTCTTGTAAAAGCAACTCGCACTTTTCGTCTTCTGACAAATCACTATAATGGTCATTGATTCCAGCTTCTTTGAGAAGTTCCGCAACACAGGCTTCATGTACACTCGAATCTTGACGCATATCGATTGAAGCCAAGAAGAATCCAAAGACTTCTACTGCTTCTAATAACTCAGCAAACTCTCCTGAGATTAAGGCTTCTGCCTTATTTTCAATCAATGATTCTTGAATAAGGGTCAAATCCTGTTTAAATTCTTCAACTGTTTCGTAATAAGGAGGACGATCTTCTGCCAACTCTTGGATAGCTCCACTGATGCGATTACCAATATAATCAGAAACCACTCCTTGTTGATGGGTGTGAGCACCGAGAAGACGTTCAACCGGATGACGGTCATCTACTGTTGAGCCAACGACAGACCATTCCTTAATATTCAATAAGGTTTGGACCAACTTGGATTGAATATAATGGAAGGCCCGACGGTAAGGCTCCTTCTCTCTAAAGACAGATGTATCACTGGAACGAGCTGCCATCTCTTCAACCGCTTGACTGGTTTTTGAAAGATTGGTAGAGAGGGAGAAGTTCCGATAAAGACTAGAGATTTTCTGAATATAATAGTTCAGAATGACTTCACTTTGAATCGTAGCTGATCGCTTCAAGGTCTCTGCAGTTACAAAAGGATTCCCATCCCGGTCTCCACCGATCCACATTCCCATCGTAATCGGTTTGGGGTGTTGCAACTCAATCCCTTGCTCTTTGGCAAGACGTTTGTATTCCAACATTAAGTTGGGAACAGCCTGAAGGAAGGAGCTATTATAGTATTCCATGACGTTGGTAATCTCATTGGTTACCTTGAGTTTCTTTTCACGGATCATATCGGTTTGCATCATAATTTCAATATTACGACGCAAATTATTGTACCATTTGGTCTCGTTCATCAAGCCAGCTTTTACATCCCGGTGTTGGCGCAAAAGACTGTGAATGTGAGTGGTTAAGTCCAACATGGTTTTCCGTTGTACTTGGGTCGGATGAGCGGTCAATACCGGTACCACATTGAGGTGTTCCAAGATTTCCTGAGCATTTTCAGTCTCAGCCACCTGGCGAATGGTGGACGACAGCTTTCCAAGATAGTCTTGTCCCACATTATTTTGATGATTGATTTCAAAAGCCAAATCGACGTCTTCAGAGATATTAATCAACAAGGGAAGAATGGCAAAGTAGCGAGAAATCACAGTCATCTCTTCATTTGATAGATCTTTGACAATTTGATCCAAATTTAAATAATCTTTTGAAACAGATAGTTTTTTCAATTCAAGAATCTTATCAAAGGTTTCTGGACTCACCAAATTTTTAGCAATATCTTCTAAAATAGTTGTTAAAATCTCAGCTTCTTCTTTGATAATCTCTTTGTTGGTGTAGCTCTCTAGTTTTTGTAAAGTCATGATAACTCCTTTCTTTACTCACTCCGATTTAGTAATAGCTCTGAATTTTCTGAGGCTTCTCGTAAGAAGGGGCCTCTTGAGTAGCTAGGGCGCGCTTTTCACTCGCATCAATATTCAAGACAAGGGCAATCGCAATGGATAAGACCCACAAACTATTTCCTCCTTGTGAAAGGAAGGGGAAGGTCACCCCTGTCGAAGGAATCAGCCCAGAAATCCCACCAATGTTGATGAAGGTTTGGGTCAGGAGCATCCCTCCTATACCAATCGCCATCATTGAATTAAATGGATCTCTTGCCCGAATCCCGACAAGAATAATGCGTAAAATTAAGAAGAACAACAAGGCTAGGATGAGACTAGCTCCCACAAAACCAAGTTCTTCAATAACGATTGAAAAGACAAAGTCTGTATGAGCTTCTGGCAAGTACCCTTGCTTTTCAATCGAATTTCCAAGCCCAAGGCCAAACCAGCCCCCATTACTCATGGCGTAATAAGAATTGGCTAGTTGGTGTCCCGAATCTGATAAATCATTAAAGGGGTTGTAAAAAGCACTGAATCGTTTCGCTACATATCCAAAGACAGGGATTTTAGAGAAACGCTCTACCCCGATAAGCTGAATAGAATAAAGAAGAACGGTTGAACCTCCTACGAGGATAGCTAATAAGCTTGAGAACCAGCGGTAAGCTATGCCACTTGCACTAATCATAATTAAGGTTGTCAGTGCAAGAATGGTCGCATTTCCTAAGTCTGGCATGATGACCACAATAGCAATCAGGAAGAGCACCATCCAACGCCAATCCGACAAATCTCGAGGAAGCCATTGATTGTGGGTTAACGCTTGGTAATCATATCGTTGAATTTCTTCTTGCTTTTTAGAGAAGACCAGGGCCAAGTACCAGACGATGATAATCTTCAAATACTCAGCTGGCTGAATCGAGAAACCTCCGAAACTCAACCATCCATGCGCACCATTCACCGTATCTGTGATGAAACGCGATAGCAAAAGAAGGATCGTCTCAGCTATAATGAAAATTCCAATGAAGCCCTTTTTCTTAAGGACATTTAATTTCACCTTATAGGTAATCAGAATAGTGATCAAACTTAGAACAAAAAAGATCCCCTGGCTTCTGATCATTCCGAAAGGACTAACCCCTTTTTGGATGGCTAAGGCACTCGTTGTCGAGTAGACTACAATCAATCCCAATACTGACAAAAGGAGGTAAGGGATCAGGATTGAATAGTTTAAAAAATGACGTTTTTCTAATTTCATGTAACACCCATACTTCTAATTTTCAAATTTCATTATATCACCTTTCAATTGTAAAAAAAAGGAAAGACCAAATAAGATTCGGTTTTCACTTTCAAAAGATGATCAAACAGACCAGTCTAACTCTTATTTCTACTTCAACTATTGTGAGGAAGCAAGGAAAATCAATCCTCTGATTCACTATAATATCATCTTGTTTTTCCTGTTTTCGGACCCTTTGTTTTGCCTTTTTCCATCTTTTACGGTAAAATGATTCTGTATGAGAAAAAGGATTAAACCAATTGTCCTCTTTGTCTTTTTCGCAAGTATCTTTTCCTTTTTGATAATTTCTAAAACAGTAGCAGATATCCAAAGGAATCAACTTGCTAGAAACAAGACCCTACAAGAGGCAAAGACAACCAATCAAACAAAAATCCCATCTTCCTCTTCTTCTGACTCAGTTGAAGAATTAGATCAAGAATTTTTGAATCGACCAATTATTGATATCTCTGGTTGGCAATTGCCAAGCGAGATTGATTATGATCTCTTAGCACAGAATGTTTCTGGAGTCATTGTTCGAGTTCATAGTGGCGCTCAAGCTAAAAAAGAAAATGCTGCGACTTATTTAAATGGAATTGACAAATCATACGAAACTCATATTAAAGAGTTTCAAAAACGAAATATTCCAGTTGCGGTATATGCTTACGTAGCTGCCAAGGACAAAAAAGAAATGGAAAAGGAAGCAGAAGAGTTCTATCAGGCATCCAAAAAATACAAACCAACCTACTATTGGCTGGATGTAGAAGAAAAGACGATGGGTGATATGAACGCTGGAGTGGAAGCCTTCCGTGCCAAGCTAGAATCATTGGGAGCCAAAAATATCGGAATCTATATTGGGACCTATTTCATGGAAGAACATAGTATCTCCACTAATAAATTTACCGCCCTCTGGATTCCAACTTATGACTATGATGACGGCTACTACAATGCAGCCCCATCTACTGATGACGAGTATGATCTTCATCAGTACACCTCTCAGGGGCAATTGAATGGCTTCACCCACTACTTGGACTTGAACCAGATTGCGCCCACACAAGATCAAGAAAAAATCTACCGAAAACTATTTACTATAGAAAAGAATTAAAAGAGGCAACTGCCTCTTTTTCTCTTGAACGGAAACTCAAAGAGTATGATATAATGTTAGGAAATTAAGAGAAAGAGAAGAGTGAGATGGCAAAAAAACAAAAAGTAAAAAAAACATTGGTTGAACAAATACTGCAAAAAGCAAAAATCGACCATGCAGGATTACAAATCAATGTCCTTGAGGGAATCATTCCAGAAGGGATTACGACTGACCAAATCTATAAGACACTAGCCTTAACAGGTGATAAAACTGGTCCTGTCATCGGAATTGTTCCCATCTCTGCCCATTTGTCAGAGAAAAAATTAGCCAAACTATCTGGCAATAAAAAAGTTAGTATGATTCCGCAAAAAGATTTAGAAAAAACGACGGGCTATGTCCACGGGGCTAATAATCCTGTTGGAATTCGACAAAAACACAACTACCCTATTTTCATTGATCAATCCGCCCTGGACCTAGATCAAATGATTGTCTCTGCAGGTGAAGTTGGTCACAGTATTCAAATCAAGGCGCAAGATTTAGCTGATTTTGTCAAGGCTAGCTTCGAGGACTTAGTCGAATAAAGGATAAAACCAATATGAAATTATATTTTGTCCGTCACGGACGTACTGAGTGGAATGAGGAGGGCCGTATCCAAGGGGCAAATGGCGACTCTCCGCTGTTAGAATCTTCCATCCAGCAGTTGGAAGCCTTGGGCCAGCATCTATCTCAAACATACTTTGACGCAGCTTATTCAAGCGACTTGCCAAGAGCCGTCCATACTGCTCAAATCCTCCTCAAACAAAATCAGCATCCCATCACCCTTCAAGAGGTTCCTGCTCTCCGGGAATGGCGACTTGGTAGGCTAGAAGGTAGAAAAATTAAGGAGCTGAAAGCTCTCTATCCGGAGGAAATGAAGGCCTTTCGTCATAATTTAGCTGAGTTTCACCACGATATTTTCGGAGCAGAATCCGTTGAAGAAACCACCCAACGGACCGGAAATTTTATCAAAAGTTTAAAAGACCAGTCTGGCGAGGCCATTCTAATTGTTGGCCATGGCGCTAATTTAACAGCTTCTATTCGGACTCTTCTAGGCTATAAACCAGAGGAACTCCGAAAAAATGGCGGTCTCGACAATGCCAGTGTGACCATTTTGACAACAGATGATTTTGAGCACTTTGATCTCTTACAATGGAATGATACTTCTTATTTGGAAGACTAAAAAACACTGATCTTGTGATCAGTGTTTTCTTTTAGCTTATTTCATAGTTGGGAAGAGCAATACGTCACGGATAGTAGTCGTATCAGTAAGGAGCATGCAGAGACGGTCGATACCGATTCCCAATCCTCCTGTTGGTGGCATACCATATTCAAGAGCTTCTACATAATCGTAGTCAATTCCAGTTGCTTCGTCGTCTCCCAATTCTTTGGCGCGTGCCTGCGCTTCGAATCGTTCCAATTGGTCGATTGGATCGTTCAATTCTGTAAAGGCATTAGCATATTCCTTGGTCATGATGAAGAGCTCGAAACGATCTGTGAAACGAGGATCCTCGTCATTCTTCTTAGCCAATGGTGATACAGCTACAGGGTGTCCATAGACAAAGGTTGGTTGTGTCAAGGTTTCTTCCACATATTCTTCGAAGAAGGCATTGATAATATGCCCCACTTCAGTGTAGTGTTTTTCAACTGGCACATGTTTTTCTTTAGCAAGGGCTACTGCTTCTTCAAAGCTCATTTCCTTCCAGAAGTCAACACCAGCAATTTCCTTGATCGCATCCACCATGTGGACACGCTTGAATGGTTCATTGATCTTGATTTCAGTTCCTTGGTAGTTAACAGGACCATCCCCATGAATAGCTTTCGCAGCGTGTTGGATAATCCCTTCCGTCAAGTCCATAATATCTTGGTAGTCAGCATAGGCTTGGTAGACTTCGATGGAAGTAAATTCTGGATTGTGGGTAGCATCCATCCCTTCATTACGGAAGATCCGTCCGATTTCATAGACGCGCTCCATTCCACCAACGATCAAACGTTTCAAGTGAAGCTCGGTCGCGATACGAAGGACCATGTCAATGTTTTGGGCATTGTGGTGAGTGATAAACGGACGCGCAGATGCTCCACCAGCTTCATTGTGAAGAACAGGGGTTTCTACCTCAAGGAAGCCTTGACCATCCAAGTAACGACGGATTTCTGAGATGATTTTCGAACGGGTAACAAAGCGGTTAAAGCTTTCACGGTTCGAAATCAAATCCAAGTAGCGTTTGCGGTAGATGGTTTCCACATCAGACAAGCCATGGAATTTTTCAGGCAAGGGACGAAGGGCTTTAGACAAGTGTGTGATGTGAGTAGCTTTGATGGAAAGCTCACCCATATCGGTCCGCATCACTTCTCCTTCTACCCCAAGGAAATCTCCAAGGTCAGCCTTTTTGAAAATTTCATAATTTTCTTCACCAACTGCGTCTTTCCGAACGTAAATTTGGATCTGACCTTCACGGTCTTGAAGGTGGGCAAAACCAACCTTCCCTTTACCACGTTTGGTCACAAGACGGCCTGCAATAATGGCTGTTTCGTTCAAGTCATGAAGTTGTTCTTTATCTAATTCTGAATATTTTTCTTTCAATTGACCAGAATCTGCAGTTCGTTCGAATCGCTTTCCAAATGGGTCGATTCCTTGTTCACGAAGGGCCGCCATCTTTTCACGACGGACAATCTGCTGGTCATTTAATTCTTCCATATGTTCAGTAGTCATTTGGAACCTCCTAAGTTATTCTCCCCTATTTTATCATATTTGACGGGGAAATACACTATTCTTGAGCAGGAAAAATGAAAAAAGGAATGGAAGGAAAGGGTTCCTTCTCCCTTTTCCATCACATTCCATTCATTCATAATCAAATTTTACTTCATCCGAGTCAACAATATAGGTCATTCATCCTTATTCATAGCGAAGAGCTTCAATCGGATCGAGTTTTGATGCCTTGCTTGCTGGTAAGATACCAAAGACAATTCCGACACAAGCTGAAAAGATGATACTTCCGATAGCCACTGACATGGAGACGACTGGTGGTCCTTCTAGAGCACCTGCGGCAGCTGTGGCGATGAGGGCATTGACACCATAAGCCAATCCCAGACCGAGAATTCCTCCCATCATGGTCAAGACCATGGATTCGATGAGGAATTGAATCAAGATTTTTCCACGAGTAGCTCCAAGAGCTTTTCTCAGACCGATTTCACGTGTCCGCTCAGTCACAGATACCAACATGATATTCATGACCCCAATCCCACCAACGAGAAGGGAGATTCCTGCAATCGCTCCGATGACTGTTGTCATAATACCGAGCATTTGATTGGTCTGCTCCAAGATACTATCCATGTTAAAGATTTGGAATTCTCCTTGGCGAACTCCCGATAACTCGGTTAATTTTTTCGCCGCTTCGATCCCAGTTGGTTTAATCTGTTTGACATCCGGGATATGCACCACAATAGTAGAAATTTCTTCTGTTCCAAATTCTGAAGCTACTTGGGTATTGGCCATCAAGGCACTTCCTCCAGAAGAAACCCCGTATAATGCAGATCCAGCATTTGGGTCCTTGAAGATCCCTACCACCCGATAGTTGTTGTCTCCGACAGCAACCACTTGGTTGAGGGCACTTTCCGTCCCAAATAAGGTCGAAGCTAAGCCTTCATCCAACATGATGACCCGTGAGAAACTCTGATAATCTGAAGGATTCAGTTTTCTTCCTGAAACCAATTCAAATTTTCTTACTGAGAAATAAGTATCATTGACCCCCATGATATTGACCCCTTCAGATTTTTTCTTCTGATAGGAGATCGTGGCATTAGCCGTATTACCAACATAGTAGCCATCAATGCCAGGAATCTTGGTCAATTCCTTGACCCATTCTTCTTGAACGACGGGTGGTGTTTCAAGGATTGGGTTGTCAACGTCTTCGCTACTTTCCTCTCCATAGCCAGCTGGCGGTGACATTCCTTGGTCTTCTTCACTGGCAACACCGCCTTCGCCACCACCTTCTGCGCCTCCTTCTTCTGAGACAGGTTCTGGTCCAAGATTAAAACCAGTCATGTAGCCACTCTTTCGGGCGGAATAGGAAATCTGAACATATTGTTGATCCTTGGTAAAGGTCTTAGTCACTCCCGCTTTCATCCCATCTCCGAGAGCCATGATGACAACGACTGAGGCAACCCCGATGATAATCCCTACCATGGTTAAGAACGATCTCATTTTATGTCCCATAATGGAACTAATAGCGAATTTCCAGTTCTGCATCAGGCCCTCCTTTCGTTGCGGCTATCCGAAGAAATCACTCCATCTCGAATGACAATCTGACGTTTGGCATAGGCAGCAATCTCCGTTTCATGGGTCACCATGATAATGGTTTTGCCTTCTTGATTGAGGGCTGTCAAAAGCTCCATAATCTGATCGCCGGTCTTGGAGTCAAGAGCTCCTGTTGGTTCATCCGCTAAGATAATAGAAGGATGATTGACCAAAGCACGCGCGATGGCCACCCGTTGTTTTTGCCCTCCAGACAATTCCGAAGGAAGGTGGTGCATCCGCGTATCTAGCTCAACTTTCTTTAAAAATTGTTCAGCTAATTCCTTTCGTTTAGAAGGATTTACTCCTGCATAAATCAAGGGAAGCTCGACATTTTGAAAGGCATTGAGTTTTGATAGGAGAAAGAATTGTTGGAAGACAAAGCCTATTTGCTCATTACGAACCTGGGCCAACTTTTTCTCACTAAGATTTCCAACTTCTTCCCCTTCCAAGCGGTATTCGCCACTGGTCGGACGATCCAGAAGACCAATGATATTCATTAGGGTAGATTTCCCAGACCCGGAAGGTCCCATAATAGCTAGAAATTCCCCTTCTTCCACATCTAAATGGATATCCTTTAATACCTGCAAGGTTTGATCGCCATTTTGATAACTTTTATTGATGTTTTTCAGCTCAATCAATTTTGTCATATTTTCCGACCTCTTTCCCATCTTCCAAATCGCCAGAAGGGTTGATGATCACTTGCGCATCTTTCTTCAAACCAGATAAGACTTCTTGATTTTCTGCATCTGCATTTCCTAAGGTAACATTGACTTTTTTAGCCTTGCCAGCTTCAATGGTCCAAACATAGCTTTGATCGCCGTCTGATAAGACACTTGTCACAGGAACTAAAGGATGGATGGTTGAACTTTTTACTTCAATATTGACAGAAAAACCTTGTTTCAAATCACCAATCTCACTGGTAATATCTACCGTAAACGGATATTTAGCTCCCCCTGTTCCTTGTCCAGAACCTGCGGCATTCGCACCAGCCTGACCAGCATCTGTCGGATAGTTGGCAACGTAGCTAATCTTTCCAGTCCATTTTTTTCCAGGATAGACCTTAGAGGTTAAGGTCACTTCTTGACCAACTGAAATGTTGGCTAGATTGTATTCAGACAACTCACCTTTTACTTGAAGGTTACCGTTGCTGACGATATGAACCAGGGTTTGGTTGGTTCCGGTTGTTGATTTGGAAACGTCTTTATTGACTTCTACAACCGTTCCATCTGTACTACTTTTTACGGTTGTAGCATCCAACAAAGCTTTAGCTTTTTCCATATTGGCTACAGCATCCGCACGGGCATCGCGCAAATCACCCACTTGTGTGTCCAAAGAGCGTTGGGCTTGAGAGGCTGATTTGCTATCTGCTTCCTCATCCCCTGTTGTATCAATGGTCACTCCATTGGTCATGAGATCGTTCAATTGACGATCTGCCTTATTGACCGCACGTACCGCCGCGTCATAGGCAGATTGCGCTTCTGTACTACTATATTGAACAATAGCTTGGCCGGCGGTTACTTGATCCCCGACATTCACTAGGATGGATTGCAAATCTCCTTTGGTTCCGTCAAAATAAATATATTGTTCTTGATTGGCTGTGACCTTACCTGTCAATAAAACAGAGGAAGCAATCGAACCTTCTTTCACGGTTTGTACCATAGGTGTCATATCGACCATTTCTTCAGGGCCACTACCTGATTTTCCAAAAGCAAGCCAGCTCCCCATTCCTACAACTGCTATAGCAGCACCAGTCGCTGTAATAATTTGCCATTTTTTAAATTTCTTCATTTCTTTCCTCCAATATTCGAAAGCGTTTCAAATTATAAGTTTAGTATATCATATTTCCTCATTTTTCAATTCAGAATCATCTGTTTTGCACGTTTTTTTTGCTATCTTGTTTTCTCTTCCTGTTCAACGATGGCAATTTCTTGATTTTTGTAACCTTTGTTGTTACAATGAAAGTGTAAATCAACAAAGGAGTACTAATCATGAAAGAATTTGATATTATCTCCATTGGTGGAGGTAGCGGAGGGATTGCTACCATGAACCGAGCTGGAGAACATGGAGCCCGAGCTGCTGTTATTGAAGAAAAGCAACTAGGTGGGACCTGTGTCAACAAAGGATGTGTCCCTAAAAAAATTATGTGGTATGGCGCCCAAATTGCTGAAGCCATTCGTGATTACGGTCCAGATTATGGGTTTACTTCTGAACAGACCAATTTTGATTTCGCAACCTTAAGAAAAAATCGCGAAGCTTATATTGATCGGGCTCGTTCTTCTTATGATGGCAGTTTTAAACGAAATGGTGTGGAGTGTATCCAAGGTCGTGCTCGCTTTGTTGACGCCCATACAGTAGAAGTCAACGGGGAAACCATCAAGGCTAAACACATTGTGATCGCTACAGGGGCTCATGCTTATATCCCAGATCTACCTGGAGCAGATTTAGGAGAAACCTCTGACGATGTCTTTGCTTGGGAAGAACTACCAAAATCAGTTGCCATTATTGGCGCTGGCTACATTGCGGTAGAACTAGCCGGTGTTCTCCATGCCCTTGGTGTTAAGACAGACCTCTTCGTTCGAGGGGATCGTCCCTTAAGAAAGTTTGATTCTTACATTGTCGATGGCTTAATGGAGGAGATGGATAAACAAGGATTGCCTCTCCATCCTCACAAGGTTCCTGTTCAACTCACGAAGGAAGAAAATGGTCAAATCCGAGTTTATTTCGAAGACCAAACATCTTTTGTCGCTGATCATGTCATCTGGGCGACCGGACGAAAACCAAACGTCCAAGACCTCCATCTAGAAGCTGCAGGTGTCACCTTAAATGAAAAAGGATTCATTGCAGTGGATGAATACCAGAATACGGTTGTTCCTGGCATCTATGCTCTTGGGGATGTCACGGGCGAAAAAGAATTAACTCCTGTCGCTATCAAGGCAGGGCGTACCCTATCCGAACGTCTCTTTAATGGAAAAACCAATGCTAAAATGGACTACGCAACCATTCCGACCGTTATCTTTTCCCATCCTGCTATTGGTACAGTCGGTCTCACTCAAGAAGAAGCTGAAAAACAATATGGAAAAGAAGCTATCAAGGTCTATACTTCAAGTTTCGCCTCGATGTATTCAGCTGTGACCCAACATCGTCAGTTGGCTAAATTTAAACTCATCACTGCAGGACCGGAAGAAACCGTTGTCGGTCTCCATGGTCTTGGGTATGGGGTGGACGAAATGATCCAAGGATTTGCTGTTGCTATCAAGATGGGAGCCACAAAAGCCGATTTCGATGCGACCGTCGCTATTCATCCAACTGGATCCGAAGAATTCGTTACCATGCGCTAATATCAGAAAAGGTTTGTTCGACAAGCCTTTTTCTTCTGTTTATATTTTAATGGATCATCATTGGAGCTACCATAGTCTAATCTTTCATTTTAACTTTCTTTCCTTACATTTTTGTAAGATAAGAAGGTTTGATAAGATAACCATCAGATTCACTAATAGATTTCAACATCCATATAAAAGAGCCTGAAGATACGCTTCAGGCTCAGTTTTTTTAAGGCAAGATAGCAATGGCACGGACAGGTGAACCAGTTGCCTTGTCCCAGTGAGGGAAAGCAATTGAAATCAAGGCACCTACTGCTGGCACTTGATCCAAGTGGTTTAAGACTTCTACTTGGTAGATATTTTGCTCCAAAAGGTAGTATTCATTGACCAAGCCATGTTCTGCTGCTGGAATACCAGCATCTGTATCAAAAGTCTCGTGACCTACAGCCTTAACATGACGTTCATGAATCAAGAATTCTAGAGCTTCACGGCTCCATCCTGGACTTTGTTGAACCCCATTTTCATCCAGGTTACGCATAGCATCTTGATCTGGCCAACGTTTTGACCAATCACTACGGAAGGCAACAAAAGCACCCTCAGCAATTTGTCCATGCTCTGCCTCAAAGTCTAAGATATCTTGTTTGCTCAAGATAAAGTTTGGATTCGCAGCAACTTCTTTAGACTTGTCGATAACATAGAGTGGCAAGAGGAGATCTTTGAGGTCAATCTCATCCAACCAACGACCACCTTCTACAAAGTGAATCGGTGCATCGATATGCGTTCCGTATTGACCAACTACTGTAAATTTTTGGACATGGAATCCATCTTTCAATGTGAAGAGGTCTTCTTGTTGCAAGGCAGGAAGGGCAGGGAAGTGTGGACTTTCTGCATTGATTTGGTGACTCAAGTCCACCCATTTTTTTGCTTGCAATTCTTTATAAATACTTAGTAAATCTGACATATGGATTCCTTTCCTATAAGTGCTACATGAGATAAACGAATAAGGTTATTATAACAGTCCATCCCATCATCCACAATGATTTGCGTTAATCTTGTTTTCTTGAATAGGATATAGTTTCAAGCTATAATTATTGAAAACATCAAAAAAGAGGCCGGGACAAAAGTCCTAGCCTCTCAATTGTCTTTGGATTATCGAGCAAGACGCAATGGTTGAGTGGGCTCTACCACGCTGATTTCATCAGCTTTTACAGCCCTACTCAACTATGCGGAGGTGGGAAGACAAAAACGAATTCTAACGAATTACCAATTTCTGTCCCACTCTCTTTCTTACTCAGTCTATTATTGTTTAAATGCATCTAGCAGAACTTGGAATTCTTCATTGGTGAGCGTGATCCCCTTGCCCATCTTCGTATGGTCTGGGCTCCAAGTTCGGATATCATACTTGGCAGGTGCTCCATTAAAGCTAACCCGGTTTAACTCCTTGGTCCATCCTTTTTCATTTTCAGATAAGACCAAGAGTTGTTCTTCAATTTCAAAACTAAAATCTGCCATTTCATACTCCTTTCAATGTCTTTCACCTTAATAATTCGTAAAAAATTTTACAAAATGAATGAAATTTTCTATAATATATTGTATCAACTTATGGAGAATTATGCTATGAAAAGATTTCTTGAGCTTCTCAAGGACCGAGCAAATGAATTTTTCAACGATAAAACCTCTCAACCAGCTCCTTTAGAGGATGGTAAAACGATTCAGATTATTGAACTGGCCCTTCGAAAAAAACAAGGAGTCCATGTCATCTTCCAAAATAAGAGTTTTACAGGCGATATCGTGAAATATGATCAGGAACGAAAACAACTCATTGTCAAGAATTTTAAAAAGAGTATGTCAACCATCATTCGAATTTCTGACATTCAAAAGATTAGTCTCGTTCCACATACGATTCGAATCGCACAACAAAAAACACCGTAAACTTCCAAGCTCGGGAAGCATGCGGTGTTTTTTTTACGTTTTATGCACGAACTGTTTGGCTGGTTCCATCCTCTTTATAGAGGTTGATCAAGCCTTCTTTAAGAGCACGGATCATATCACCTGGTTCAACTGGTGTTGGCATATGAATGGTCAATAACTCCATCGGATTTGGAGCCCGATCAATTTTATTACCCTTGGCATCATGCAAATCTTCAATGACTGTTTCAAAATGACGGAACCCAGGTCCGTAAAATTCTACTTGGTCTCCTTCATTGATGACATTTCTTTGTCGAATGGTCGCAATTTGCTTGTCCGCATCATAGGCTACCACTTCTCCGACAAACTTGTACTCTGGAATCTTCCGACGAGCCCCAAACAGTTGCTCGTTTTCAGATGGTGTTCCGTAATAGAATCCTGTAGCCAACTCACGTTGGGCTACCTTCCACATCTCATCAATCAAGTCTTGCTTAATCGCTTCAAACTTCTCAGGACTTTCCAAATAAGCATCAACAGCTGCCTTGTAGCAGTTCGTTACGGTAGAGACATAGTGAATGGACTTCATCCGACCTTCAATCTTGAGGCTGTCCACTCCATTTTCAATCATATCAGGGATATGGTCAATCATCGACATATCCACAGCTGACATCGAGAATTCTTCCGGGATTTCCCCTTTGAGACTCTTACGTTCTTGGCCAAATGGCATATCATAGAGATCATACTTCCAACGACAAGATTGGGAACATCCTCCACGGTTGGCATCCCGCATACTCATATGATTGGACAAGGTACAACGGCCAGAGTAGGAAATACACATTGCTCCGTGAACAAAGGCTTCAATTTCAACGTCCGTCCGCTTACGAATTTCCGCTAGTTCTTCCATTGAAACTTCCCGAGCCAAAACGACCCGTGTCAAGCCCAAGTCTTTCCAAAACTCTAGAGTTTCATAGTTGGTGGCACTAGCTTGGGTAGAGAGGTGAATTTCCAAGCCAGGTGCTTCTGTCGCTGCGATGGTAATCAAGGCAGGGTCTGAAACAATGACCGCTGCGATTTCGATATCCCGTAAGCGACGGAACCATTCACCAGCTCCAACTTCATTTCCTTCATGCATGACCATATTGGCTGCAACATAGACCTTGGCACCATACTTGGCCGCAAATTGGACACCTTCTTCCATTTGCTCAAAGGTGAAGTTTCCTGCACGGCTACGAAGACCATAGGCCTGACCACCAATGAAGACTGCATCCGCACCATAGCGCACAGCAACCTTTAGTTTTTCAAGTGTTCCCGCAGGTGATAGAACCTCAGGACGTTTCAATTGTTTTGTCATCATATCTCCTAGTATATTACAAGTATATTAGTTAGATTATCAATCTTGTCTATTTTATAGCAAATCCAGTCGAAAGGCAATGGTTTGGAAATTGTTTTGACAATTCTCATTCTTTACCATCACCAAAAAGGAAGGCCCGCACTTTTGGCAGGCTTTTCTCCTTTATTTAACCATGTCTGGATCGTAATCATAAAATCCAGTGTCAAGGAAACGATTCTTAGGATGCAATTGGTGAATCTGCTCATCCAATAAGAAGGCTTGATCAGATGTGAAAGTCCCAGTTTCTAGAAGCTCACGTGCTTTCACAAAACACTTGGCAATTTCCACAAAGTTTTGACCAGGTGTGTAAATTCCCTCCAACTTCCAATGGGTAAAACCATGTTCAACCAGCTCTGGTAGTTTGGTCATCAAATCCAAGTCATTATTGGCAAAGATATGAGTTCCATGTTTGTCTTCAAAGATGGAGTAATGGCTATCTGGATCTCCAGGTTCGGCAAGAAAGAGGTCACGTTCTCTCGTCTTCTCGTCATCAATATGAGTAAAATTATAATAATTTTGCAAGAGAGGACGTTTAGAGTGGTGAATGACACTCGCCCCATAAACCAATACTTCAGCAGGAATCTCTAAGATTTCTGGCATCTTGAAGAGCTCTGCAGATGGGATTTCTCGAGCAAGAACAGCTTCAGAAGCACCAGCCTTTTGTCCCCAGAAATTGATCTGACGGCTACTTGTCACCATGGTAGAAGCATCATAAATGGTTTTAAAGCTGTAGCCATCCCGCTTCAATACATAAAAGACGCCGGCATCTCCTACTGTAATATAATCCACCTCAATGGATGCAAGGAAATCTAAAAAAGGTTTGATATTGTCCATCATATCTTGGTGCATCAAGGCATTGACGGCTACTGTTAATTCTTTTCCAGCCTCATGAACCAGCTCAGAAATTCGACTTAATTCGTCATACGAAAAAGTATGGGGAAGTCGTAATCCGTACTCTTTTTCACCAACATAAATACGGTCTACCCCTGCTTCTAGAAGGGCTTGAACCTGTTCGATACTCTCAGCTGTAGCTGTAATAATAATCTTATTCATGAAAACTATTATACCAAAAAAATAATTTGGCTATTTAAATTTCTTAATTTTGTAAAAATTGTAACATTTTTGTAACATTTATAAGCTCAAAAACATGTTAAAATAAGAGAGTACTGTTAGGAGAGAGAAATATGCCCGCAAGAAAAATACGAAAGTTTGAAGATTACGACTATCTCGAAGTCCCTCTTCAACAAGAGAATACAACAACTAATTATGATTTTAATCTTGATACTGAACCAGCTCCGCAATTAAGCGAATTACTATTTTTCCTTAATATTGCTGTCTTCTGTATCTTAACCGTTTTGTTTAGCTTCATCTTTTTATCAACGAAGATGAATACCTTCTTTGCTTTTGCCCTAGCAATTGTATCTAGCTTCGGAAGTATCCAAGCCTTCCGCATCTTCAAGCTAAAACGCAAAAAGGACTAAGAATGAATTTTTTAGCCTCCTTCGGGAGGTTTTTTAGCATTCTCTGACTTCTAATCTATAGGATTAAAACAAGAACCCTCACCACTAGGTGAGGGTTCTTGTTTATTCGGCTTCTACATCATCTTCAACAGTCGTTTTTACTGCTTCTGAAGCTACTGGCTTATCTTCTAAATCTAAAACGATTTCTTCACTTTCTAACTCTGATTTAGAAAGTAAAGGAGCTACTTGACTTCCTGTCTTTTGTTGAATTTTATCTTTAATCGTTTGGATAGCATCTTGGGAGAAGTCTACAACCTCTTGGGTTTTATCTTTAACGGTTTCCATCACCGTTTCTTTTGTAATTTCTCCTTTTTCTACCTTCTCCTTGGTTTGCTGAATCGCATCTGTAGCTTGTTTAGAAAAATCTACTGCAGTTTGTTTTACGGACTCATGGACATCTTGTGGGTGTTCTTGGTATTCTTTGACAAATCCTTTGACTTTATTTGTCAATTCCTTCCCTTTCTTAGTCGTTAAAAAGTAGGCTGCAGATGCCCCTGTGATCGTTCCAATTAATAATGATGATAAACGTCCCATACTCTACCTCTTTTCCTATTTAAATAATTTCATAGCCATGCGAGCAGCTTTTAAACCAACTGACGTTTTGATGGTCTTTTCACCCGCTACAACGGCTTTTTTACTAATTTGACGAGCTTGATCATTAAGATCCGATACCGATACGGACAAATCCGCTACCGCTGTAAAGAGCGGATCGATGGTTGCAACCTTTTGATTCAAATCTTCTGTCAATACATTGACTTTTGCTAATAATTCGTTGGTATGATGCAAGGTTACATTGACATCAGAGGTCAATGTTTTAATCGTAACCTGAGTCTCATCCACAACCTTTCCAATCTTGGAAAGGAAAAAAATCAAGTAGATGACCAAGGCCACCAGAGCCAATCCTAAAATTCCATAGGCAATTTCAATAAACATTTCTTTTCTCCTTAACTTGTTTCAATTTGATAAAAGGACGCCTTCTTTTTCCTTTGATAAATAATGATCCCAAGACCCAACATAATGAGGAAGAGGGAGAGCCATTGAGAGACTCGAAATCCTAAGAACATCAGGCTATCCGTTCGCATGCCTTCGATGACCATCCGTCCAAAACCATACCAGATTAAGTAGAAGGCTGTGATTTCTCCTTTTCGGAGAAAATATGGACGCCGTCGAAGAAGGATTATGAGCACAAAGCCAAGTAAATTCCAGCTAGATTCGTATAAAAATGTTGGCTGTCGATAATGCCCATCAATATACATCTGGTCTCGAATGAAAGCAGGCAAGTAATCTAAGTTCTTCACAATAGCCCCATAAGCCTCTTGGTTAACAAAATTACCCCAACGGCCAATGCTTTGAGCAATCATGACACTCGGTGCCGCGATATCTAAAAAATCAACCGGGTCAATCAAACGACTGCGTGAAAATAGGTAGAGGACTAGAGCCCCTGCAAGGAGTCCACCATAGATAGCAATCCCACCGTTCCATACGGCAAAAATCTCTCCTGGATTTTCCCTGTAATATGACCATCGAAAAATAACATAGTAGAGACGGGCACCTATAATCGCTACTGGAAAAGCAATTAGAATGAAATCAATGATATCGTCTGACTCTATCCCTTTACGAGGGGCTTCTTTCATAGCAAGGATGACCGCTAGGATTAAGCCAAATACAATACAAATTGCGTACCAACGAATACTGAAGGGACCAAATTGAATAGCCACAGGATTCATTCTTTCACCTCATTCTGATCAATCAACCGGGTCAATCGATCTTCAAAGGTTTTGGTAGCATCATATCCCATTTCCTTAGCACGATAATTCATAGCCGCTGCTTCAATGACAACCGAAATATTGCGACCTGTTTTAACGGGGATGCGAATTCTTGGTATGGTCACTCCACAGAACTCAATTTCTTCCGCATTGTTTCCTAAACGATCATAGGTTTGTTCCTTGGTGTAGTTTTCCAAGTAGACAGCGATTTGAACCTGTGAAGAATCTTTCACTGCACTGGCACCATAGAGACTCATGACATCAATGATCCCTACTCCCCGAATCTCCAACAAATGGCGTAGAATTTCAGCAGGCTCACCCCACAAGGTCATCTCATCACGAGCAAAGACATCTACTCGGTCATCCGCCACCAATCGATGGCCTCGTTTGACGAGTTCTAACCCAGTCTCACTCTTCCCGATTCCGCTATCTCCTTGGATGAGAACCCCCATACCATAGATATCCATCAATACTCCATGGACACTGGTTCGTTCAGCAAGGAGAGAATCTAGGTAGCTTGATAGTTCACCCGACAAGCGACTAGTTGGAACGCGACTGCTTAGAATGGCGATTTGCTTTTCCTCTGCAGCTAGGAGCATTTCTTCAGGAACCTCTAGATCCCGCGCGATAATGAGTACGGGCGTTTCCGGCTGAAACATCTTTCTCAATACTTGGTGTCGATTGTGGGAGGTCATCTTGATGAGGTAAGACCACTCTTTCATCCCAACCAATTGAATCCGCTCTGGAGTATAGTAATCAAAATATCCTGTCATTTCAAGTCCAGGTCGTGAAATATCTGCCGTTGTAATCTCCTTATCAAAGAGACTTTCATTGCCATAAATAACCTTCAAACGAAGCTTTTTAATTAAATCTCGGACTGTTATTGCCATAGGCTTCTCCCTTTTTCTTTTCTCTTTCTATTATAGCAAATTATTCCCTTGGAGGAGTTGCTCAAGCATCATTTTTTAGTATCGAAACTGAGGCTATTATTCTCACACGCATTCCAGTACCCTTTGATTTCCCTATTTATCCTTTTCTCCCATTTTTCAATCGTTTCTTCTTTTGATAAAAAAAGATGAGAGTGGGACAGAAATCGGTAATTCGTTAGAATTCGATTTCGTCGTCCCACCTCCGCACAGTTGAGTAGGGCTGTAAAAGCTGATGAAATCAGCGTAGTAGAGCTCACTCAACCACTGCGTCTTGCTCGATAATCCAAAGACAATTGAGAGGCTAGGACTTTTGTCCCAGCCTCACATTCTTATTCGATTCATGAAAATTCTTTAAAAGAATGGATCATCGTCTTTGATTACTTGTGCATCCTTCCGTTTGCGAGGTCCGAGGCCATACTTTTCTCTTTCAAGGTCTTCTTTATACGGCAAGGAGAAGGCACACAGGCAATAAATAGCCAAGCCTACAAGCCCATAAGCATGAAAGATACTAAAGAGCACAAAGAGAAAACGCAATAGGTTTGCATCGAGCCCAAATCGATCCGCTAGTCCAGCAAATACTCCGAAAACGATTCTGCCTCGACGTAATTTATAAAAAGTTGGATTCAAGGGCCTACCTCCTATTATTTTAGAACAGTATATCCCGAAATCAAGTCACTGTCATCCGACTCAAGGCCGATTTCCTGAATCAATTGTTCCTTGATACTTAAGTAGTCCTCGACACCGCCCACAGCGGTACTTTTGCAGATCAATCTGCCGCTTTCTCCTGAATTCTTGCCCACAGCTCGTACAAACATAAATCTTATAGTTTCCCTTATCAACTGAAGGGGCATACCGCAAGCCGTCTACCTTTTTGAGTAAGGCCTTGAAATCTTGATCCTGATGGCGATAGCCCTTTTTCATATAGTAGAGATGGTAGTGACACAACTCATGGCGGACAATCTTTCGAAAAATCTCCCAGCCAAATGTCTCTAGAATTCTGGGATTGAAATCCAGATGGCCATCTTTAGGAAAGAAGCGACCGCCGGTCGAACGCAAGCGAGGATTCCAGATAGCTTGGTGAAGAAATGGGCGACCAAAATCTTCCAGCGATACTTCTTGAACGTATTTAGTCAGATTCATGTGGTGCCAAGAGGGAAAGATTTACTTTTTCCCGTTCTAAATCGATCTTGTAGACCCAAACGGTCACTAGGTCACCAACTGAAACAACTTGACTTGGATGCTTGATAAATTGCTGGCTCATCTGTGAAATGTGGATCAAACCATCTTCATGAATCCCAATATCGACAAAGGCTCCAAAGTCAACAACATTGCGGACAACTCCTTCTAGTTTTTGACCAATCTTCAAGTCTTTCAAATCAAGAACATCCTGGCGAAGGACAGGAGCATCAAAAGAATCACGTAAATCGCGACCTGGTTTGAGAAGATCTGCGACAATATCTTTCAAGGTTTCAGGGCCAATTTCAAGTTCCTGGGCCATAGAAACCGTGTCAATTTGTTTCAATTTAGCTTGGGCCTCTTCATCCATTTCCCGAATCCCTAGTAAGGTAAAGAGCTTCTTCACTGCAGGGTAACTTTCTGGATGGACCCCTGTCCGATCGAGGAAATTCTCACTTTCTGGAATCCGTAAGAAACCAGCTGCTTGTTCAAAAGCCTTGGCTCCTAGACGAGGAACCTTTTTAATCTGTGCCCGAGAAGTGATCAAGCCTTCTTCTTCCCGGTACTTCACGATGTTCTCAGAAATGGTTTTATTGAGACCAGCCACGTGAGACAAGAGAGCTGGACTAGCGGTGTTAATGTTGACACCAACTTGGTTTACCACGGTATCGACTACGAAATCAAGGCTTTCAGATAATTTCTTCTGGCTGACATCATGCTGGTACTGGCCGACTCCGATAGATTTTGGATCAATCTTAACCAACTCAGCCAGTGGATCCTGCAAACGACGGGCAATGGAGATGGCTGAACGCTTTTCAACTGTCAGTTCTGGAAACTCATGGCGAGCCAATTCACTAGCTGAATAGACAGATGCCCCGCTCTCGTTCACAATGACATAGCTGACATTTGGAACTTCCTTGAGAACTTCCGCAACAAAGGCTTCGCTCTCTCGACTAGCCGTCCCGTTCCCGATTGCAATGATTTCCACGCCGTATTGACGAATCAGCCGTTTCAGTTCTTCTTTGGCCGCTTCAATTTGTGCTGGTTTAGCCGGCGCAACAGGGTAAATCACCTGGGTGGTCAACATCTTTCCTGTCTGATCGACAACAGCTAATTTAGCTCCTGTCCGAAAAGCTGGGTCAAATCCCAAGACCACGCGCCCCTTGAGGGGAGCAATCAGCAAAAGGTGACGAAGATTTTCAGAGAAAAGCTGAATGGCTCCATCTTCTGCCACTTCTGTCAGTTCTGTCCGAATTCGACGCTCCATTGCTGGTAGCATTTTCTTTTTCAGAGCCTGATTAATGACTTCTTCAATGTAGCTATTCTTCGATTTAAATCGGGCTTCAAAGTGACGAATCAAACGGTCTACAGGATGCTCAAATCCAACCTTTAATACCCCTAATTTCTCTCCACGGTTTAAGGCAAGGGTTCGGTAGCCCTGCATGTTTGCAATCTTCTCAGAAAAATCATAATAGATTTGGAAGACTTGCTTCTCGTCTTTGCTTTCATCCTTCAAGCTAGAGGTGATCAAAGAGTGTTTGCGAATCTCCTGATAGGTAAGGTTGCGCAATTGTGGGTCTTCTGCAATGGCTTCGACCAAAATATCAATTGCTCCAGAGATTGCATCCTTTACAGTTGGAAATCCTTCTGATAAGAATTCTTCTGCTGCTGTTTCCAAGTCCTTTTGATCTTGCAGAATCATCCGAGCAAGTGGAAAAAGTCCTGCCTCACGCGCAATGGTTGCCTTGGTCCGGCGTTTTTCCTTATAGGGAAGATACAATTCTTCCACATCCGCCAATTTTTCAGCTTGCTCAATCGCTTCTTTTAAGGCTGGGGTCAGTTTCCCAAGCTCTTCAATCTTAGCGAGAACAGTTTCTTTCCGATCGGCTAAGGCTGTTAAAGACTTGTCCATGTCGATAATAGCTTTAATGGCTACTTCATCTAAATTCCCTGTAGCATCTTTTCGATACCGAGCGATAAAGGGGATGGTGGATCCCTCTGCTGTCAAGGTCAAAACAGTATCAATTTGTTTGAGACTGACGCCCAATTCTTGGGCTATTTTTTCATATTTTTCCATAGCTTCTATTATACCATAGAAGGCCTTCTATACTGCTTTTTCATCTTACTTTTGGACTTGATTTTCCCCTCTTTTTTGAGAATTTGATATAATGAGAAAAAAAGAAAAGGAGGCCTATCATGGCGATTAAATTTTCAAAAACAGACGATTTAGACAAACTCTTTGAGGAATTTGCTGTCTTACCAGATCCCCCTCAAGTCACTTTACCAGATGACAAGAAGAATGAAACAGCAGGGGAAAAAGAGCAGAAGGATTCTAACAAATGAGTTTCTTCCAACAGTTGCCAACCAGTGTCCTTCAGGCTGGAGCGATTTTTCTTTCGATTATGATTGAAGCCCTTCCCTTTGTTTTAATTGGAAGTATCATTTCAGGGGCGATTGATGTCTACATCACCCCTGAAAAAGTCTACCGAGCCCTTCCCAAAAATAAATGGGGGAGAATTCTATTTGGGACCTTGATTGGCTTTATTTTCCCTTCCTGTGAGTGTGGTATCGTCCCCATCATCAATCGCTTTTTAGAGAAGAAGGTGCCTAGCTATACAGCTGTGCCCTTCCTAGTGACAGCCCCGGTTATTAACCCCATTGTCCTCTTTGCCACTTATTCTGCCTTTGGCAATTCTATTCAAATGGCTCTCTTACGAGCAATCGGCTCTATCCTGGTAGCGACTGTTCTGGGGATTTTCCTAGGATTTTTCCAAACAGCTTCTATTCAACGGGCCAACCGCAAGGAAGTCCATCTTCATGACTTTTCAAAACTATCTGCTGGCCAACGCTTCTTCCAAATATTTGTGCAGGCCATTGACGAGTTTTTCGACACTGGGCGCTATCTGGTCTTCGGTTGTTTATTTGCCAGTGTGGTTCAGGTTTATGTGCCAACTCGCGTGCTAACTTCTATTTCAGCGACGCCACTCCTAGCCATACTCCTCCTTATGCTTCTCTCCTTCCTCCTCTCCTTGTGTAGTGAGGCGGACGCCTTTATCGGCTCTTCCCTTCTCTCGAGTTTTGGCTTAGCTCCCGTTTTAGCCTTTCTGGTTATCGGACCTATGCTAGACGTCAAGAACCTTTTGATGATGAAGAATTATCTGACCAATCGCTTTATTGTCCAATTCATTAGCATCGTCAGTCTCGTTGTATTGGTTTATGCTTGGTTTGTGGGGGTGGTCCTATGATTCGATTTCTCATTTTAGCAGGCTATTTCGAAATTACTATGTATATGCAGCTATCTGGTAAGCTCAACCAATACATTAATATGCATTATTCCTATTTAGCCTATATCTCTATGATTCTTTCCTTCCTCTTGGCTGTCGTTCAGCTCTATATTTGGATGAAGAATCTGCCCGTTCATAGTCACCTCACCAGTAAAAAAGCCAAAGTCATGAGTATTCTTCTACTCCTGATTCCCTTGATTGTAGGGATTGGCTTCCCGACAGTGACCTTGGATTCCCAAACGGTTTCAGCCAAGGGCTATCATTTTCCCATCGCGGCTGGCTCTTCCAAAGATATTCAAAATGATGAGGGGACAACCAACCAATACCTCAAGCCAGATACTAGCAGTTATTTTACCAAGTCTGCTTATGAATCTGAGATGAGGGCTGCAGCCAAGAAGTACCTCAAGCAAGATCATATCCAGATCACGACAGAAAACTATATGGAAGTCATGGAAGTGATCTACGACTATCCAGATGAATTTGCTGGAAAAACCTTTACCTTAACCGGCTTCATTTATAAGGATCCCCAGGATCCGGGCAGTCAGTTCCTCTTCCGTTTTGGAATTATCCACTGTATCGCCGATTCAGGAGTCTATGGTTTGTTAACCAAAGGAGCCTCCCAAACCTATGACGATAACACCTGGGTCCAGGCTACTGGAACTCTCAGGATCCAATACCATAAACAACTTGGCCAAACCCTTCCTATCTTAGAAATAAAGGAAGCCCACTCAGTAGAAAAACCTACGAATCCTTATGTCTATCGGGTCTTCTAAAGGACATTAAACATCTCTCGGTTGTGACCTTTCGGTCCAACCTTTTTTAGTGGCTTCTTCCACTTTCATTCTCTTTTAAAGTCCGAATACTTTTACTTTCAAAGAGAAATTTTCTGAATTTTATGGTAGAATATGGTTTATCAAGTTAGAAAATAGGTATGAACATGTCTTCAAAAGTAATTGTAACCATTTTCGGGGCCAGTGGAGATTTAGCTCAACGCAAACTCTACCCTTCCCTTTTTAGACTCTATAAAGCTGGAAATCTTTCCGAGCATTTTGCAGTGATTGGAACTGCTCGTCGACCTTGGAGCAAAGAATACTTTGAATCCGTTGTCGTTGAATCCATTTCGGATTTAGCAGACAGTCCTGAACAGGCGCAAGAATTTGCCAGCCATTTTTACTACCAAAGCCACGATGTCAATGACACGGAGCACTACATCAAGCTTCGTGAACTTCAAAATCAGCTCAACGATACCTACCAAGCTGACCACAATAAACTCTTCTTCCTATCCATGGCACCTCAATTCTTTGGTACGATTGCCAAACATTTGAAATCTGAAGGCATTGTGGATGGAAAAGGCTTTGAGCGTTTGATCGTTGAAAAACCATTTGGAACGGATTTGGAAACAGCTAGTCAGCTCAACAAAGAATTGGAAGAAACCTTTGAGGAAGAGCAAATTTTCCGGATCGACCATTATCTTGGTAAAGAAATGATCCAGTCCATCTTTGCCCTCCGCTTTGCCAACCTAATCTTTGAAAACATCTGGAACCGTGACTATATCGACAATGTTCAAATCACTTTTGCAGAACGACTAGGAGTCGAAGAACGTGGTGGCTACTATGATGAATCTGGTGCCCTCCGCGACATGGTCCAAAACCATACCCTTCAACTGCTTTCTCTCTTAGCTATGGATAAACCAGCCTCCTTCACCAAGGAAGATATCCGTAAAGAGAAGGTGAAAGTCTTTGAACAATTGGTCAACCCATCTGATGAAGAATTAAAGAAACTATTTATCCGAGGTCAATACCGTTCTGGAAAAATTCAAGGGAAAAAGGACATCTCTTACCGTAGTGAACCAAATGTCAACCCTGAATCCATGACCGAGACCTTTGCCTCTGGAGCCTTCTTTGTGGACAGCGATCGCTTCCGTGGAGTACCTTTCTTCTTCCGTACAGGAAAACGTCTGACCAAGAAGGGTACCCATGTCAATGTCGTCTTCAAACAAATGGACTCTATTTTTGGTCAAGAAATTGCACCAAATGTGCTCACCATCTACATTCAACCAAATGAAGGTTTCTCTCTCAGTGTCAACGGAAAAGAAGTTGGCGAGCAGTTCCAGATTGCTCCCATTTCCTTCGACTATGTAACAGAAGCTACCGCAACCGGTGCATCTCCAGAGCCTTACGAAAAGTTGATTTATGATGTCTTGAACAATGACTCAACCAACTTTAGTCATTGGAACGAAGTTAGAGCCTCTTGGCAGTTAATTGACCGAATCGAACACATGTGGGCTGAAAATCAAGTCCCTCTTCATGAATATAAATCTGGAACCATGGGACCTCAAGCTTCCTTTGACCTCTTGAAGGATTACAATGCGGAATGGGTCTGGCAACCAGCAATTGAAGAATAAATTGTCCGACTGACTAAAAGTGCAACTTAAAAACTCATCTCTTTCTTGAGATGAGTTTTTTTGTTTATATCAAGCCTTCTAACAAACCACGCATAAAGTTTTCAGAGTTAAACTCACCGATATCATCGATTTTTTCACCAAAACCGATTAATTTCACTGGGATATCCAATTCTTCTCGAATGGCAAGAACCACTCCTCCTCGAGCTGTTCCATCAATCTTAGTAAGGACGATTCCAGTAATCGGCGTGATCTTAGAGAATTCCTTGGCTTGGACCAGGGCATTTTGTCCTGTAGACGCATCCAAGGCCAAGAAGGTTTCATGAGGGGCTGTAGGATCCACGCGCTTGATAATGCGACCGATTTTTTCTAATTCAGCCATCAGATTGTCTTTATTCTGAAGGCGACCAGCCGTATCAATCATCAAAACATCGACTTGCTCTGCCACTGCTCGTTCCATCCCATCAAAGACCACACTTGCAGGATCTGATTTTTCAGGACCTGTGACAACGGGCACATCCACACGGCGTCCCCATTCAGCCAATTGAGCAACAGCTCCTGCCCGGAAGGTATCTGCTGCGACTAGCATCACTTTTTTCCCTTCCTTCTTGTACTTATGAGCCAGTTTTCCGATAGAAGTGGTTTTCCCAACGCCATTCACTCCGACGAAGAGCATGACGGTCAAGCCGTCCTTAAAGTTGATTTGCTCATTGTATTGGCCATCTTTTTCATAGAGATCCACCAATTTTTCAATAATCACGCGACGCAAGGCATCCGGCTTCTTGGCATTTTCCAAGCGTGCTTCATAGCGGAGCTCTTCCGTCAGATTCGAAGCGACTTGAACTCCGACGTCACTCATGATCAAGAGTTCTTCTAAGTCTTCAAAGAATTCTTCATCGACAGAACGGAAGTTAGCAAAAAATGCATTAAGCGCAGCACCAAAGCCGGTCCGAGTTTTCTTCAAGCTTCGATTGTATTTTTCTTGAGCCGTTTCTGTTGGTTGAGCAAGCTCTGGCTCACTTGTCGTTTCTTCTACTTCAGTCTCTTCTTCAACCTCTTCTGAAATTTCAAGTTCGCTAGCAGCTTCCTCTACTGGGAATTCTGCTTCAAGCTCTTCTGTATCTTCAGATTCGCTAGTTGTTTCTTCTACTGGAGTGTCTTCTTCAAACTCTCCTGTATCTTCTTCTGAACTTTCAGTAGTTGCTTCTTCAATTACTTCCTCGGGTTCTTTGGAAAGAATTGAAGTCTCATCTTCTGTTTCATTTTTTACAAGAACTTCTTCTTCAAGGACTTCTTGGACAAGATCTGATGAAGAATTCAGAGGCTCTTCATCAAGACTCTCTTCTTGTAACGTTTCTACTTCTATAGTCTGTTCTTCAGGAACAGGAGCAGGTTCGGTTACTTCCTCAGGAGAGGTAGCTTGCTCTAGTTGAGAAGAGCCCTCTTCCTCGATAGCTGTTTCCTGATTTACAGGCTCTTCTGAAGGAACTTCTTCTTCAATGGATGCTGTCGACTCCTGCGCTGATTCGGTAGCCATCCGCTCTTTCAATTCCGCATAGTAGGCTTCCATTGCCGAGATCTTAGCTTCATCACTTTGTGAAGCCTTTTGTGATATCGGCTCAGCTGGCGAACTTGCTTCTTTCTCGCTTCCCCCAATCTCTTCTGTAAGTTCTTGGGCTTTTGGTTTTGTTTCTTCTTTTCTTCCAAATAGTCGGTCAAATAATCCCATTATTGACCCTCCTTCAATACATATTCTTCAATCGCTCTTCCGACTGCAGCTTCATCATTGGTGTAGTCCGAGACTAGTGTGGCAATCTCTTTCACCTCATCCACCGCATTGGCCATAGCGATTCCTAGTCCTGCCCATTTTAACATGCTGGCATCGTTGGCTTCATCTCCACACGCCATGACTTGGCTAGCATCGATTCCTAAATACTCCACCAAAGCTTCCAAGCCTCGATCCTTTTGAACGCCTTTGGGGCACCATTCCAAGAGCATGTCTCTGGATTTAAAAATCTCAAAACGCTCCCTTAATTCAGGAGAAATCTTTGGAATAGCGCCATCCAAATAGTCCTGTTGAAAGGCCGTCACACACTTATTGTAGGAAATCTGACTGGACAAATCTTCAATAGAAACGGGAATAAAATTCAAGTAAGGGTTATAGAGAGGGTAAAGAGATTCTTGATCAGATACCAGTGTATAAACATCCCCTTCGCTGATGGCATCTAGGGGCAAACCAAGGGCCTCTGTCTCCTCATAAATGCGGACGACATCATCTCGAGAGAAAACTGTCTTCGCAATGATCTCCCCTGTATTCTTTTGTACCAAGCCACCATTAAAAGTAATGGTGTATTCATCTGACAAGCCGACAGTCCCAATCTCTTGAAGCAGAAAATCCATAGCCTTGAGGGGACGACCCGTCGTCAAAACTACCTTGACCCCTTTTTCTTGAGCTGCACGAATGGCAGCTAAATTCCGAGGGGAGATTTTCTTCTCTGAGTTTAAGAGAGTACCGTCCAAGTCTAGTGCGATAACCTTAATCTGACTCATAATTCTTCCTCCATATAGCGAAGGACCGATCCTGTCGAATGGTGGGGCAATACGGTTTCAGCCAATTCCAAAATCTCTGGACGGGCATTTTCTGGTGCAATTGGATGGCCAACAACCTGCATCATATGAAGATCATTGAGATTATCCCCAAAAGCTAGGACTTGATCTCGACTAATGCCTAGCTGATCCATTAGGGCTTGGATGGCGACTCCCTTGTCCACATAATCCAAGACAATATCAATGCACTCATAACCCGTCGTCATGGCCTTAACACCCTCAACATTTTGGGTAACCCAGGCTTCCCCTTCCGCTAATACTTCTTGGTCAAAATTGGTGGTCATCTTAAAGACAAGATCATCAATTTCTGAAAAATCAGACACCATTTGAATATTTTCATTGTAGTTTTGCGAAGCAGCTAGATAGTCTGGATCAACGGTCTTTAAAACATAGCTCCCGCGTTTTCCCGTTAACAAGCACTTATTTTTATCGAAATAAGGACTTTCTTGTAACTTGGCAAACATGGCTTGGTAAAATTCAGGACTCATGGTCGCTTCATAGACATCTTCACCATGAAACTCAACAACACTGCCGTTTTCAGCTATAAAAATAATCTGATCCTGAACCTCTTTAAAGATTGTCTTCAAAGAGAGGAGAGACCGACCACTTGCTGCCGCAAAGTAGATCCCTTTTCCTTGAAACTTCTTTAATACCTTTAGGAATAAAGCTTGATCAAATTGATGATTTTCATCCAAAAAGGTCCCATCCATGTCTGTTGCGACTATTTTAATTTCCATTATCCATTCCTTCTATATCTTTCAGCTTCACAGATACAATCTTAGAGACTCCAGATTCTTGCATGGTCACTCCATAGATGGAATCTGCTGCCGCCATGGTTCCCTTACGGTGGGTAACCACAATAAACTGACTTTCCTTATCAAAACGATTGAGGTAATCCCCAAAACGTTTAACATTGGCCTCGTCTAGAGCCGCTTCTACCTCATCCAAGATGACAAATGGAATAGTCTTGACACGAATGATTGAGAAAAGCAGCGCCAATGCTGACAAAGCTTTCTCCCCACCACTCATCAAATTCAAGGATTGAATTTTCTTACCAGGCGGTTGAACAGAAATCTCGACCCCAGCTGACAAGAGATCCCCATCCGTCAAGATGAGATCTGCTGATCCTCCCCCAAACATCTGTTTAAAGGTGATTCGGAAGGATTCACGAATTGCTTCAAACGTAGACTTAAAGCGTTCTTTCACCTCATCATTCATATCATTAATGGTTTCAAGAAGAAGATTCTTCGCTGCCAAGACATCTTCTCGTTGACCGGAAAGGAAATCAAACCGAGTCTTGACCTCATCGTATTGTTCGATAGCATCAATATTGACAGGTCCTAAGGCTTTAATCGCTTTCTCCAAGTCTTTTAAGACTTGCTCAGACTGGGCTAGATTTTCTAGTTCGTTGGCCTGATTAGATGCCTCTTCAAAACTCATCTTGAATTCATCGGTCAGAGCTAACATCAGTTTATTTAGCTTATCTGCCAAGCGATCACGATTGGATTCTGCTTTGGCCTGTAGGCGAATCCACTCCTCATTTTGACGACGGGCTTGTTCCATATGACCCGCTACATCTTCAGACTGGCCTTCCAAATCCTCTAATTCAAATTGCTTACGAATCACAGCTTGCTCCAGAGCGGTTTTCTCTTGAAGGGTTGCTTGCAGTTGTTTTTCAAGGACAGAAACATCAATTTGCTCATGTCGATCTTCTCCCTGCTCAATCGCATATTGGAGAGCTTGGATTTCCCGTTCAGTAGAAGCCAACTCTTGCTGCAAGCGTTCGGCATCTGTCTGGTCATAGGTCAATCGACTCTTCAACTCTGTTTTCTGTAATTGGAGCTTGGCAATGGCTGCTCGTAAATTTTCAATTTTCTCAACAACGACATCTTTATTGAGCTTGACTTCTTCAATCTCAGCAGTGACTTGCTCTTTTTCCGCCTCAATTTCTTTCAGTCGCGCTTGCAAGTGATCCCGTTTTTGGAGGAGCTCCTGGTCGCTACCTTCATCCAGCTCTGTACGGATAAGTTCTAACAGTTCTTGGGCATCCAAGAGTTGCTGGTGAGCTTGCTCAAAAGCCAATTGAAGTCGTTGCTCTTCTAGTCGCGCCCCTTCTCCTTGGCCTTTCAAAGATTCTAGTGTTTCTTGTGATTGGGTCACTTGGTCCTGTTGCTCTTGAACCTGCCCTTCTACTTCTCGCAAATTCTTCTGAAGAGAGGCCAATTCTTGGTGCAAGCGATCCAGTTCTGGCTTAATAAAAATCGAATTATTGCTTCGATTTGCACCCCCTGCATAGGAACCACCTGTGCGCAGTTCAGTTCCATCCAGCGTCACGATACGAACTTGGTAGGCAACCTTGCGAGCAGCCGCCTTGGCGTGCTCAATCGTATCAAAAATAGCTGTGACACCTAAAAGGTTTTGGAAAATCGACTCGAGGGAAGGATCATAGTCCACCAAACTGCTAGCCATCCCTAGGAATCCTGGACAGGCTTCAATCAGTTCTTGATTCTTTCCTGCAAGGTAGCGTGGTTTAATGGTTGTCAATGGAAGGAAGGTTGCCCGACCCGAGCGATTCTTCTTCAGATGTTCGATTGCCCGTGTTGCTGCTCCTTCGTCTTCTACGATAATATGCTGACTGCTAGCTCCTAGAGCAATCTCTAAGGCAGTCTGATACTCTGGTGAGAAGGAAAGTTTTTCACTGACAGCTCCCACGATTCCACCTAAGCGAGACGCTTCTTGCAAGACACTCTTTACGCCCGCATAAAAATTACTATGATTTTTTTGAATCGCCTCTAAACTGTTAATGCGAGCCTGTTTTTCCTTGCTTTGATCCAGTAAATCAAACATCTTGGCTTGCGCTTCTTGATAAGCTTGGTGAGCTTCCTCAAACCGTTTTGCCTCTGATTGATAGGTCTCAAGCAAGTGTTTCAGATGCTCTTGAGCTCCTTGATAAGCTTCTTGAGCAACCTGCTCTTTTTCCTGCAATTCTGTCACCATTTGGATTTGATTTTGGTAATCTTCCTTTTTACTTTGTGACAATTGAGCTGAGGCTTCCAATTGATTTTCAATGGTTGTTAATTCGTTTGATCGCTCCGCTTCATCCTGCATCAAGGCCACGTATTTTTCACGTAAATAATCGATCACCTGATCTGGATCTTCTGAGAAGCTGGCCAACTCTTTCTCCAAACCTTCCAGAGCTACTTGGCTCTTTTGTAGTTCTTCTTGAAGACTCTTTGTATTAGCTTGTTTTTCTTCCAACTGGGTCCGAAGAACTTGTAGACGCTCTTCCAGACTATTGACCCGCTCTTGATTTTCCTGACGACTTCGAGCGACCTGTTGCGACTCCAAGCGTGCCAATTCGATTTGTTTCTCCAAATCACTTAAGAGACGAGTCAATTCCAAGAGGCTAGCTTGATCATCTGACAATTGGTGTTGAAGGGTCTGGCGACTCTGTTTCAATCGGAGACTTTCCGCCTCATACTCTTCTCTTTTCTGGTAATAAGCCTTTAATTGCTCTTGAATGGAGGCTTCTTCCTGGACAGCTTGATCATAGTCTTTTTTATTGACTTCAATTTGTGCAATCAAAACATCCAAATAAAGAACTTGGCGTTGTTGATCCAATTCTAAGAAACGTTTGGCCACAAGGGCTTGCTTCTCAAGAGGTTTGATTTGCCCCTCTAACTCAAAAATAATGTCTTCCAGACGGTCCAAATTATCCTGGGTCTGAACCAACTTAGATTCTGTTTCCTTGCGACGCGTTTTAAATTTAAGAACCCCAGCGGCTTCCTCAAAAATAGCCCGTCTCTCTTCTGGTTTGGAGTTGAAGATTTCTTCAACCTTCCCTTGGGAAATAATAGAGAAAGAATCTCTACCAAGTCCAGTATCCATAAAGAGATCATGGACATCTCTCAAACGAACTTTCTTACCATCAATCTTGTACTCACTATCACCCGAGCGATAAATATGACGCTCCACTCGGATTTCCTTAGCAGCATGTTTGATAAAAGCGTCCCGGTTATCCAGTACTACCGTTACGCAGGCGTAGTTCAAGGGTTTCCTAGTTTCAGTCCCTGCAAAAATCACGTCCGGCATCTTGCCACCACGTAGGCTCTTGACACTCGATTCCCCTAAGGCCCAGCGCAGACTTTCTGTAATATTTGATTTTCCAGATCCATTAGGGCCAACCACTGCGGTGACCCCTTGGTCAAAGATAACTCGGGTCTTATCTGCAAAAGACTTAAATCCTTGAATCTCAATTTCCTTTAAATACATGAGGGATCCACCTTATTTTCCACTGCTTTTTTTGCTGCTTCTTGCTCTGCAGCCTTTTTAGACCGGCCGCGTCCTTGACCGATTATTTTCCCATTGACAGACACTTGCACTTCAAATTCTTTGGCATGAGCTGGTCCTGACTCACTCGTCACCTCATAGGTAATCAAGACATCCCCATGGATTTGAAGAATTTCTTGCAAGCGCGTCTTATAGTCAATCACTTGCTCAAATTGACCTGCCTCGACTTTAGGAATCATGACTTGCTGAATGAAATCCCGAACAGTCTCCACACCCTTATCCAAGAGCAAGGCTCCTAAAAAAGCTTCAAACAAATCTCCTAAGATGGTGTCGCGGTTCCGTCCACCAGATTTTTCCTCTCCCTTGCCAAGTTTGATAAATTGATCGAAACCACAATCACGTGAAAAACCTGCCAGGCTTTCCTCACGAACAATCATGGAACGCATTTTTGACAAATCACCCTCTGGCTTACTTGGGTAGAGGGCAAATAAATATTCGGAAATCACTAACTGGAGAACAGCGTCTCCTAAAAATTCCAAACGTTCATTATGTGAAATTTTTAAGAGGCGATGCTCATTCGCATATGAGGTATGTGTAAAAGCTGTTTCCAACAATTCTGTATCGTCAAAAGTCAGACGAAATTTCTTAGCAAGGAGGTTATATAAGGCTTGCATCACGTTACTACTTTCTTTCTTCATTTATGCATCTGGATCGAATCCTGTAACCTATTCTGTCCAAAAGATACACCCCTCTATTATACCAAAAAAGAGTGCGTATCGCACTCCTTTCCCTTGTTTTCACGATAGGATTTAGGACCTATTCTTTCCTTATATCATTCTTCTTTATCCGGAATCACTTTGAACAAATAATAGCTTATAAAAATAGTTAATCCCACTAGACCCAATTTCACAAACCAGAGTGGAGCCAGGTAAATGGAAATCCCCATCAAAAGATAAATTTGTAGAATAATTCTTTTTTTCCGCTTTTTTGAGATCGACTTGGTTTCCCGATAATCCGCTACATAAGTTTGGTACAACTTGGTCCCATGCAACCATTTTTCAAAGCGTTGAGAGCTCTTGGCAAAACAAGCCATAGCTAATAAAAGAAACGGGGTCGTTGGTAAAATAGGTAATGGAATCCCAATAATCCCTAATCCTAAGGAAATAAACCCTACTGTTATATACACATATTTCAAACTAACTGCTCCTATCCTTTTCACTCATTTCAAGCCTACACTACTGACCTAAAAAGGAGATGAGCTCATCTCCTTTTTTAATCATCTAGATATCTACTAATGGAGTCGCTGTATCTGGAGATGTATCCAAGACGTCAAAATCGTGCCCCACTGCTAGATCTGCTCGAGCCAGTTGATTAACCATGGTCATATGGGCCAATTCCTTGATATTGTTTTCCTTGGATAAGTGGCCCAGATAAATCTTTTTGGTCTTATTGCCTAGGGTCCGAATCATAGCATCTGCGCCATCTTCATTAGAGAGGTGGCCCAAATCGGATAAGATCCGTTGCTTTAATCGCCAAGCATAAGAGCCAGCTCGTAGGATTTCCACATCGTGGTTGGACTCGATCAAATAGCCATCTGCATTTTCAACAATCCCCGCCATCCGATCACTGACATAGCCTGTATCCGTCAGCATGACAAAGCTCTTTCCATCCTTCATGAAACGATAGAACTGGGGAGCCGCAGCATCATGGCTAACACCAAAACTTTCCACATCCAAATCCCCGAAGGTTAAGGTCTTGCCCATTTCAAAAAGATGTTTCTGGGAGTCGTCGACCTTCCCAAGGTACTTGCTTTCTTCCATGGCCTTCCAGGTAGCTTCATTGGCGTATAGGTCCATCCCGTATTTACGAGCTAGCACACCAACGCCATGAATGTGATCCGAATGTTCATGTGTGATTAAAATAGCATCAAGATCTTCGGGTTTGCGATCAATCTCTGCAAGCAAACCTGTAATTTTCTTCCCGGACAAGCCTGCATCTACTAGAATTTTCTTCTTAGGAGTCTCTAAGTAAAACGAATTACCACTCGATCCTGAAGCTAAAATACTATACTTAAACCCTTTTTCATCCATTAGTTTTCTTATTCATCCTCATTATCCCATCCATCATCCAGGATAGCATCTTTGTCATATGGTAGGACAATCGTGAAAGTAGAACCTTTTCCATATTCACTCTTGGCCCAGATAAATCCTTTGTGTTGCTTGATAATTTCCTTGGCAATGGCCAGTCCTAAACCAGTCCCACCTTGGGCGCGACTACGTGCCTTATCCACGCGATAAAAGCGGTCAAAAATTCGTGGGAGATCCTTTTTAGGAATCCCTAAGCCCTCATCTGAAATCGAGATAATCAACTGGGCATCTGTCGTTTTCATTCCCACACGAATTTCCCCACCATCTGGGGAATATTTGATAGCATTATTTAAGATATTGTCTAAGACCTGTGTCATCTTGTCTGTATCAATTTCAACCCAGACAGGCGAAATTGGATAATCACGAACAATATCATATTTCTTCTCACCAGCCTGGTTCTTCATCTTATCAAAGCGGTTCAAAATGAAGGTGATAAAGGCTGTAAAGTTGGTCAACTCAACATCCAATTGACTGGTTCCATTATCAATCCGTGAAAGACTCAATAGATCCGTCACCATCCGCATCATCCGGTTGGTCTCTGTCAAAGATACTTTGACAAATTCCGGTGCAACTGGCTCCGAAATGGCTCCGTCATCCAAGGCTTCCAGGTAAGATTTAACACTGGTCAGTGGTGTTCGGAGTTCATGACTAACGTTGGATACGAATAAACGACGTTCCCGCTCTTCCTTGTCCTGTTCGGTTGTGTCATGCAAGACGGCTACCAAACCCGAAATGAAACCAGACTCTCTCCGAATCAAAGCGAAGCGAACCCGTAAAGAGATGTACTCCCCATTTTCATCCTGCGAATCGATAGTCAATTCTGGAACATTGGTAATCAAGTCACGCAGTTCATACTCTTCACTAATGCCAAGCAGATCTAGAATACTGATATTCATGACCTCTTCGACCACGACATTAAGCTGTTTGGCAGCCATTTCATTGACCAGGATAATCTGTCCCCGACGATTGGTCGCTAAGACCCCATCTGTCATATAGGAAAGAATACTGGTCAAGCGCTTGGTTTCTTGTTCCAGATTTTCATGCGTCAAACGAATCACTTCAGATAAATCATTGATACTGTTGGAAATCTCTGTTAATTCAGGACCCCCTTGTAAATCAATGATATCGGAATATTCTCCAGCAATCAAACTCTTAATCTTATCATTCAACAAGCGTAGCTTCATGTTATCCCGACGATTTTCTAGGATCAGCAAGGCTACCACGAAAATGAATCCAAGAGTGATTAAAATAAAAACAAAATTATAAGAGGTCATGACTTCTTTGATGTGATTAATCATTGTTTCTCATATAGTAACCGACGCCACGGCGCGTTAAAATATACTCCGGACGACCTGGAATATCTTCGATTTTTTCACGCAAACGTCGAATCGTTACGTCCACTGTCCGAACATCACCAAAATAATCGTAGCCCCAGACTGTTTCCAGTAAATGCTCACGAGTCATGACTTGGCCTACATGGGTCGCCAAGTGATAGAGCAACTCAAATTCGCGATGGGTCAACTCAAGCTCTTTGCCTTTTTTCTGAGCAAGGAAGGCATCCGGAATGATTTTCAAATCACCAATCACAATCTCTGAATCTGATGTAGACTCTGTTTGTGATTCTACCGTTAATTCTGTCCGACGCAACAGGGCTTTGACACGCGCTTGCAGCTCACGATTTGAGAATGGCTTGGTCACATAGTCATCCGCCCCAATTTCAAGACCGATGACCTTATCAAATTCTGTATCCTTAGCAGATAAGACAATAATCGGCACATTACTAGTCTTTCGAATGGTACGCGCCACTTCCAAGCCGTCAATTTCAGGAAGCATGAGGTCCAAAATCAAAATATCTGGGTTCTCAGCTTCGAAAACAGCCAGTGCTTCTTTCCCATCGAAGGCAGTCAAGACTTCATAGCCTTCTTTGGCCATATTGAATTTTATAATATCCGAAATCGGCTTTTCATCATCTACAACAAGAATTTTCTTCATACATGTACCTACTTCTATTTTTTCTTTGCTTCTTCAAATCTCTGTCCTTTCATTATAGCAAATTTCTTTGAAAAATGGGAGTTATACTTTGATTTGTAAAGAAAGAGAAAGAAAAAGGTTATGCAATGGAAAAAATAATTATCACAACATAGGGGTCACTAAAACAGCGCTTGAATAATTATTTTCAATCCACAAAAAAAGCTAGGTTTAAAGCCTAGCTTTTCTATCTGTTAGTTTGCTACACGAGATTTATTTGCAATATCTGCAAGGATCAATTCTACAAATGCATCTACCGGCATGGTTTCTGTTTCTTTTTGACCATAGCGGCGAACATTTACCGCCTTCTCTTCCATTTCCTTGTCACCAACGATTAATTGGTAAGGAATTTTTTGAGTTTGAGAAGCACGGATCTTGAACTGCATTTTTTCATTGCGTTCATCCACATCGGCACGGACACCACGGTCACGAAGTTTCTTCGCTACTTCCCAAGCGTAGTCCACATGTTTCTCGTTCGAAACTGGGATAAGAGTTACTTGGTGTGGGGCCAGCCATGTTGGGAAGGCCCCCTTGTAGTTTTCAATCAAGATAGCTGTGAAGCGTTCCATGGTTGAGATAACACCACGGTGGATCATGACTGGACGGTGCTCTTCACCATCAGCTCCGATATATTTAAGGTCAAAGCGTTCTGGAAGCAAGAAGTCAAGCTGGATGGTAGAAAGGGTTTCTTCTTTACCAAGGGCAGTCTTCACCTGGATATCCAATTTTGGTCCGTAGAAGGCAGCTTCCCCTTCAGCTTCAAAGTAGTCCACGCCCATTTCATCAAGCGCAGCTCGAAGCATAGTTTGAGCATTTTCCCACATCTCATCGTTATCGAAGTACTTGTGAGTATCTTGAGGGTCACGGAGAGAGAGACGGAAACGATACTCATTCAAGTTGAAGTCTTCGTAGACATCGATGATTAATTGAAGGGCACGTTGGAATTCCTCTTGGATTTGTTCTGGAGTCACAAAGAGGTGACCGTCGTTGAGTGACATTTCACGCACCCGTTGAAGACCAGTCAGAGCACCAGATTTTTCATAGCGGTGCATCATACCGATTTCAGCGATACGGATTGGCAATTCACGGTATGAGTGAACATGGTGTTTGAAGACTTGAATGTGGTGTGGGCAGTTCATTGGACGAAGAACGAATTCTTCCCCGTCTCCCATATCCATTGGTGGGAACATATCTTCACGGTAGTGTTCCCAGTGACCAGAAGTCTTGTAAAGTTCTACAGAAGCAAGTGGTGGAGTATAAACGTGTTGGTAGCCAGAAGCCAACTCTTTGTCGACGATGTAGCGTTCCAATTCACGACGGATAGTCGCCCCATTTGGCAACCAGAATGGAAGACCTTGACCAACTTCTTGAGAAATCATGAAGAGATCCAATTCTTTACCAAGTTTACGGTGGTCACGTTCTTTGGCTTCTTCACGCATTTGAAGGTAGTTCTTCAAGTCTTTCTTGTCAAACCAAGCTGTACCGTAGATACGTTGCATCATGGCATTGTCGCTATTGCCACGCCAGTAAGCACCAGCTACATTGAGAAGGTGGAAGATTTGGATGCGACCGGTTGATGGGACGTGTGGGCCACGGCAAAGGTCCACATACTCACCTTGACGGTAGATGGTCAAGCCACCTTCGTCTTCTGAGTGCTCTTCAATCAACTCCAATTTGTATGGATCGTTTTTGAAGATTTCACGCGCCTCGTCTTTAGTCACTTCTTCACGGATAGATGGGAAGTTTTCCTTAACGATTTTTTGCATTTCTTCTTCGATACGTGGAAGGTCTTCGTTAGAGATTTGACCAGCTTCATTGTCAGTATCGTAGTAGAAACCATCTTCGATAGCTGGACCGACACCCAAGTGGATATCTGGGAAGAGGCGACGAGCTGCTTGGGCAAACAAGTGAGCCGCTGAGTGACGCAAGATTGGAAGGGCGTCTTCGTGATCAGGTGTCACAATTTCGATGCTCCCGTCTTCGGTGATAGCACGAGTGGTATCAATCAATTTGCCGTTGAATTTACCAGCAAGAGCTTTTTTAGCTAGGGAATTGCTGATAGATTGAGCAATTTCAAAAGTTGTAACGCCAGATTCGAATTCACGAACAGCGCCATCTGGGAAAGTAATCTTAATCATAATCTTCTCCTTATAAATTTTTAAATATCTTAGTTATAGTGAAACTCTTTTTGATTTCTTCATCAAAAGAAACAAAAAAGCGACCTCCTCGAAAGGACGTCGCAACGTGGTTCCACCTTCATTTATGTTCCTCAAAAAAGAGGAACACCTCTGATTGGCTCTAACGTGGCCACCGTTTTATGTTTGCATAAAAGTATCTCGAGTAGTCCCAAACCTATCCTCTACGCGATTTCCAGCCCCACGCGCTCTCTTTCAGATTTCCTAGATTTGATATGTCTCTGACTAGTATTATAGCACGATTGAAATATTTTGCAAGAGGAAAAAGCTTCCTATCCACTATGCCAGAAGCCTTTCTTTAGGACCCCTAGCTTCTGAGATGAACTCTAATCCAATAACTTGGTAATGTTGCGTATCTTTTTCACCTGTTTAAAGGAGCCTTTCATGATTCTCACAGACCCATTTACTGGCATAGCAATGACCTTTTGTGGAATTTTCACAATAGACTTGGTTACCCGTTTGGTACGGCTTTCCTCAGGATGACGTTCATTATAAAAATCTTTCGAAATAATGGCATCCAGATAGAATTCATAGACCCTGCGCCCAAAGTTTGTCGAAGAAATTTCATACAGCTTCTCCTCCCACTTAGCCTCATCCTTTTCTGGTGTGGCTAAGGTCGCTTCTAAAATAGCTGCTGCCAAATCTTCTTCCTGGTCATACAAGATTCCGAACATCCGATCATTGATCACATTATCTAAGTAAGGATTACTCTGAGCAATTAGGGGTGTCCCACTAGCAATACTCTCTAAATAGGTCAAGCCTTGCGTCTCACTAGTCGAAGCTGAAATGAAGAAATCTGCCGCCTTATAGTAAAGAGCTGTTTCATTTGGTGGAATCATTCCTGTGAAGACCACCGCATCTGATACACCAAGCTTGGCCGCTTGTTTTTTTAAATCATCCAGGTAAGGCCCATCTCCAGCCACAATCAATTTAATATGCGCATTTTCTTCTAGCACTTTAGGCAAGGCCGCAATAACGGCTTGGATATTTTTCTCGTAAGAAACCCGTGACAAGCTCAAGAGCATGATTTCACCCTCTTGAATGCCTAATTTTTCATGAAGGGCTTGCGTTTCCACTTGTGTGATTTCAGGGCGTTCAAACTTCGCCAGCTCAATTCCTGTCGGAATAATCCGTTTTTCAGCCTTGACCTTATATTTCAGAAGGAGGTCATAGACAATCTCACTCGGGCAGATGACTCCATCCAAGTCATTCATATAACCACGGACAATGTACTTGACCATACTTGGTCGGATAACCATCCCCTTGGCAATATAACGCACATAATCTTCATACTGGGTATGATAGGTATGAATCACTGGAATCCGAAGCTCCTTAGCAATCCATACCCCAAGTAGTCCTAAAGAAAACTCCGTCTGTGTATGGATCATATCCAGCTTGTATTGTTTGGCAATGGCCAAAGCCTTGGTAAAGCCACGATAAGCAATCCGCCGATCCTTAAAAGCAAAGAAAGGGATACTTGGAATGCGGATAATTTGCCAGTCCTCATAGCGGTTGACATCCTTATCCGTCGTCGTAAAGATAAAAACAGTATGTCCCAACTTTTCCAATTCTGTTTTAAGGGTTCGAATACTGGTCGCAACCCCCGATACCTGCGGAAAATAAGTATCTGTAAATAATCCAATACGCATATTACATCTCCAATACTTGCTGATAGGCTTTCACTAGTTGATCGGCTACCAAATCAATTGAGCGACTTTGAGCGACCCGGTCTCCCGCATCTCGCTTGTCTACTTGACCAGACAAGACTTTTTCAAGAGAGTCCACAAACTCATCCACTGAATGACACAATTCTGCTGACTCTTGGTCCACCCAACCATGATAAACTGGAATATCCCGGAGGACAACATGCTGGTGACCCGCTAAGGCCTCTAGGACAACAATCCCTTCCGTTTCCTCATAAGACGGGAAGAAGAAGGCATCCGCACCTGTCATTGCCCCTTGGAATACAGCTCCCTTAAAATAGCCAGGGAATTCCACGTTGCTCGGATGATCTTTTTCGACCAGACGACGAATAGCCCGAGGGATCAACCATTTATTTATCGACCCCAACCAAATAAAGCGGACATCTGGCATCCGACGAGCCACCTCTACAAAGTCTTCAATCCCTTTTCGTCTAAAGTAGAGACCCGCACATAGAACGACTTTCTCTCCTTCTTGGATATTAAAGTGCTTCCGAAAAACCTCTTCTTTTTTGGGATCTTTTTTATATTTAGACAAATCAATCCCATTGGAAACAGCGACAATTGGAGTCTTGACCCCATAGGACTGAATCAGCTGTTTCGAATACTCTGAAGGGGTAATAATAAAATCGGCTTTTTTATACATATGAGCCAAATATTTGCCAAATAAGGGAGCAAACAAATTGGACCCGATAAATGAATTTTGGAAATCTTCCCGTGTGGAATGTCCATGCATAATGACCTTTTTACCCCGACGTTTAGCAGCATGTAACAGCAATAAACTCCGAGGACCATAGGTATTAATATGAACGACATCGTAGTCTCCTAAAATATCTGTAGTGTAGGGGATTCCAGCCAAATCCAAGGCATGCATCTGGTGTTGGAGGGCACGACCAATCCCCGATTTTTGTAAAACAGATTTTCCTTCTAGATACAGTAAAACTTTCATACCCTCTATTATACCTGATTTAGTAGACCCCTTCAAGTTTTACCGGAGATTCATACAGAGACAAGAAAAAAGGAAGCCTTGGCTTCCTTTGGTTTTTACTTCTTCGTAGTCCCACGATGATTGATAGTATGGGCAAGAAGAACTTCTCTTTCTTCCAATTCTTCCTTATGCATAATTTTGGTCAACATCCGCATACTGATAGCTCCCAAGTCATAAAGTGGTTGACCTACAGTTGATAGGTTTGGACGAGTGTAGCGTGTAATTTGTGAATCATCACTAGTAATCAACTCAAAATCTTCCGGTACTTTCACACCTTGATCAGCTAGACCATTGAGCAAACCTGCTGCCAATTCATCCCCAGTTACAAAGGCCGCAGTTGCTTTCGATGCAATAATGCGTTCAGCCAAATTATAGCCTTCTTCATAGCGGTATTTGGACTCAAAGACCAAACCTTCACTGTAAGACAATTTCTTTGCTTTTAAAGCATCTTTGTATCCAGCCAGGCGAATTTTTCCGTTGATATCGTCCACTAATGGTCCGCTTACAAAAGCGATCTTTTTATTTCGTTTAGCCAATAGTGTAACCGCATCTACTGTCGCTTGCTTGTAATCGATATTGACACTAGGTAATTGATGTTCGACATCGACTGTCCCAGCAAGGACTACCGGCGTCCGAGAACGAGAGAATTCAGAACGAATCTTTTCTGTCAAGTGGTAGCCCATGAAGATAATCCCATCGACCTGTTTTGAGAAAAGAGTATTGACAACAGAAACTTCTTTATCATCGTCTTCATCGCTGTTGGCAAGGACGATGTTGTACTTGTACATTTCCGCAATATCATCGATCCCCTTTGCCAGAGTAGAGAAATAACTATTGGTAATATTTGGAATTACAACACCTACTGTTGTGGTTTTCTTACTCGCAAGCCCACGAGCTACTGCATTCGGACGATAGTCCAAACGTTCAATGACTTCCAATACTTTTTTACGAGTATTTTCCTTAACGTTCTTATTTCCGTTCACGACACGGCTAACAGTCGCCATTGAGACACCCGCTTCTCGGGCAACGTCGTAAATGGTTACAGTATCGTCTGTGTTCATAATACTTCCTTTCTTTATTGAAAATTTCGCTTTCAGTCTTCTATAACAACCATTTTATCACTTTTTGTAAACACTTTCAAGCATTTTAACATCTTTTTGCAAACTCTTGATTTTTTAGGAAAAATCTGACAAAATATTATCAAGCCCTGTTGTAAAATGAAGTGCAACACAAAAGACACGTTCATCTGATATACTAGAATTGCGAAAAACAGCATAAA